>CAJXZP010000029.1 GCA_913062955.1 uncultured Flavobacteriales bacterium | reverse complement strand
TAAAAGTTCACCTCACTCTTTTACAAATCTGTTTAATATGAAAGGTAGATTTTTCTTTCATTTTTATACAGAACGAAACTAAAGGAGCATTTTAGCTTTCTTGTCGGCTTTGCCGATATAGAAAACTTAATGGCAATCGGGTTATGGAAAAATAAGTATGAAATATAACAGAAAGCCTTTACATTAATGTAAAGGCTTTTTTTTATGGAGCTTAAGCAGAAAGTTATTGTTCCAAAACGCCCTTCTTTGTTTTTTTCAACTACCGGGTTGCAAATCGAGGGTACATAATTCAATTTACATCCAATGGAATGATAAGAAACGAATAACATTATTCCGTTAAAAGAATCATTTTAAACAAAGCCTTAAGGGTGAAAATAATAGGTGGTAATGAAATCTAATTTCCTGTAATTATGTTTATATTTGGATCCTTAATTAGTGGTAACCTTAGTTTAACAAAAATGAAAAATAGTGTAATTTTATACGGATTGGTATTAATAGCTAGCGTATTGGTAAGCACCAATCTGTTAGCTCAATACCATTGGACTCCTAAAACCAATGGCTTAGGCCTAGGGATACATAGGATAACCACTTCCATGACAGCCTTAGCGAATGGTGATATTGTTATTTGTATGGATACTTATCCAGGCGATCCTGGTTCTCCGGATGTGTTTAAGTCCACTGATCAAGGAGATAATTGGGTGGCTATGAATGCCATTGGTTTAAACAATTTGCATGCTGTCTTTAGTCTAAAGAGTACTAACTCTGGATTGGTTCTTTTAGGTAGAAACCTAGCGAATGAAAGCTTAATATATAAAAGTGTTGATAATGGGTTGAATTGGACCTTAATAAACAATGGTATTGACGTAAAGGATGTCATGATGGATATGGTTGAAATATCAAATACGCATTGGTTGGTAGGAGGTGTTGACAATAATGTGAACTATAAACTGTATAAAAGTACTAATCAGGGTGCTTCTTGGTCAGAATTGCAAATTTCGGGGAATGACAATATTGGCGCAGCATACTCCTTTGATATTATTGGAAATAAACTATTAATTACGTGTTTTAAACGAGGGTCTTCTTCTCCATATACGTACTTGTTTGAAAGTACCGACAACGGTTTGAATTGGGTGGAAAAATTTGAATTTCAAAAAGATTTGTTGCAAATACCTAATATCGTTTTGACCGATGATCACGTGTTGTTTGCATTGGGATACTATAAGAATCCTGCGACTCAATTACGTGAAGTGTTGATGTATAGATCAATAAATTTCGGAGATACCTGGGATACCATACCTATAACGGGATTAGAGGATAGATCTTATTTATCTGGCCTAGTTATTTCTAATAATACTCTTTTTGTTTGTGGTATGTCAAAACAAGGGGGATTAGTAAATACCTTTGTTTTTTCTAGTGCTTTACCTCCTGTGGGGGTGAGCAAAAAGAAGAATATTGTCGTTAAGGCATATCCAAATCCTTTTCAAAATCAGGTTTTTATTGATGCTCCTTACGATTCGGAAGTAATAATTACGAGTATTACTGGGCAAGTTTTATTGTATTCTAAGGGTACTGTGATAGACACTTCCGTCTTGCCAAAAGGTATCTATGTGTTAACTGTAAATGGGGTTTCGCAGAAAGTAATAAAAAATTAGGTTTTTTACCAACAATAATTCCAGAAACCCAATTCCCCCGTAGCTTGCCATCTAAATAAAGAATAGAAGCAAGTTGCTATATTATAGTTTTCTATTCTGGTGTTTAGCAGAAACTAGAGAAACTTAATGGAAACTGGGTTATGCACCAATAAGTATGAAATAAAAGAGAAAGCCTTTACAGGGATGTAAGGGCTTTTTTATTTCCATTGAAAATTTAGATGAAGGATAAAGCTATTTTTAGAAGTTCCCATGGGATGCTTAAAAACACCACTTTGAAAATGGAAAAGTAAGAGTAATATTGAAATTATTTCATATTCCACAAATGATCCAATGGATAAGTGTTTATTAAGAGGTCGTATGCCTGATTAGGAAGAGTGGTTTTACTTCCTAAAGAATAAATTAATTAAGTGGTCTTTTGGTTTGCTAAGGCCATAATGGGAATCATGGCAGATTTATGGTTTGATTATTATTTATCTCTTCGAGATATAACAGTTTTCACCTTTAGCAGAAGTCAATATACTTTTCAATATCAAAAAAGTAATGGCCTTTTACTTTAAGTGTAACATCATAACCTTACCGGCACCTATAGTTTGCTGAGGAAGCCATTTTTTTAAAGTAATATATATTCTATAACGGCCTTTAGTTAAAATGGTGGGTTCTTTATGGTGTATTGGGGTGTTTTGGGTAATCCATATTTTTTCCTTCTTAGATATTCTTAAAATGGAGTAATAACCATTGATGGAAGTACTAGAAGGGTAAAAACCAAATAGCGTTGTTTTTTTTGCCTTTTGTGTACTTATTGATACCGCACCATCAGGCCAAATAGGGATGACTTTCTTATTATTTAGCTTTATTAGAAGGGGGGCTTGGGTTTGTATATTTAAATTAAATAAGGGCCATTTATCTACGGGTTGTAACCTATAGGGGGAGTTCCTATAATAAGTAAGGTTGGAGGTAAGAACGGTTCTCATTCGAAGGCATTGTTCTTTGGTGAACATAGCAGAACATGCGGAGTAATCCATCCAGTTTTCCCATTGTTGAATAGATTCACATGTGTTTTTGGGGTTAATACAACCAAATGCAGGTTCTTGGCATTTGGGAGTATCTTTCATTCCATCGTCATAATTACAGGTGTATTTATAATTACCCCAGGTATGAATGAGTCCCAAAAAATGCCCCATTTCATGAATAATAACCCGGGAGTCGTTAAAATCGCGATAATCAATAACTATCCCGGGAATTGTAGCATCGGTTGTATTTACTTTTTTTGTTAGACCTGAGTAGCGTTTGTATTTGGGATTAAAGGAACTAATATGACAAATCCAAATATTGATATATTTTGTACAATCCCATGCCTGAAACCCATTTGGAGTACCTTGTTTTACGTCTTCAATATTACTCTTTAAAAAGTAGGGCCGGTGAATTTTTTTTTGTTCCATACCTAATTGGGTTACTCCTAAAGAATCTCTTTGTGCCAAAACGAATTGAATTTTTGGACTTCCGGTAACTGATTGAAAAATGGAACGTACTCCTATAAATATCTCCTGTGTTGAAGGGGAGAACTCTTGGTTAAGTTGTTTTAGAATGTCCATAACTTGGGGAGTCGCTACTTGTTCGCTTGATTTAGAAAATAAATTATGAAATACAATGGGAACATATAAAATTGAATCATTTTTGGTATTTCCCCAACCCTGGACAGAGAGGAGCATTAGAAAAATGATAATCAGTTTTTTCATCGTTATTTGCACCTGTTTAATGAGTTTTCCATTAGAAGTCAAATTTATGAATCCCTAGGTTTGTTACCTTCAATAGATGGACAAAATAACAGCGTAATTATACCATGAAATTGGTGGTTTTAGCGTAAAAATACCACAGTACATCGTAAAAATACTATGTATGTATTTGGGAGTATCCATTTTAAAAGAGGGATATTTCCGGTTTTTTAACACCTCCATAATTACGTTCAAAATGGTACCAAAAACTAACCAATTTACATTTGCATCTTCGGCATGGAAATACCTGAAAAAGGGAATGAGAAGTGATGTGCTAAAACCAAGTAAAAAACTACCGGGTTGGACGTTAACGGAGATTTTAATTGTTCTCGCTATTATTGGCATATTGGTGTTGTTGGTACTTCCTAATCAAACTGCCGTTATATCCAAAGCGAAAGCCAAGGAAGCACAATTGCAACTAAATGCCCTGTACAATATGGAGCTTACTTACTTTTATGAAAGGTCACGTTATTCCAATGATTTGGATGAAATAGGTTTTATTCAGGAAAAGTTAACAATTGATGGTGGAAATGCAAATTACAGGATTGAATTTTCTTCGTTCTCTCCAACCGCATTTATTGCGACAGCTACTGCTGTGGTGGATTTTGATAATGACGGTGTTTTAAATGTTTGGCAAATAGATAATGAACGCCAACTCCGAGAAATTATTAGAGATTAAGATTTGTTATGAATACCATTTTAATACTGATAGAAATGATTTGCTTAGTAGCTATTATAGTTCAAGACTATACACACTTTGCCATAAGTTGGGGGTGGTTACCAATTATCGCGGGGATAGGGATATATATGGGGCTACAGGTGTTATCTCCCCGTTTATTATTAGCGGATTATCTATTCAGTATTTTTTTTATTGGAATGCAGTTTTTTGTAATGACGTTATGGTATTCTCTAAAATCTAAAAAATGGGTCAATGTAAGCAAAGAAATGATAGGGTGGGGAGATATATTATTCTTCTTGGTTATCGTTTTTTCATTCTCTTTTAGTCATTACCTATTGTTTTTTGTGTTTTCTCTTTTATTAGTCGCTCTGGTGTACGGAATCAAACAAAAAATAAACCCGCAAACGGAAAAACGTATTCCTCTAGCAGGAGCCCTAGCGGGACTTTTTTTAGTCGTAAAAGCAGGTTATTATTTGGGATGGATACCCAATATTTATTCTAACTATTTGTTATGGTAAACAAGGAAATACAGCAGGTTCCCCTTACGCTTTCTGTGGACTTACAGCAATTAATAAGTCCCCAACAGGCATGGCATTATCAAATAATTCCAGCATTCAAGAATGAAACAGAATTGTGTTTTTTTGTTTCTTCGCAAGGAGACTACACCGAAAAGAAAGAAGAATTGCAACTAATACTAGGCAAGTCAATCCAGTTTGAGTTTGTTCCTCAAGAAAAAATTGGGGTGGCGTTAAATAAGTTTTATCGCCAACATGACCTCAATGGTAAGGTTCTCAAGTTTTCATCCGAGAATTCGAATCGGTTTTTAGAAAGATTACTGGAGGAAGCCAAAAGTTTGGGTAGCTCCGATATCCATATTGAAATCTATGCAGAGAAAGCCCGAATTCGTATCCGGATTGATGGTGTACTGGTAGAACGTTACAAATTGGACAAGCAAGAATATCCAGCTTTAGTTAACCAGATCAAGATTAAGTCAAATTTGGACATTGCTGAAAAAAGGTTGCCTCAGGATGGTAGGATGACGTTAAACCAACTCCAATCCAAACTAGAATTAAGAGTTTCTATATTACCCACTTTATATGGCGAAAAAATAGTACTCCGATTATTGAGTAATGACGCTACTAATATTGATATAAATCATCTGGGCTTTGAAAAACGGCAATTGGAGGATTTTTTATTGGGAACAAAAAAGTCTTTCGGGTTGGTGTTAATTAGTGGCCCTACGGGCTCTGGAAAGACCACCACCTTATATGCCACTTTAAAGATTCTTAATGAAGAAAAAACGAATATCCTGACCATTGAAGACCCTATTGAATACACTTTGGAAGGGATAAATCAAGTTCAATTAAAAGAATCCATAGGTTTAACATTTTCCAAAGCATTAAAAACATTTTTAAGGCAAGATCCAGATATAATAATGCTAGGTGAAATCCGGGATGCGGAAACAGCTCAAATGGCTGTAAGAGCCGCTTTAACAGGGCATTTAGTTTTATCAACCATTCATACTAATTCTGCATGGGCAACTATTTCACGACTCATAGAAATGGGTATTCCGGCTTACCTTTTGGCAAATACCTTGAATATTTCTATGGCCCAACGGTTGGTTCGTAAGTTGTGTGTTCATTGTAAACAAGAGGTAACAGAATTTGAAGGATTAAAAATACCCACTCCCTTAAAGTTAGATTTTCCGACTTCACATTTTATTTCTGTTGGATGTGAACATTGTTATTATACCGGGTTTAGTGGCCGAACAGCCATTTATGAGGTTTTATGTTTAGATGAGGAACTAACACATATGGTCCGAGAAAATGACCATCGCATTGAACCCTATTTTGAAAAAAATGAAATCAAAAACCTTGTTCACTCTGCCTGGCGTTTATACCTGAACGGGGTGACCACTTTTAAGGAAATATATCCAATACTTATTAATTAATATGTCGGTAAAAAAAATAGTCTTATTTATCTATGTGATTCTGTTTTCTCAGATCCTAGTTGCTCAAGAAGTAAGTTACTTGGATTCCTTGACCAGTGAACTTGAACTACTAGGTAAGAAAACCTACCCTGGGTTGAATGAATCGGTTGAGTTTTCAGTGAGTGGTGTTTCTGTAAAAGAGTTCTTACGTTCACTGGCTTCCAACCATTCCTTAAATATTAATGTAAGAGGTGAAATACCAGGGGTAGTTGTCAATAATTTCTCTGATGCCAAAGTACTGGATGTTCTGTTGTTTTTGTGTAACGAGTATTCTATGAAAATTGAATTTATGGGTTCCATAATGACCTTTTATGTTCCTTATGATCCAGTAATTGTTCCACAGATATTTGTCAAGTTACCTAAAATTAATTATAACGATAAGAACCATTTCCTTTCTCTTGATCTAAAAAACGATACAATAGAAAATGTCCTTCGGGAAATTGTTAAATTATCGTTGGTAAATGTGATTGCAAGTCCGGAGGTTAAAGGTAAATTAGTGAGTGTGTTTATAAAAAACAGACCATTAGAAAGTGCTTTAGATATGTTGGCTGTTTCAAACGATCTATATATAGAACGGGTTCACTCAAATTTTTATGTGGTTCATGCCAATGAAAAACCCAATGAAAAGCCAAAAATAACTTTCCAAGACAGGAAGAAAAAGATTGAACATCAAAATAAGGAAGAACTTCAAGTTGAAGTGAATGAACAGGGCTTAATAAGTGTAACGGCCTTTAATCAACCCATTAAAGACATATTGGCTGCTGTTTCTCAAAAAACATTTATTCCGTATTTTTTATATGATCAACCCGAAGGAAATGCGTCAATCTATATAGAGGATACTGAATTTGATGACTTTATGGACTATATTTTAAATAGTTCGAATTTGACGTTTAGAAAACAGGATGGAGTTTATCTAATTGGTCATCGAAAGGATGAAATACTTAGAACCACTGAGCTGGTTCAATTGGAAAATAGAACCATTGAAAGCATTTTAGATTTTATTCCTTCGGATCTAAAAATTGATGTTGAAATCAGAGAATTCAAAGAGCTTAATGGGTTTGTTATGAGTGGATCACGGCCTAATGTGGAAGAGATTAAACGCTTTTTATTTGCGGTGGATAAAGTAGTTCCAATGGTACGTATTGAAGTCATGATTATTGACTTTAATAAATCCCATACCATGTCTGGCGGTATTGATATGAAGTTAGGAGTAGGTAATACCCCTTCTACAACATCCGGGGAAATAGGAGCAGAGGGAGGTACAGCTACCCTTAATAGTAGCACTATTAACAATCTGTTATCTGCTTTTAGTGGATATGGTTTAGTTAATCTAGGGGCAGTTCAACCTGATTTTTACATGACTATTCAAGCTTTGGAAGCCAATGGAAATTTAAAAATAAGGTCTACCCCAATGTTATCCACCTTAAATGGGCATCAAGCCACTATGGAAATAGGAAATACCGAATATTACTTAGAAGTTAACAATAGTTATGTCGGAAGCCAAAATCCCATAACCAACCAGCAACAAATTTATAAATCTACTTCGGCCGATTTAACCTTGGACATTTTACCCATGGTTTCGAGTGATGGGCATGTTACCTTAGAAATTACAGTGGGTCAATCGGATTTTACAGAAAGGATTAGTAAAACGGCACCCCCCGGGAAAGTGACTCGTAAATTTAAATCCATGATACGTGTAAAAAATGGTGAGATGATACTTCTCGGAGGTTTAGAAGAAAAAATGACGAACGATTCAGGAAAAGGGCTTCCATTTATTTCAAGAATTCCCATTCTTAAGTGGATTTTTGGTTCCCGAACAAAAGTGAAATCCCAATCGAAATTGCATTTATTAATAAAGCCAGTTGTGATTTACTAAATGAGTATTTGGACGAATATATCGGCAGTTTCAACTGTGGTTAGCGTAGAACTCGTTTGCAACGAAGTAGGAAATATAGTTGAAATTCAATCTGCCAAATTTAGATTTATTAAGAACGAATTTGACATGATTTCTGAACCAAAACAATTTCAGGATATCGAGTCCTTGATTGGTTTTTATGGAAAATACGATTTTTTTGTGCTTTCCTTAACGGGTAAATGTGTGCTAAATAAATTCATCCCGTCTTACGATAGCTCTAGGGGGATTTTAACTCAGGCCATACCCAATATTGAGGAAAGTGATTTCTATTTTTCATCCATTATTAAAGAAAATCAAGCTTGGGTAAGTTTTTCTAGAATGGAGTTTGTGAAAAAGGTTATGAATGTATTTATTTCCAAAAATAGTAAAATTCTGCAGTTAAATATAGGCCCATTGGAGGTGAATAAAGCCAATTATCAGTCACTGGTAGAAAATGGTTCTAATTTTAGTAATAAAGATTTTATTTTTGATTTTGAGTCGCCCTTTGAAAATTATTTGCAAAAAAACATTTCTGAATGTGTTGATGAGTTTCGGGTTTTTGAGAAACATTATTCCACTAAATTTGCCATTGCAATTTTTGGCGCCCTAGGCTATTTTGCAGATAAAAAATTTCAACCACAAGGGTTGGACTATATTGTTTTTTCTAGGAAAGAAGGACAATTCTTTGTGGGGAATAAAAAATTGAAAACGTGGGGCGTATCTTTCATTTTTGTTTTGACTTTTTCGAGTTTTGCTATAAACACTTTCTTATTTGAAAAGCACTCTCAGTTACTTCAAGATAATGAAAATAAGGAGATCCTGTTTCATAAAATACAAACCTTAAAAAAACAATTGACTCAACAAAAACAAGTGTTGATGGAAGTAGAACCTGCCAATGCAAACAGAACTGCTCAATTTCTGGATCAAATTGGAGCATCCGTTCCAGAAAATATTGTGCTAAGGGAATTAAAATTGAATCCGTTAACACAAAAAATCAAACTGGATTCAAAATTAGCCGTTCGTGAAAACCATATTGAAATTATTGGGATTATTAAAAATGAATTGGAACTTAATATTTGGATTACCAGTCTAAATAAATTAGACTGGATCAGTTCTGTAGAGGTGATTGAGTATAAACGGAAAGAGCGTAGTAACTATTATTTATTTAAAATATTAATGGCGTATAGTAATGAATAAAATAAATCATAAACATCAATTTTATTTAAGTCTCCTTGGGGCAATAGTTTTGGTTTGCTTCGTCACTTTTAAGCTTACCGTACCTACAATTTCAAAAGGGATAATTGTTATCTATTCGGAGGAAGGTCAAAGTGTGGCGTTTTTTGAAAACTCGTTGCAATTACTTCAAAATGAGCTGGAAATAACTGCTCGTAGTGATTCGTCTGGAGCTGATATTATAGGGCTACAACAAAAATTAATTCAAATTATTGGGCGTTTTTCGGAGAATGAAGCGTTAAAATTAAATGCGTTGCTAACTACTCATACCGTTGTAATGGGTGATTTTATTGTCGCTAATCAAATCGTAGAATTAAAATCTGATTACTCTTCTGTGGTTAAACTATTGGATCAATTAGACAAGTATCACTCAGAGTTTCAAATAAGCTCGCTAAAAATGTATTCCAAAAGGAATAATAAATTAAAAAAAGATGAATTATTTACCGAGTTATATGTTCAAAGTATTCTTTAAAATCACTTTTGTTTTTTTCATTATAATATCTTTTTCTAGTTGTAAGGATATTTTGGAGGAGGATATTTCTGATGTGGTATTGGAAATTCTTGTTCCTAGAGATGGGGTGAAAAATGCGGAATCTACTCAATCATTTGTATGGAATGAAGTAGAAGGCGCCATTAATTATCGATTTCAAGTAGCAAAACCAGAATTCGTATTGATCGATAGATTGGTGATAGATTCCATAATTATTGATTCTAGGATAATCATTAATTTGGCACCCGGTAAATACGAATGGAGGATTAAAGCTCAAAATGGTTCAAGTGAGTCAGAGTTTATTACCAGATCCTTTGAAATTACCGATACGACTAATCTCAACTCTTCGGAAGTGTTTCTACTAAAGCCTGATTTTAATGGCTATGTCAACTCATTACGTCCAGAGTTTAAATGGGATGTTGTTTACAATTCAAGTGAATATGAACTACGTGTATATGAGGGTGACTTTGAACAGAGTGATCTTGTTTCAGGAATTGTAAAAACAGGTAATACCAGTCATATATGGGGTGAAAATCTTCAAGAAAAAGCATACTATTGGGGAGTTAGGGCCGAAAATAATTTATCTAAATCGTTATTTTACTCTAGAAAATTTGAAGTGGATACAACTATTCCGCAATTACCGGTCCTTCAATCGCCCTTAAACAATAGTGTGGAAGGTCTTACAGTGATTTTCAATTGGTCAGGTCTAGGTAATATTGGTGCTCCAGAATTTGATAGTATATATATAAGCTCAGACTCCAATCAAACTTCGCTCATTATTAAAGAGGAATCTTTATCGGGTATTTTTATTCAGGTATTGGATACTGGTTTTTATTATTGGTCTTGTAAACGGTTTGATAAAGCTGGAAACTTCACCTCTTTTAGTCCCGTTAATAAATTTAAGGTAGAATAAGATGAAGGGGAAGGTGAGTACGATTGTTTTAATTTCAGTGGTTATGATTATCTGGGGTCTTTTGGTTAAGGAAATTTATGACACCTATTTTTCAGACTCTTATAAAATTGACCAGACCATAGTGTCTCAAGTGGTGGAAAATAAATTAGTCAACACCACGCCAAGGACTTATGTTGTTTCGGGGAGTTTTCTAGATCCTTTTTTAAAGAATCAGAGTTTTGAGAATGAAAAGTGGAATAGTTCCATACGAACAAAAGCAATGAAGCGGAAAGTGGATCAGGTTATTTTAACCACTCAACCAACTGTTCTATGGCCCGCTATTAGTTTTATGGGTGGGTTTAAAAATAAATCAACCCGGAAGGTAAAGGGAATATTAGTCATAAATAATAAGGAATATGTGGTTTCCATAGGTTCGCTTATTGAAGATGTTAAGGTTCTCGGGATAGGAGTAGAATTTATAAAGTTGAATTTTTCTGGAACTAATAAAGAGTTTCACTTGAATAAATAAAATGAAATGGTAAAAATATTATTCGAAATTAGTTTGAGGATTTTAGGGGTGGTGCTTATTATTTTTCATACGCAAATGGGTCTTGGACAAACGATCTCAGATTCTCCAATTCAGTCTTTATCGATCCATCAGAATAATGTCAAAGTGGTGTGTAATTATGGGAATTGGACCATTAAACCTCATAAGAATGTGACCTACTTTTGGACAAAGTACCGTAAAATTCACTCTTCTCAGGGAGGGTATTCAGGGAGTCTTTTGTGTGGAAAATATGAAGAGTTTTCTATTTCGGGTCAGTTGCATAAACTAGGTGCCTTTAAAAAAGGATATAAGATAGGAGAATGGCTTTCCTGGTATGAAAATGGAAAATTATCTTCCGTGGATCATTGGAAAAGGGGTATGCAAAATGGTGGTTACGTTAAATATTTTGAATCGGGTTTAATTAAAGAACGAGGGAAATATAAAAGAGGGACCATAAATGGGAAAGTTACTTTTTATGATAAAAATCAACAGGTGACTAAAAAGAAATTTAGGCACGGCATGGAAGTACTAAAGAAAAAGAAGAAATCCAAAATTGAGCGAACGGATCAAAATCAAAAGAAACGTATTAAAAAAATAAAAATTATTCCAATGGAACCTGTAACTCCAACGGATAATGAGAGGCAGAAGAAACACTCTTGGATAAAAAAGTTATTTAAGTTAAAATCCCAGGATGATGTTAAAAGCTAGTGCTCTTTTTTATGCTCTAATTTTTTCAATTGTCGCTGGTTTTTCGGTAATGATGCTATTATTATTGATGTCAACCTATAGTCACGCAAATGCAAGATTAAATAATGAAAAGAAACTACTTCTTAATCTAAGTTCGGTTCGAGTGTTAATTGAGTCTGGAAATATAGAAATCTCGGAATTAGCTAGGTATGATTTTGATTTATTTGGGAGTGGGTTTGATAGTGTTAGTATTTTAAAACGCAGTTTTGGGTTATTGGATTTTTATAAATGCACCTCCTATGGTAAGGGGCAAAATAAAAGTGATTATTCTCTATATGGGTATGCCGTACCATTGGACCAAATTGCATTATTTATCCCCTCAAGTACTTACCCTTTAAAAGTTTGTGGAGATACTAAAATTGAAGGGCCTGCCCTAGTCCCTCTCGGAATAATTACACCGGCTAGTATTAATGGAATTAATTATTTGAACGAAAAATTAGGGTATGATATAATAGAACCAAGCTCGAGTGAAATGCTGAAGTTACAAATGGACCCCTATAGGAAAATTCTAAATCAGAGTATAATTTATCCGAAGTACGATACATTGGTGTCCCTAGAATACCTCAATAACATGAAGCATATTTCTTATACGAGTAAAAGGCATGTACTATGGTCAGAATCAAATTTGAACTTAGATTCTTTAAAGGTTTCAGGTAATGTTTTTATTTACTGTGAAAAACAATTATTCATTGGACATAAAACGGAATTAGAAGATGTGGTGGTTTTTGGGGAAAATGTCATTCTTGAGGACTTTGTTACTGGAAGGTTTCAAGTGTTTGCAAGTGGAAGTTTGGTCCTAGGTAAAAATACAAAATTATTATACCCTTCTAATATTGGATTGATTAATGAAACATTAGGAACAGAAAATAGTTTAATCATGGGTAAGGGGAGTGAGGTTCAGGGTGGCGTTTTGATATATTCTGAAAATGTTAAGTCGGGAAATAGTCCCTACCTGATTTTAGGTGAAAATAGTAGGATTTGGGGTGTTGTATATTCAAATCATGAAATTCAACTGGAGAGAAAAATAACTATTAATAGGGGTTTAATTTGTAAGGGATTGTTTTTGAAAAATGGAGCCTCAAAGTTTTATAATCATTTATTGGATACAAAAATTACGCCCTATAAAATTCCGAAATTTTATGTGGATACTTATAAGGGATATCAATTAACGCATTCAAAACGAATTCAATGCTTAAATTAAAAGCATTTTCCATATTGGAATCGATGATAGCTTTATCTATGTTATCCATAGTTATGATGGTGTTAAGTATGATCTTTTTTAATGTGATAAAAGGTAGCCAATCGCAACAAGTTTTGAAAGCTCAAGGTATGGTCAATAAGTACAAATTGACCAACAGGGAATTGAAAATTGAGGGGTACGATTTAATAATCACCTATTCAGATCCTTTTAATTGGACGGACGTTATTATGATAAGTTACCAGGTAAGGTATGATGGGCGTGAAGTGTTAACAATAAACGAATTTGTACATGACAAAAGTTATTAAAGGATATACTCTTATTGAGATTGTTATTGCTTTAGTTCTATCCACAATCTGTATTTCTTTCGTTTATTCTGGAGTTCTGTTTTTTGAAAAAATAGTTTCAAATTTTATAAATCAACAACAAACAGTGTACACCATTAATCGGTTGGATCGGGATTTGATTACGAAATTCAAGGATTGTAATAAAGTATCGTTTCTGGAGAATCATTTGATTTTTGAATTCGAAAATAAAGTAAATTCGGTTTATATATTTAATGATGAAAGTATTCAAATTGAAAATAATGGCGTTTGGGATACCATTATGGTGAAGGGTGTTTTTAACATGGAAGAAACCATAGGTGTGGAAGATCAAGGTCAATTGATGGTTCTACCAAACAACATATTGTTTGTGTATTGCACGGAATATTGTGCTTATAATAAATTTAATAAATAATTTATGAGGATAAAGATTAATTCAAATACTTCGAGTGATGTAAACCGGGATTCTTGGTTTAAAAGATTCGTTTTATTTCTTAATAAGGACTATTCTCTTAAGATTATTAATGATGCGCAAAAGGAAGTTTTTTTTAATGATCTTTTTGTCCTAATGAATTCTGGTCTAGATATTCGAACTGCGTTAGACATCCTAGAAAAGGAGTCTAATAAAATTAAATTGAAAGATAAAATACGTCTCATAAAAGAGAACGTCACTAATGGAATCAAGTTTTCGGATGCATTATTAAAATCTGGTCAATTTAATTCATATGTGTGCATTAATGTTCAAATTGGTGAAGAGTCAGGTAGTTTATTAGAGG
Source organism: uncultured Flavobacteriales bacterium (assembly GCA_913062955.1). Lineage (GTDB taxonomy): Bacteria > Bacteroidota > Bacteroidia > Flavobacteriales_G > Salibacteraceae > CAJXZP01. Next base: position 28,817 of record CAJXZP010000029.1, on the reverse strand, counting down.
TGTTTTCCGAATTGGCATTCTATTTTAAAAGAAAGCAAAATTTAAGAAAACAACTGATCTCCATAATTTCTTATCCTTCGTTCGTTTTACTCGTAACAGTAGGAATCGTTTGGTTTATGTTATCGGTTGTTGTCCCCATGTTTTCAGATGTATTCGGTCAATTTGGAGGTGAATTACCTAAAGTTACCCAATATGTAATCTCAATGTCTAATTTTATGCAGCAGTATTATTGGGTGGCCTTAATAATTTTCCTTTTAGGTGGCATTGCTTTTTCAATTGTGAAGAATAAAGTTTGGTTTAATGCTTTGACATCGCTTTTGATTTTGAATATTCCAGTATTTGGAACCTTAGTTCAGAAAGTACAATTAAGTAGGTTCTCTTTGTCAATGAAAATGATGCTTAAATCCAATATTCCGGTTTTAACAGCAGTGAACTTAATTGATGGAATGACATCATTTCATCCCGTGTCTATGGCATTAAAAGATTTACAAAAAGGCCTTTTTGATGGTAAAAGCCTACATTATTGTCTGGCACAACATTCCATTTTTCCATCTAGATTTGTCACATTAATTAGAGTTGGGGAAGAGGTTAATCAATTACCTAAAATGTTTGAGAAAATTGAAACACAACTTACAGAGGAAATTACCTATGAAACTGAAATTATGGGTCGTATTATTGAGCCAGTTATGATAATATTTATAGGTTTATTTGTTGGAATGATTTTAATATCAATGTACTTACCCTTATTTGAATTAAGTACAGCCATTAATTAACCAATCCTGTTTCTACAGCGTATTTAATTACTCCAATAAATGAATCTTTGTTTAATTTGGATATTAATCTGGATCTATAAGCTTCAACTGTACGAATACTAATGTTCATAGATTCGGCCACATCCCATTTGGATTTTTCATTCCAAAACTGTTGAATTACTTGGGTTTCTTTTTTTGAAATATTCACATTGTTTTTTAATGTGATTTGGCCATCACCTTGAGAAAGAATATGAGTTAGAACACTTGATGAGTAAAAGTTTTTATCGGTATTCAGTAAAGTATTTAGCCCTTCTCGAAAAGATTCGATACTATCAGAAGATTGTATAATTACCGAAATATTTTTGTGCCATTTCTGATCCGATTTCATTTTGTGCAACGAATCTATAATCAGTAAAATTTTTATGCCATAATTGTTTAGTAATTCATAAATTCCTTTAGTAAGAATATGTGTTTTACTCTCTAGAAATATAAAATTATTTAGACCCAATAAAGAAGGCGGGTTATTAATAAAACTGTCAATGTGACAAGAACTTATCGAGGATTTGACATCAATAATTGATTTCGTCAGTTCAAGATATGATTCTCGTAATAAATTTGGGTCACCTACGATTAATGTTTTCAATTTCGAGTAAATTTGGTTTGTATATAGTTTAAGCAAATCAAAAGTAAGTCAATTGAAGTAACTGCCAAATATATTTTGGTGATTATTGTTCGTTTATTTCATTTTCAATTACCCTGGAAACGACTCCATTGTAGGTGATGACATAAGTTTCTTTTCTTGTTCTTTTTTGCGTTTCTTGTCCTCTTTTCTTTGGGCTTTGGTTCTACCACCACCCTGAAGTTTAAATACGATTGGTAAATTATACCGAACTCTTACCACTTCACCATCTTGCATTCCTGGTGTCCAATTAGGCATGGTTTTAACAACACGAATAGCTTCTTTATCACAACCTCCTCCAATTCCTCGAAGGCATTTCACGTGAGTTATTTTACCATCTGTTTCCACCACAAATGAAATGTAAACCCTGCCTTGAATGTTTTTGTCGCGAGCATCGGGTGGGTAGTTCAGGTTAGAACCCAAAAATTTGTACATTTCAGATTCACCTCCTGGAAATTCGGGATTTAATTCGGAAATGGTATAAATAAGATCTTCTGGGATAGAGTCGGTATTATTGACATTACCCGGAATAGAGTTTATGTTTTGAAGGGTGTCTGATTGGTTCTGGGCAAAAGTATTTCTGCCAAAAAGGAATAAAAATGCGAGGAGAGTAAATTGGATTATTTTCATGGTAAATTTAAATATGGTTGGCAAGGATAAAAAAAAATCCCGATAACAAAATGCTATCGGGATTAATAATTTTAGAGATCATTCTTCCGTCTATGGACTTCCGACTTCTAATTTTTTATAAATGGATACACTCACCGTATGCTTCCGCAGCCGCTTCCATAATCGCTTCACTCATTGTTGGGTGAGGATATACGGTATTGATGATTTCGTGTCCTGTGGTTTCTAACTTACGGATAGAAACTAAATCAGCCACCATTTCAGTTACATTGTAACCAATCATATGGCCACCTAATAACTCGCCATATTTGGCATCAAAGATTAATTTCACAAAACCTTCGTTTTGACCTGCAGCCGATGCTTTACCAGAAGCAGAGAATGGAAATTTACCTACTTTGATATCGTAACCCGCTTCTTTAGCCGCTTTTTCTGTCATTCCAACAGAGGCAACTTCAGGAACAGTATAGGTACATCCAGGGATGTTTCCTTTGTCGATTGGAGTCGGATTCAATCCAGACATTTTTTCAACCGCAACAATTCCTTCATGGGAAGCAACGTGCGCTAAAGCTGCACCAGGAACGATGTCGCCAATGGCCCATACTCCAGGGATATTAGTTTGACCGAATTCATCTACCAATACTTTACCCGCATCGGTAGCTACACCCACATCTTCTAAACCAATGTTTTCAATATTAGCTGTAATTCCCACCGCAGAAAGAACGATATCCGCTTCTACAATTTCTTCGCCTTTTTTGGTTTTGATGGTTACCTTACAGATATCACCCGTGGTATCCACAGACTCTACCGAAGAATTCACCATTACCGTCATTTTCGATTTCTTAAAAGAACGAGCTAAAGTTTTAGAAACTTCTTCATCTTCTACAGGAACGATAGTTGGCATAAACTCAACTAAGGTTACTTTACAACCCATGGTATGATAAAAATATGCAAACTCAGAACCAATAGCACCTGAACCTACAATCACCATAGATTTTGGAAATTCTGGTAAGGCCAATGCTTCTCTATATCCAATAATTTTCTTTCCGTCTTGAGGTAAGTTTGGTAATTGACGAGAACGAGCACCTGTAGCTAATACGATATCTTTTGCTTCGTATTCCGTTACTTTCCCAGCATCATCGGTCACCGCAATTTTATTGGCCGCAACCAATTTACCAAAACCGTTAATTACGTCAATTTTATTTTTTTTCATAAGGAATTCAACTCCCTTACTCATTTTGTCTGCCACACCACGACTACGATCAACTACATTACTGAAATCAAATTCAATAGGTTGTTGTTTGATTCCGTAGTTCTCTGCATGAATCATACTTTCGTATACACTAGCCGATTTTAGTAGCGCTTTCGTTGGGATACAGCCCCAGTTCAAACAAATACCACCAATTTCTGCTTTTTCAATTACTGCGGCTTTAAGTCCCAATTGAGAAGCTCTAATAGCTGCAACATATCCACCAGGTCCACTTCCTAGTACTAAAACATCGTAATTCATGTCGTTAAATATTTTAATTATTTGGATGGCGAAATTAAGAAAATCCAAAGGATATTTTTCCTTTTTGGATAAGGATTTTCAGGGAAGTAATTTCCTCGTAAATGTGTGTTTAATAAAGAACGTTTTTAGCCATAAATGAAGCAATGGGTGGTAGGATATTTACTCCTTTTCCGCTAATTTGGTCCGTTCAATTTTTTGCCATTATGAAACATCAAAAGGTCATTAAATCTAATGTGGTAGATGTCTTGAATCGAGAGATTTATGCCGCGGCCATTACTATTACAGGGAAAACGATTTCGAGTATCGAGAGAATAGAGGAAAAGCTAGACTCTTATGTCATGCCCGGTTTTGTAGATGCACATATACACGTGGAATCCTCCATGCTTGTTCCTTCCGAATTTGCACGTTTAGCCGTAATTCATGGAACCGTAGCTACCGTGTCTGATCCGCATGAAATAGCCAATGTGTTGGGGTTAAGTGGAGTGAAGTATATGATTGAAAATGGGAGGAAAGTACCCTTTCATTTCTTTTTTGGTGCTTCTCCTTGTGTACCTGCCACCCCTTTTGAAACTGCAGGGGATGAAATAAGTGTCCGTGATTTGGAAGAGCTTTTGCAAATGGATGAAATAAAATATGTTTCGGAAATGATGAATTGGCCAGGGGTACTAAATAATGACCCGGGTGTTTTTGCGAAAATTGAATTAGCCAAGAAATATGGAAAACCTGTGGATGGACATGCTCCGGGATTAACAGGGGATATGGCAAAAAAATATATTTCGGCAGGAATCTCAACCGATCATGAATGTTTTACGGCTGAAGAAGCGTTGGATAAGCTAAAATATGGAATGAACGTTCAAATTAGACAAGGGAGTGCTGCTCGAAATTTTGAGGCACTTTATCCTTTAATCGATGCCCATTTTGAGCAAATGATGTTTTGTTCGGACGACAAACACCCGGATGATTTAGAACGGGCACATATCAATGAATTGGTAAAAGAAGCCGTGGCCAAAGGGCAAGATATTTTTAAAGTACTTCAAATGGCTTGTTGCAACCCGGTAAAGCATTACAAATTGGAAGTGGGCCAGTTAAAGGTGGGGGATGTAGCCGATTTTATTGAGGTGAATAACCTGACCGACTTTGGGGTAAAAGCCACTTGGATCGCTGGTAGAAAAGTAGCCGAAAATGGAACGAGCTTTATGGAATCCGTTCCCATTGAAACCGTTAACAAGTTTACCATTTCGCCCATCGTATTAGAGGATGTGGTGGTTTCGGGGACCGAGACTAAAGTGAATGTTATTGAAGTATTGGACGGTGAATTAGTCACGAATAAAATTCAAGGAAATGCCAGGTTACATAAAGACCAATTGCTATCTAATGTAGCCGAAGATGTTTTGAAAATGGTGGTCGTAAATCGGTACCATAAAGCCAAACCAGCCGTAGCATTTATTCGAAATTTCGGATTGAAATCCGGTGCCATTGCCGGTTCTGTCGCACACGATTCGCACAATATTATTGCAGTGGGGGTGGACGATGAGGATATTTTGAAAGCGATTAATGCGATCATAGAAAATAAAGGTGGCTTATCTATTGTGGATGCAAATGGAGTAGAGGTCTTACCCTTGCCAGTGGCGGGTTTAATGTCGGATAAACCGGCAGAAGAGGTGGCTGAAAATTATGAGGAATTAAGTAAACGAGCCATTGCTTTGGGTAGTAAATTAAGAGCGCCTTACATGTCCTTATCTTTCATGGCTTTGTTGGTGATCCCGAGTCTGAAATTGAGCGATAAAGGATTGTTTGACGGGGATACGTTTGAATTTGTGGACGTGAATATTAAAAGAAGAAAGTAACGGTTGCTGGCCACTTTACTTCTCCACTATTCTTGGTTTGGTAGAACTTTGAGGATTTGAACTCGATGTTTTTTTGCACGAGAATGCACCGATCTGGGATCGATAATTGGCAAGGAGGTGACCAAGGGGGCATTATTAATCCACACCCCACTAATACCTTAAAGATAACTTGGTTTTTTATTCTGGAGATGTTCCATTTTTATCCAATTCTTCCGGGTCCATAGCTCTCATTAGGGAGGAGGGCTGACTGGGAGTGAAGTTGAAAACCTTATCCTTGGATAACATATATAATAAAACAACATCTATGGCAAAATGAGCCATCATGGGAGCTACTAAGCCTAGGTAGTTTTTCATATATCCTAAAAGCCCGATAATTAAGGTCATTACTAACCCATAAGTCATCATTTTTTTATTTTTCGGATCCAAATACCCGTGAATGGCGACAAAAAATATGGCGGTAATCCAAATTCCCCAATAGGGTTGAATCACCCCTCTGAACAAGAACTCTTCTCCAACTCCCGCACAAAAGGAAAGGAAAATGATTTCCCATAAATTGAGTTTGAAATTATGGATTAGTTTTCCATATTTCATTTTTATCTCCAACATGCTTCGTTGGTTAATTAACCACCACGCAAAAAATCCAGCCAGGGTACCAAAAGCTAAGCCCGAAAGAATTTGAGTTCCCAAATTCATGGGATGGGTCCAGTTTATTTCAAATACCCATGGATTATCTTCTACCAACCCAATAATGGTATAGCCTATAGCAGGGAACCCGAATAGAGTGACTAATCCCATGATGTAAATTTTCGACTTTGGTAACATTGGCTTTAATTTGGGACGCAAAAGTAGGGTAGCCCTATAAAATGATTGCTATGGGTAAAAAAAATGGTCACCTTTAAGATGACCATTTAAAAATGTTGTGGGTACTACTTTATAGGTAGGTAAATATTGGTGATCAGTTGGCTAGCATCCTGTTGGGTAACCGGTGAGTTCTCATATTCCTCAAAGGGAACCCCATTCAATTCAAGTCCATTTGTGGTCGCATATGCATAGATGGCTTCCCAAGATTTTGCGAGGTTTTCATAAGCTCCTAGGTGTTGAATTACAATGGCTTTACCACCATATGTCATTCCCGAAATAATCCCTTCTTTTCCGGATACATGTTCCGTATTAACGATCAACATTTGTTGAAAAGTGACCGATGTAGGGGCATCCCATTTTAAGTAACTCGTTCTAGGAAACCCAGCTGTTGCCAATTGGTTCTCCCCAAGATATCGGTGTAAAGTAGTGTAATGCTGTTGTATACGTGGACCCATTTCATTAATAGCGCACGAATCAAGGGTCGAAATAAAAGGGACCGAAGTTAACGCCACCGTTCTAATAGTAGGTAAGGGTTCTTCGTTCTCTGCAATTTCCTTCATATCGGCAAGTCCACTTTCAAAAGTGGCCCCAATGATTTCATCTAGGTATCTGCCTAAAATCCGCATGACTGGGTTATTGCCCATATCCATATGGACTTCCCAAGTTACATTCACTCCGTCAGGAACCTCCGTGAAAATCATTAAGCCTTGAGCAGGATCGTCCTCGGGAGAACCGAATTGTAAAGCCGATTCAATTAATTGATTTTCTACTACTTGGGTATACCAAAGTTTGCCATCTCCATTTGCAGGTGAAGTCCACGAGTAATTGGCCCCTTTACCTTTGGTGATTTCTCCTAAGGTAGCTACCATGGTGGAATCCTGCTTTTCCCAAGGAGACCAAACCTTCCGTTTATTAAGATCGTTGAATTGGTCAAAAACAATATCAATTTGTGCGTTCACCACGATGGAACGACTCACCGAAACCTCACGGTCTTGAAATAAGCCGAATAGCACAAAGATGATCGCTAAACTCATAAGAGAAAATCCGATGTATTTTAAAGTTTTCATTTACTGGTGTTTATAGTGTGTTCAAAGAGGAGAAAAATACAAATTATTCGAATAAGATGTTTCCATCCATATCGGAGGGGATTTCCACCCCTAAATATGTTAATAGAGTAGGTGCTACGTCAGCCAATTTTCCGTTTTTTAATGTCGGCTTACTTTTTTTATCAATAAAGAACCATGGAACGGGTTGTGTACTGTGCGCTGTATTAGGTGATCCATCCTCATTTTTCATGCAATCCACATTCCCATGGTCCGCTAATAGAAGGGTGGCATACCCGTTTTCTAAGCCACATTCAATAACTGCTTTGCCACATTCATCTACCGTTTCAACGGCTTTGATAGCCGCTTCAAATACACCGGTATGACCTACCATATCCGGGTTTGCGAAATTCAGTACGACAAGATCCACTTCTTGCTTTTTTAATTCAACCAAAATAGAATCACGTAATTGTGCTGCATTCATTTCGGGTTGTAAATCATAGGTCGCTACCTTGGGGGATGGAATCAATATTCGACTTTCGTTTTCGAAAGGAGTTTCTCGACCTCCATTAAAGAAGTACGTTACATGCGGGTATTTTTCAGATTCCGCAATTCGAATCTGGCTTTTTCCTGCCGCTGCCACTACTTGACCTAAGGTATTATTCAAATTATCCTTGCGATACAATACATTCATGCCCTCAAAACTGGAATCATAAACGGTCATACAGTTGAAATGTACCGGAATCACTTCCATCCCATATTCGTTTTCTACGCCTTGCGTTAAAGCAGCGGTTAATTCACGTGCACGATCACTTCTAAAGTTAAAATGGATAATAACATCCCCTTCTTCAATGGTTGCGATAGGTTGACCGTTTTCTGTAAGGACAGAAGCGGGAGCAAATTCATCGGTTATTCCTTGCGCATAAGACGCTTCAATGGCATCCTTAGAAGAAGTGAATTCAGCACCTTTCCCCTTAACGAGTAAGTGATAAGCTTGCTGTACCCGTTCCCAACGGTTATCTCTATCCATGGCATAATACCTCCCAATTAAGGAAGCTACTTTCCCCGTATGGGCTTCAAAATGGGATTCTATCTCTTGTAAAAATCCGATTCCTCCTTTTGGATCGGTATCTCTACCATCCATAAATGCATGTAAGTACAACTGCTCGAAACCGAGCGATTTTGAGTAACTAGAAATGGCTTTTAAATGGTCGATATGCGAATGAATGCCCCCATTCGACAACAAGCCCATTACATGTACCTTTTTGTTGTTCTTTATCGCGGTTTCAAAGGCATCAACCAAGGTTGGATTCGTATTAAAATCTCCGGATTTTATTTCCTTATTAATTTTAACAATGTCTTGATAAATCACCCTTCCAGCACCTAGGTTCATATGGCCTACTTCCGAATTCCCCATTTGTCCCTCCGGTAAACCCACAAACAATCCGGATGCCTCTAGTTGGGCATTAGGATAGGAGGCATAAAGCGAGTCCATAAAGGGAGTGTTGGCACTTTCAATGGCCGAAACCGCTGGGTTTTTGGCAATACCATAGCCATCAAAAATCATTAGTATTACTTTATTACGCATGCAACTCAAATAAGAAAGGTGATTAAAGAATATCTTCGACAATTAGATAGATACCATCCTCTTTAATTTCAATATGTTTTGCCTTGTATAACGAACCGATTGCTTTTTTAAAGGTCTTTTTACTCATATTAAATTCGTCCCGAATATCATCCGGGTGTGACTTATCATTGAAGGGTAAGAAACCAGTATCCGATTGCAAACGCACTAAAATTGATTTTGCACTAGGTTCAATAATTTCAGATCCTTGAATATCTAAAGTCAGGTCAATTTTATTGAGTTCACGAATTTTTTTAATATATCCAGTGTGATAATCTCCAATTCTAACTTGACGATTAAGCTCTGTTCGGTACAGTAAACCTACGTTTTCATCATTAATAATGGCTTTGTATCCTAACGGGGTTTCTTTATAGATTAAAAGTTTTACTTCTTCTTTTTCTTCTACAATGAGTTCTTCGTTATCTAAAACGTTATCAATTTTGGTCGTTCCTACTAATCGTTCTGTTTCGGCATCTAAATACAAGAAAATAACGTTGGTATTCCCTTCTTCCAGTTTTTTTGCCTGCTCTGCATAGGGAACAAATAGGTCTTTTTGTAATCCCCAATCCATAAATGCCCCTACCGCAGTAACCGATTTCACCCGTAGGGGTGCAAATTCATGTAAAAGAATTTTTGGTTTTTCAGTAGTCGCCACAATTCGATCTTCCGAATCCGTGTAAATAAAAACGGTGAGTTCATCCCCCAATTTCATGGTGTCTTTTACATAACGCTGAGGTAATAATACGCCTTCTCCAAACGGGTTTTCAGATGGGTCTACGTCATCTGTGATTTCAGATGGGTCCCCCTCATATTTTCCTAAATAACACCCGTTACTTCTAAATCGTAAAATATGTAGTTTGTTATATTCCCCTAGTTCCATGGCTCTATTATTTTAGTGCAAAAGTAAGGATTAGGAGGATAAGAATTTGGTAAAATATGAGATGAATATATGGGTGAATAACTTCGGTTATAATCCCAGAAGAAAATGGCTAGAACTAATTTTTATTTCTTCTTCTTTTTGTGACTTTAATCAGTTTTAATTCAAGGAAACTTAATTAGATTTGTTACAAATTAAAAATAGATGAACCTATGAAAAGAATATTTGAAATATCTTTAACCCTATTGTTACTAACAGTTTCAGCTGTTTCGGTAGCACAGTATACCTATGTTTCTTCTGAAAGTTCAATGGTGATTTTTGGAACTTCTAATGTACACGACTGGGAGGAAACATGTGAGAATGTAACCGGTACTTTAAACCTAGACTTGGAAGCGTCCAAAATCATTAAAGTGACTGGGATTGAAATGAATATTCCCGTTAAAGGAATAAAAAGTGGCAAGGGTGCCATGGATGAAAATACGTATAAAGCGTTAAAAGAATCTACACATCCCATTATTACCTATAAAATTAAATCATACGGGGTAACCGATGGAAAGGTTCATTTAACGGGGACATTGACCATAGCAGGGGTGAGCCAAGATGTGAAGTTCCCAGCCACATATGTCGTGGAAGGAAATAAAATTAAATTCAAAGGGTCATGTACCTTAAAGATGACTGATTATGGAATAGCTCCCCCTACGGCAGTGATGGGAACCATAAAATGTGGGGATGATTTGAAATTTGAGTTTGATATCGTTTTTTCCAAATAGTCAAACCAATTACGATAACCTAAAAAGAATTACTAAAACGAAACTAAAACGTAACCAATGAATAGAAGAATTATTAGGAAATCCCTTTTGGGAATGTTTGCATTAACCACCTTATCCCTTAGTGCACAAGTGGATATTCAGCCCGATGTTCAATATTATAGAGCTCCCGGATATGATGGGTTAAATACTTTTGAATCCAAAAAAGATAATCAAACGCCATTCGCAGGGTTGAAAGTAAGAGTTGGAGGCGATTTTGCCTTGCAATTTCAAGGAATTAGTCATGAAAATAAATGGAACTCCGATTCCTTGTCGGGGGTTTCTGAACTGACGAATCTTGGAAGTAATTTTAACCTTCCTACCGCTAACTTAAACTTAGATGTGCAATTAGCGGATGGTTTAAGAATGCATTTAAGAACGTACTTATCTTCTCGTCATCATAATGACGCCTATGTTAAAGGAGGGTATATTCAAATGGATAAATTGGATTTTATTAAGGATGGGTTCTTAAGTAATATCATGGATTTCACTACCATTCGGATTGGGATGGATGAGTTAAATTACGGTGATGCTCATTTTAGAAGATCTGATAATGCTTCCGCCATTTATAATCCTTTTGTAGGAAACTATATTATGGATGCATTTACGACAGAGGCCTTCGCTGAATTGACTTTTTTGCCGAACGATTTCATTATCGTAGGAGGGGTGTCGAATGGTAATTTAAATCAATCGGTTAGGGTTACCTCGGGACAGGAAAATAAAATGTCCGTGTATGCAAAGTTGGGTTGGGATAAGCAAGTGAATGAAGATACTCGTATTCGAATTACAGGTTCGTTTATTACTTCTCCAGGTTATTACAACGGAGGTTGGCTCTATGAAGGTGATCGTTCTGGGGCTAGGTATTACCATGTAATGGAAGAAGCCGGTGCGAATGATGATTTTAGAAGTGGAAGGTTCAATCCCAATTTTAAGAAATTTAATTCCTTTCAAATTAATCCTTTTGTAAAATGGAAAGGACTTGAGTTTTTCGGAATTTATGAAATGGCTATGGGTGATAAAGCAGATGATGAATCTAAATTTGATGATAAATATACCATGAAAGGTGGTAGTTACACACAATTAGGGGCTGAATTGATATATAGATTTGGATCATGGGATCAGTTTTATGGTGGGGTTAGATACAATTCTGTTAGTGGATACGGGTCTGAATTCGAAAAGGATGATTTTTCTACAGGGATAAATCGTCTTAACGTAGGAGTTGGATGGTTTTTAACCAAAAATGTAATGGCTAAATTGGAGTATGTTAACCAGTCATATACCGGTGATGGATATCAAGGTTCCAAATTTGAAGATGGAAATTTTAACGGGGTCATGTTTGAAGCAGTGATTGGGTTTTAATTCCAAACGAAATTCGAAAAGGCCAATTAACGAAAGTTAATTGGCCTTTTTTATTTGATCTTAAATGTAATACGGAATTTAATTTGAATTTCGTTGGCGGTTTTGATGGCTCCCATTAGTGCGGTTGGCGGATCTATTTCAAAATCGGTCATTAATAATTTTACCGATCCCGTAAAAGTGAGTTCGTTCTCTTTTACAGATAAAGAACTTAATCGAGGAGAGTAATAGTTGGTTACTCCAGCCAATTGGATGGATATTTTGGAAGGGATTTTGTATTGTCTGGGGGAAATGGATACGTCATGGATTAGGGTAAATTGATGAAACTCAACCAATACTTCTGGAAACTCATCTCCTTTTATGGCTTTAAAGAAATCATTCGTCATTTTTTTATGGTCACAATCAAAACCGCTAGATTTTAATTTGACCACCGCATTGTTTAGTTTGATCGTATGGCCATACACCTTGCTAGAGATCCGAATGTTGGCGTTATTGGATAGGTCATGTAATTTGCAGGTGTAATCAATGACATTGGAGGTTCCAAGTATTATTATTTCGCTGTCTTCAATTAAAAATATATTTGTTAAAGCTTCATTCTTTTGAGCAAATAGGGTGATGGGAAGTAGTAAAAGGAAGAGTCCAATATATTTCATTTATTAACGTAGTTGATGGTCTTACAAATAAAGTATAAAACATATGAATAAAACGAAGGTGACTCAAAGATAATTCCCATCTATCGATGTTCCTATTTCGAGAAATTTCATACTGCCAGCCGAACGAATAATGGAATGCGAATTTCTTACTGTAAGAAGTGCAAAACACATCCTAAACAGGGGGGTGTGTGTTGTTAGATGAGTCGATAAAATAATTTAGTAGAGACTAATAGTTCTTAATACCAGTTGGTTAGCTTATGTGTTGTGTAATTGTATCGAATTAACACTGCGCTTGTTAAAATGAGCTATCCCATGGTTTCAGAGGTTATATTTGCACCTATAAAAGTTGAAAAATGCCTGCAAATAAATTCGCCACCATACGCTATCATGTCATTGATAAGATGCTTCGTAATAAGTATAAACCTTATCCTACAGTAGAGGATATTATGGAGAAATGCGGGGATGTTTTGTTAAAACCCATTTCGAAATCAAGCATTGAGAAAGATGTTCGAGCCATGAAGGATGATGAAGCTTTGGGCTATTTTGCGCCTATTGAATATAGTCGTACCCATAAAGGGTATTTTTATGCGAATTCGGACTATAGTATAGATAAGGTTCCGTTGAATGAAGATGAAATTGAGGCCGTTCAATTTGCGACTAATATATTAACGCAATTTAAAAATGTAGCCATTTTTCAGGATTACGAAAATGCCATCGAAAAGGTTTTGGATAAAGTAAATCTCTCTACTGGGAATGCCACGAATGAAAAGGAATACATTCAATTTGAAAATATTCCAACGGCATCCGGAAATGAATTTTTGGCCCCTTTGTTAAATGCCATTCGAAAGCGTGTTAGGGTAGGGTTTAACTATCAAAGTTTTAAATCCGATGCAAGCAAACAACGTTGGGTGGAGCCTTATTTATTAAAGGAACACCAAAACCGTTGGTATTTGATTTGTGAAGAGGAGGGGGCTAGCATTTACAAGGTTTTTGGATTGGAACGTATGGCGAATGTGACGCTATTAGATGCTAAGTTTGAACGCTCCGCTGAATTTAAAGCTGAAGAATTTTTTAAAAATTCGTTAGGAATAACCGCTAATCCGAAGTTAAAAGCCGAACACGTTAAATTTGAATGCAACTCGGTATTAATTCAATACATTGACTCACAACCCATTCATCATAGCCAAGAAATAGAATTAACAGAAACAGGTGGAATTGTTTCTTTACAAATCATTGTTACATTTGAATTAATTCAATTACTGTCGGGCTGGGCGCATGAAGTCAAAGTAATGCAACCCAAGAGTTTAATAAAAGAATTGAAAGAACGTCACTTAAAGGCTTTAAACAAATATTCGTAATATGAAGTTATTAATTCTTAATGGGCCCAATCTAAATCTATTGGGAAAGAGAGAGCCTGAGCTGTATGGCATTTCAGATTTTGAGTCCTATTATTCGAAATTAGAAAAAGAGTTTTTGGAGGTAGAATTCGAATATTTTCAAAGTAATCATGAAGGATCTATTTTAGATAAACTGCACGAAGATAGATGGGATGGGATTGTCATGAACCCAGGTGGTTTGGCCCATACATCTGTGGTGTTATTAGACGCCATTAAAGCGATTGAAACCACAGTCATTGAGGTGCATATAACCGATGTGATGAAACGAGAAGTTTTTAGACATGTATTACTGTCTTCCCAGGCTTGTATTCAAACCATTACGGGTAAAGGCTTAGCGGGTTACCATATGGCGGTGCAAGCCTTTGTTAAAGTTTAAGGGCCTTCTTGGGATACAGTTTCCAATACATCAAAAGGGCGAAGGTTATAATTAGGGTCGAAATAAACTGACTGTTTGAATACCAATCCTCCAATAGGAATCCCCGGGCTTCATCTCCACGAAACTCTTCAATAATGGATCTTCCCGTAGCATAAAGAATCAGATATAATAAGAACAATTGTCCCGCAAAGCTTTGGCGTTTTTTGACCCAGTTTAGAACGAGAAAGATCCCCATTAACATAGACGCACTGTATAACTGGGTAGGATGTAAAGGCGTGTTTAAGGGAGTGGCCTGACTTGCGGGGTCGGTAAAAATGACAAAAAGGGGACCTTGGCTTTCAGTCCCATGACAACATCCGGCAAAAAAACACCCTAATCGGCCAAAGAAGTGTACAATAACCGTGGTGAAGGCGATTAAATCCATGAATTGCCAAGCGGGTAGTGTATGTTTTTTAATAAACCAATAAATAAAACTCATTGAAAAAATCAAGGAACCGTAGAATACAAAACCTGAATTACTAAAAAGTGCTCCAGGATTGGATAAATAGAAAGAGGGGTTTTCAAATATCAGGAAGAATTTACCTCCCAACACCGACATAATGATTAAACCCATTAATAAGGCTTGAGAATCATCTTCTGAAAGTCCAAATTCTTTAAAGGCATGTTTTCTTAAAAACAGAAAGGCGCAAATTACCCCAATTAGTATCAAAGCTCCGTAGGCATAAATGGTGATGTAATCCGGGAATATACCGAGTAAAAATGGAGGTGTTTTAAATTGGAATAAAATAGGATGCATTCAGATTTTTTTTGTCTAGTTTGAAACTCAATAATAACGTAAAATTAGGGGTTTTATTTATATTTGATAAGCGAAACATTCTACCATGACTGTATTAGAAATTATTCAAAGCCAAGCAGCTAGAACGGATCAAATTGTAATGATCGTATTCTTTGTTTCGTTTATCGTGGGTGAAATAGTCATTTCATCCTTTAAAACTGTTAAGCTATATTCAACAAAGGACACCTTCACCAATTTATTCCTGGCGGTATTAACCTTTGTTTCTATTGCATCTGTAAAAGGAGGCGTATTTATTATGTTCGATTTTTTATATGAACACCGACTTTTTACGTTCTCCAAAGAGACGGTGGTCATGTCGGTTTTATACTGGTCCTTATTGTTTTTATTAAACGACTTGATGTTTTATGTTTTTCATTGGATTGCACATAAAAGTCGATTTTTCTGGGCCTTACATGTAGCCCATCATAATTCTAAGCAATATAATTTTACGGTATCTATTCGAGGCTTGTTTTTACTACAGGTGTTTAAGTTTCCATTGTGGGGTATCATGCCCTATTTTGGGTTTGAGCCATTGGATGTTTTCTTTACCGATTCCTTGGTATATTTCTATCAATTTTGGGTGCATACCCGATTAATAGGTAAATTAGGCCTTTTGGAAAAAATTATGCAAACCCCGGTAAATCATTCGGTACATCACAGTGTGGATCCCAATTTATTAAATAAAAATTTGGGGGGTGTTTTTATCTTTTGGGATAAACTATTCGGTACGTATGCAGAAACAGATGAAGAAATTGAATTTGGAATACCAAATAATATAGACACGGAAAACCCGTGGGTGGTTGGAATGCATGAGTTTATTGTTATTTGGCGTGAAGTAAAACAACCTGATCTAAGTTTAAAAGAACGGTTTGATATTGTTTTTGGTGATTTACCGTTCAGAAAATATTAAAGTATCCGTGGTGTACCTCAATAAAATAGTAAAGTCCGTTTTAACACCGTTCGTTTCTCGGTATCAAAAATGGCGACATAGAAATCCAGTTCAGTATACCTATAAAAATGTAGGGGTTAATGTGCTTCCCGGTGTTTTTTCGCCCGTAATGAATTCCAGTACATCCTTATTCCTTGAATTTATTCAAGGTTTGGAAATAAAGCATAAAACGGTTTTGGAACTCGGGTGTGGTTCTGGTGTCATTTCTGCTTATTGTGCCGCAAATGGAGCCATGGTTACGGCAAGCGATATAAATGATGTGGCTTTAAGCGAATTATCCGTACAGGCAAGAGATAACAATTGGGATATTATCTCCGTGTATTCAGATTTATTTGATAATCTCCAGTTTCACTTTGATTACATTCTTATTAATCCACCTATTCTTCCAGAAAACCCAATGAATATAGAAGAAAAAGGAAGTATGGCGGGCGTAAATTTTAAGTTCTATGAATCCTTATTTAACCAGTTAAAGATTCGAACGCTTAGAGATACCCAGGTGTTTTTGTTTTTACCGGAAGAAGCGGAATTGTTTTCCATTTGCCGAAGAGCAAAACAAAACCATTTATCCTTAAAAACGATTAAAGTGATCCATATGGGATTGGACAATGGAACCGTTTATAGGGTAGTGGAGTCCGTATAAGTATTACATTGGAAAAACCGATTGCGTCATTTGATATGCTTTATCAAAAGCCTCTTTATTTATGCCCGTTTCAATTTTTTTGCGTTCAAAATAATCCAACAGATTTTCGGTGGGCATGTTACCTGTTAAATCATCCTTAGCCATAGGACAGCCTCCAAATCCTTTAAAGGCGCCATCAAAACGAACACAACCCGATTGAACAGCAGCATGTACTTTTTCTTCCCAGGTAGAGGGCGTGGTGTGCAGGTGGGCTCCCAGTTCCACATTGGGGAGCTCCGGAATTAATGAATTGAATAAATACCGAATCGTTTCGGGTTGAGCCACTCCGATGGTATCCGATAAGGAAATGATTTCAATTCCTAATTCATTGTGTAGTTTGTGGGTCCATTCCAATACGATATCCGCATCCCAAGGATCGTTATACGGATTTCCAAAAGCCATAGAAATGTATACGACCAAGTCCTTTTGTTTGATGACACAGGTGTTTAGAATTTCTTCTGCTCGATGAAAAGAATCTTCTATACTACTATTGATGTTTCGTTTTTGAAACGTTTCTGAAATGGAAAAAGGGAAACCCAAATATTGAACTTGCTCAAATTCAGCTGCCTGACGAGCACCTCTTTCGTTACCTACGATTGTTAATAGTTTGGTGTTTGTATTTTCTAGGTTTATTTTGTTGAGAACCTCAGCGGTATCTCTCATTTGAGGAATCGCAGTAGGCGATACAAAACTCCCCATGTCTAAAGTGTCAAAGCCAACGTGTAAAAGTTGATTGATATAGGCTACTTTTTTATCGGTTTCAATAAAATCATGTAAACCTTGCATTGCATCTCTCGGACATTCAATAATTTTCATATAGCGAAATTAACTCCCTAGGTGTGAATATTCCAATATTAATTCGAAATATTACAGTCGGCCTCAAAAGAGAAACCTCTTAATAGATCTGCGGTAGGCATTTTTCGTTTTCCGGAAACTTGTAACTCTTGGATCATTAATTGGCCATTTGTTCCGGATATTTTGAAATAGGATTTGTGATCCGTTTCAATTTTTCCGGGTATAGAATTTTCCTTTATTTCAAAAGAGGCATAATAAATTTTTACATCTATCTCAGAATCCCCGTTTTGGATGGTGGTCCATGATGCCGGGTATGGACTTAAACCACGGATGAAATCGTGAATCTTCTCCACGGGTTGGTTCCAGTCTATCTTACAGGTGTCTTTAAAAATCTTAGGGGCACTTTTTAAATCCGAGGCGTTTAGTTGTGGTAAATACTCCGGACTTCCATTTGCAATTTTATCCAATCCTTCTACCACTGCTTGTCCTCCCAAAATCATTAATTGATCATGGATCGTTTCTACATTATCGTTGGAATGGATAGCTACGGATTTTCGGAGTAAAATATCTCCCGTATCAATTTCATGTTTGAGTCTGAAAACAGTCACTCCCGTTTCCGTTTCTCCGTTAATAATTGCCCAATTAATAGGGGCAGCACCTCTATATTGAGGCAATAAAGAGCCGTGAACATTTACCGTACCATGAATGGGCATATTCCAAACCATTTCAGGTAACATTCTAAAAGCAACCACCACAAATATATCCGCATTTAAACCCTTCAATTCGTTGACAAAATCCGGGTTTTTTAGTTTTTCGGGTTGCATTAAAAATAAGCCTTTGGATTCCGCATAGGTCTTTACCGCAGATCCGGTTAACTTTCTTCCTCTTCCCATTTTTTTGTCGGGCATCGTCACCACCCCAACAATTTGGTGAGCAGAATTTTCAATGGCCTTTAAACTTTCAACGGCAAAATCTGGAGTTCCTAAAAAGACGACTTTAAGTGGTTTCATTTTGAAATAGAATATGATTTAACTAGCGATCAGGTCATTAAAATTGAAAAATAGGATAATACCATTTGCCCATTTTAGTGAGGGTCAAAAGTACATTTTGTGAATGTAGAATTATTATAATTCGGTGTCAAATTGTTTGGTTTTTTTTGTCCTTTCAGAGGTAAAGGGAAAGAGGTAAGTTCAAGCGAACCTACAAAGTAGAAAAGAAGAAGAAGTGAAGTAAAAAATACTTGGAACCGGAGCTCCAAGTATTTTTTTAGTTTTAAGTCTAGGTTTTGGATTAAGCAAAAACGAGCAAATTATCACACCCAACTCGTTCATACCACGAATGTATAGTATCCTTTTAGTTTTATTCTTCTAAGTTCTTGAAACACAGATTTTAGTTTGTGAAAGTAGGAATAGAGTTTATAAATGTTTTCTGCTCTATTTAATTTCCCTAATAAGAAAAATAGGAGCTTCTCATTTGTCCATTTTTTTTGACGGTCAATAATCCCTTACGACCTTAAAAGTCACTACCGGTGGTTTTAAATGTAAATGCTGAAATGGAAATAAAAGGGAAGGGGTAAGTTCATATGAACTTACAAGTAGAAAAGAAGAAGAAGTGGGGTGAAAAATACCTGGTACCGGAGTTCCAAGTATTTTTGTAGTGTTAAGACTAGGTTTTAGGTTAAGCAAGAACGGGTAAATAAGCACACTCAATCCGTTCTTGCCACGAATGTATAGGATCCTTTTAGTTGAATTTTTATAAGTTCTTGAAATACAGGTTTTAGTTTGTGAAAGTAGGAATAGAGTTTATAAATGTTTTATGCTCTATTTAATTTCCCAAATTAAATAGAGCTATTCTAGTTAATGTTTGTGACCGTTATTTCTCTAAAAAAAAAATAAACGCATCCTATTTGTCCATTTTTTTGACGGTTTAAAAGTCCTTACTTTTTTAAAAGTATCTAACCATTGGTTTCAAATGTATCGGATTTTCTGGAAATAGAACAGGAAGTTCTAAGTTCCAAGGAACCTACAAGTAGAAAAGAATAAAAAGTGGTGTAAAAAATACTTGGAACCGAAGCTCCAAGTATTTTTTAGTGTTAAGACTAGGTTTTAGGTTAAGCAAGAACGGGTAAATTATCACACCCAATCCGTTCATGCCACAAATGTATAGGATCCCTTTAGTTTAATTTTTCAAAGTTCTTGAAACCCATATTTTAGTTTGTGAAAGTAGAGGTGTAGTTTGTAAATGTTTTATGCTCAATTAAATTCCCCTAATTAATTAGAGTTATTGTAGTTAGTGTAATTGAAGGGTTTCTTTCTCAAATAAGAAAAATAAGAGGCTAAAATGTATCCGTTTTTTAGACGGTAAAAAGGAGTTCCTACTTTAAAAATGACGAATGATTTATTTGAATAATAGTGACTTTTCTGGATTTAATAGGGAAGGGGTAAGTTCAAAGGAACCTACAAGTAGAAAAGAAGAAGAAGTGTAGTGAAAAATACGTGGAACCAGAGCTCTATGTATTTTTGTAGTGCTAAGACCAGGTTTTAGATGGAGCAAGAATGGGTAAATTATCACACCCAACCCGTTCATGGCCCCAATGTATACTATCCTGTTAGATTAATTCTTCTAAGTTTGTGAAACCCCTGTTTGAGTTCGTGAAATCCTGGGTTGAGTTCATGAATGATTTTTTGAGGAGATTAATTCACCAAATCAAAAACATCTTCACAGTAATTTTTGGATACAGGAATTTGGATGTCACCAAGAAAAATATTGCCTCCGTCTTCTTTATTTATTTTAGTAATGAACCTGGGGTTCACAATATAGGAACGGTGAATTCTTTTAAAAACGGTCATATTTAATTGCGCCTCTGCAAACTTTAGCGATTTGGAAATAAGAATGGGAGATCGATCTTTAATATGAATTTCAGTATAACTCCCTGAAGCCTTACAGTATAGGATTTGTTGTTGTTTAACTACGTGTGTACCGCTATCTGTGGATAATTTGATGATGGCTTCTTGATTAGAGTCCGTTAAGGAATTCGTTTTTTCAAAGGATGCCGTAAACTGAGTCATACTTTGGATGAGCTCTTTATAATCAATGGGTTTTAACAAATAATCAAACGCCCGTTGCTTGATGGCTTTCAATCCATAATCTTGATGAGCAGTTACAAAAATGACATGAAAATTACGATTTGGAAACATATCTAAAAGATCAAAACCCGTTCCTTCAGGTGGCATAGAGATATCTAAGAAGACTAAATCGGGTTGCATTTGTTTGATGAGTTTATACCCAGTAGGGATGGAATGTTGCATGCCTATTACTTTTATTTCAGGGCAATAGGAATCCAATAATATGCTAATGTTTTCGGCAGCTGCGATTTCATCATCGATAATTACGGCTTGGATCTGTTTCATGTTTAGTATCGTTTTAGTAGGTTACGGTAATTTTACAATTTCAGATATTGAGTTATTTGTATCTGGTGTAAATTTAGGATATTGATCCTCAAAAGAGCTTCACAACGAGAGAATTTTAATAACAATTATTTTTGAGGTAATTACTCGGTTAAAATGGTCTTTTATATAAGTTCTCCAAAATAGCTACCTCTTTTCATCAAAAGAGTAGCTCGGGGTGTGGGGTAGGGAAAAAAAAAGATTAAAACAAAAAAAAAGCTTCACATTTTTGTGAAGCTTTTGAAAATTTAGCGGTCTGGACGAGACTCGAACTCGCGACCCCCTGCGTGACAGGCAGGTATTCTAACCAACTGAACTACCAAACCAATTTTCTTAAATCGTCTCCGATTCCGTGCGACAAAAGTAATATTAAATCTGAGTACTGATGCAGGTTTTGAGTGCTTTTTTTATTTTTTTTTCATCTTTTAGTCCTCCCTGTCATCCTGAGATTCAATAGTGCCTGATAATGTGAAATTTACACCATTGAGTTGGGTGAAAGAAATAGTGGCAAATCCCTCATAATTTATTTCAAACCGCATATTTACCCAAGGAAAATCATTGGTTTGGTATTGAATGAGGCATTGGATCAATTTATGGTCCTTAAATTCCTGGAGTTCATAAATGGTAATATTTGCCTCGGTTGTAAGTCCCGTAAATTTTGTTTCTCCGGTTTGAATAAATTCGGTGGCAGGAAATTGAATGGTGGCCAGGTCATTCTCGCAAATAATAAAATTAGAATTGGGTTCAAATGTGGTTGTTTCTAAACTTAAGGACTGCGCAAGTTCAATTTGAAGAATCCATTTTTTAGACTCCATTAATTGATAAATTAATTTGAGTTGCTCATTTTGATCTTTCCGTAATTTCTCTTTAAGTTCTTTTTTTGACAAAGGCTGACTCGTACTTTGAGCAAAGCAAGAAAGGGACGGTAAAAATGTGAAACCGATAATAAGTATGAATAGTAGTTTTTTCATGGTAAATGGTTTAAAAATGGAAATGTACATTTTTGACACAAAAAAAGCCTTTGCAAACGCAAAGGCTTTTTAATTTCTTAGCGTTAAGCTTAGTTAACTGATCCAGAAAGTTCAGAACCTGCTTTGAATTTCACTACATTTTTAGCAGCGATTTGGATTTCAGCTCCCGTTTGTGGGTTACGACCTGTTCTAGCGTTTCTTTGAGAAACAGAGAAAGATCCAAATCCTACAAGTGATACACGTCCACCTGCTTTTAAAGTTGATTCAGTTGCTCCTACAAATGCTTCTAATGCGCTTTTTGCAGCTGCTTTTGAAATACCAGCTCCTTCAGCCATTGCATCGATCAATTGTGCTTTATTCATAATAATTTTAATTAAGAGGTTATTTTATATTTAATTACTCCCTTCAAATATATGTGATAGATCAGTAATAGCAAGGGTTCACATGAGTTTTGATGAGGATTGTTGAAAACTACGAACAATTGTTAACAAGTAGGCCGTTTTTTTAGTCATATTAAGGGGGTCAAAGGTGTTTTTGTAAGGAAAACAAAATATTGTTCGGTTGCTTGGTAATTATTTTTTTGATATTCACCCGGAATATCTCCCTATTTATGGTCTACAAGTACCATAAACAGCGAGATTGTAAGTATCTAAGGTGGATGGAGATAATTTATTGCCGGTTGAAACTTCTCGGTAAAAGAAAAAACAGTTTGAAAATGGAAGAATAATAATTCGTTTTACTTCCATGTTGGTAGCATCCATTTTGGATAGGTCACATAATTTTGCAAGATGAATTTTCGGGTAGGAGATACGGTGCAATTGTTAGATGAAGAAGGGGAAGGCGTAATTTTGGAATTACTAACCAATAACCGGGTCATTGTAGAAGTGCATGATTTTCCTTTTGAGTACTCCATTACTCAGATCATTAAAGTGGCTCTAGATAATACCGTTATTCATTCTACAGAAATAAATGATTTTGATCATTTATTGGGACATGAATCCTTAAAGAGAAATAAAGAGGTACAACTTCACATACCTATAAAGGTTTTTGATAAGGTGAGTAAAATGGGTTTTCCCGAAATTGACCTACATATATATGAGTTGGTAGATAAACCACAACATTTAACCCGCTCGGATATGATCCAAATTCAAACCTTCCGATTGGAACAATATATTCAGAACTGCATGGATTCAAGAGTCAATGAATTTGTTGTTATTCATGGTGTGGGTGAAGGAGTGCTGCGATTGGAAGTTAGAAAAGTATTGGAAAGTCATGGAAACATGAAATATGAGGATGCCGATTTTAGAGAATATGGAGCAGGGGCTACCCATGTTAGAATTTTGGGTTTATTTAAAGGTCTGTAGAAATTCCTTTTATTATAATAGGTAACCTACGTCCCATATTGTTCAATGCTTACCTTTGCGCTCCAATTAAAAAATAATATCGTGGCTAATTTTTCACAACTCGGAGTTTCTTCCAACTACATCAAGTCAATCAAAGATTTAAACATTATTGAACCGACACCTGTTCAGGTAGAGGTTATTCCGTTTCTATTAAAGAATAATTCGGATGTGGTGGTACAAGCCCAGACTGGCACCGGTAAAACAGCTGCTTTTGGATTACCCATTTTACAAAAAATAAATCCTACCAGTGATAAGGTACAAGCATTGATTTTAACTCCCACCAGAGAATTAGGTCAACAAATTGCGAAACAGCTTTTCAAGTTTACGAAATACAATACGGATAAAATTTTTACCGAGGCCGTATATGGGGGGGAACATATTTCCAAACAATTAAGTAGACTAGATCGAACCACACATATTTTGGTGGCCACTCCAGGGAGGTTAATTGATTTAATTCAACGTAAAGTGGTGAATTTAGACTCCGTAAAAACGGTAGTGCTAGATGAAGCAGATGAAATGTTGAACATGGGTTTTAAAAAAGAATTGGAAACCATTTTATCTCAATTACCAGAAAGAAGAAATACTTGGTTGTTTTCTGCAACTATACCGAAAGAAGTAAGAGCCATTATTTCAAATTACTTGAATAAAGATGCGCATGCATTTCAGTTAAGTAAAGATGACGTGGTGAATAAGAATATTGAACATCAATTTGTGGTGGTGAGAGAACATGACAAATTGGATATGCTTATTCAGTTTTTAAAGTCAAATGGAAATGCCAGAGGGGTTGTTTTTTGTACCACTAAAAAAATGGCGATTACGTTGTCTAAACAACTTCAATCCAAGAATTACAATTGCGAGGCTTTACAAGGGGATATGCAACAAAAGGAACGCGATAAAGTTATGCGTGGAATAAAAAATAAATCCTTACAAATTTTGGTTTCTACAGATGTTGCTGCTAGAGGGATTGATATTGATGGGCTAAACTACGTGGTGCATTTTGATGTTCCTGCTCAGTTAGAATTTTACACCCATCGAAGTGGTCGTACCGCCCGTGGAGGGAAAAAAGGTATTGCTATTAGTTTTGTAACCAATCAAGAAATTGTAAAATTAAGAGCTATTGAACGTGATTTGGGAATTCGAATTAGTCAATTAAGATAATGGCATTGAAAATCTAAAAAAAAAGTATAAAAAAAAGGTTGAACATTTGTTCAACCTTTTTTTATTTCGTTTAGGTTGGGATTAGTGACTTTCACCACATTTACCTTCACCACATTTGTGCTCACCTTCAGCTTCCGTAGATTCAGCTTCTGTAGCATCACCTTCGCCACATTTACCTTCACCACATTTCATTTCGCCTTCAGCAGAGTCAGCAACAACTTCTTCTACGGCAACTTCTTCTACAACAACTTCTTCCACTACAGCTTCTTCAGCTACAGCTTCTTCAGCGTGATCTACATGTTCTTCACCAGCTGCGTGGTCATGAGATTCTTCACCACCACCACAAGAGGTAAGTGCTACAGAACCTGCAAAGAAGAACGCTACAGCGGCCATTGATAGTAATGTCTTTTTCATAATTAGTTGGATTTAAATTAAATTATGTCGCAATTAACCGTTTTTATTAGGATTACAAAAGGGAATTGCAATATATTTAATCAAATTGAGTTGTTAATAACCCTATTTAGAAGCTAACATATCAAAAAGTACCTCTGCGGGGTGTTTGGAATTCGTTTTTGTACCTTCCTTTATTTGTTCTCGACAACTGGTACCAACGGCTACCGTAATAGTTCCGTCTACTTTTTTACGGATTGCTGGGAATAATACAAGCTCTCCAATTTTCATGGATACTTCGTAATGCTGGTAACCAAAAGAACCGGCCATTCCACAACATCCAGATGGGATTACTGTAGCTTTTGCATGTAGGGGTAGGTTTAATATTTTTTTTGTGAAAGACACACTTGAATTGGCCTTTTGATGACAATGTCCATGGATTTGCATTTCAAGGGTTCGGTGGTCAAAGTCTTGAGTGGTAATATTTCCCAAATCCATTTCTTGACATAAAAATTCTTCCAATAAAAAGCTCTGTTTTCCTAAAAGAGTTGCGGATTCTTTTAGTGCGTCTTCCACTAAAGAAGGGTACTCATCTCTAAAGATCAAAATGGTGGAAGGTTCAACACCTATTAATGGGGTGTCTGAGTTTACCTTTCCCCTAAAATGGGCCACATTATGTTGCGCTAATTCTTTGGCTTCCTTTAAAAAACCTTTTGAAATTGCCGTACGACCACTTTCCGACTCCTCCGTGATTTTGACATCATATCCTAGGGACCATAATAACATGACCGCTTTTTTTCCGACTTCAACATCTAGGAAATTGGTAAACTCATCACAGAAAAAGAGAACTTCCTTCTTTTTCTTTTGTAAGAATTTTTTTCGGGTGGATTCCCCTTCTTTTTGATACCAACGAAATAGACTCGTTTTTTCGGGGAGGGGAATTTCTCTTTCCGGGGCAATGTGTAACGCTTTTTTGAAAATTCCTTTTAAAGGCGATTTTAGTACCGCAGTGGAAATGGGATGAAATGCCTGTATCAGTTTCATTCCATCACTGAAATGAGCCATTTTCTTTTCGGTAAAAGAAGGCTTTTGAACCAAGCTTTTTTGATACAGGTACTCACTTTTAAATGTAGCCATATCCACATTACTTGGACATTCAATTTTACACCCCTTGCACATTAAACACAGTTCCATAGACTGAGCCAATTCGGGAGAATTGAACGCCTTTTGGGCACGTTTGGTCATCAGCTCCCGTAGGGTATTCGCTCGTGAACGAGTCGTGTGAGCTTCCTCTCTAGTGGCCATGTAAGATGGACACATAATGCCTCCTGTAAGTTCCGTTTTGCGACAATCAGCGGATCCATTACATAATTCAACCGACTCCAAAAAACCCCCGTGTTTGGAAAAGTCAAAAGCCGTATTAAAGGTGTTAACAGGTACATCTGGTTCGTACCGTAAACTCGTATTCATTTCCGGGGTATGTACAATTTTTCCTGGATTAAGAATATTATTGGGATCCCAAACCGTTTTAAGTTTTTCGAATTCTGAATAAATTATACTCCCTACCATTTGTGAAATAAACTCGCCTCGTAATCTTCCATCACCATGTTCACCGCTTAATGATCCACCATATTTTTTCACCAAATCCGCAATGTCTTGGGCAACATCCTTAAATAATTGAGCTCCTTCGGATGTTTTTAAGTTAATCATTGGACGGAGATGCAATTCACCCGTTCCTGCATGGGCGTAATGCACACAACTCAGATTTCTTTGGGCTAATTTATGACCAAAATCTTCAATGTATTGTGGCAGATCTGTCACCCGAACACATGTGTCCTCAATTACCGGTACGGCTTTGTCGTCACCAGGGATATTCGCTAGTAATCCTAAACCTGCTTTTCGTAAGGCCCAAACCTGGGTGATTTCAGCGCCTTTTAGGATGGGGAAATGGTAGCCATATCCGTTTTTTACTAACTCCGCTTTCAGTTCCGTAACCGATTTTTGGAGTTGTTCTTCCGTTTCGGCATGAAGCTGAATGGCCAATATGGCTTTTGGTGTTCCTTTTAAAAAGAAACGGTATTTTTCGTATAATGGATGTCCTATGGTGCAATCCAGGATAAGGTGATCCATTAATTCCACGGCATAGGGTTTGTATTTCAGAGCGATTAAATTGGCCTCTAAAGAATCTCTTAGGGAATCGAAGTGAGCCACCATTAAGGCTTGATGTTGGGGCGGTAGGGGAGTTACCCCAATTTTTATTTGAGTAATAAAGACTAAAGTGCCTTCGCTACCAGCAACTAACTTACAAAAATTGAATTTTTTAGTACTGGAATTAAATACTTCCGAATCCATTAATAGATCCAATGCGTATCCTGTATTTCTCCGTTTTATTTCCGGATGAGGGTAATTGTCCGTGATTTGGTTTTGGGTAGTAGTATCCTTAAGCAAATCAAATATATGTCGGTAAATCTGACCTTCTAAATTACCGGTGGGTAGGTTTAGTTTTTGCTTGAATTCAGATTTCGAGAGTTCTTTAAACGTGATTTCCGATCCATCGCTTAAAAAGCCTTCTATTTCCAAAAGATGATCTCGGGTACTACCGTAAACAATCGAATTGGAGCCACAGGAGTTATTACCAACCATTCCTCCAATCATCGCTCGATTAGAAGTAGATGTTTCGGGACCAAAAAGATAACCTTTGGATTTTAAAAAGTAATTCAATTCATCGCGAATCACTCCGGGTTCAACGCTTACCCATTGTTGGGCGGAATTGAATTCTAAAATTGAAGTGAAAAACCGAGAAACATCTACCACAATTCCATTTCCAACTACTTGTCCAGCTAAGGAAGTACCCGCAGTTCTAGGTATTAATCCAACTCCTTGTGTGTTGGCAAATTGAAGAAGTAGTTGAATGTCTTTTTTATGTGTAGGAATGGCCACGGCTAACGGCATTTCACGATAGGCCGAAGCATCCGTAGCGTACATTATTTTTACGGCTTCATCGGTCTTTAATTCACCCGAAAGTTGACGGGATAATGTTTGAAGTTCTACTTCCAATTATTTCATTTTTGCGGCTTTGAGTGCTTGTAATATATGTCTCTCGTTATGGAAAATAGTGATACGTAACGTATCCCCTAATTTAAGTTTAATCCATTTCGATAAAGTGATTTTCACCTTGATTTTATTCAGGTTCTTTTGCGGACATAATTCCAGCAATCTAATAAACTCTTTTTGTTGCCCTAAAAAGGTATTAATGACATCTTTCGTTAAAGAGGAAGTAGCCGGTTCCATGTTCTTTGGCGATTGCATAGTGGTGGTTTTGGGTTGCGCAATCATCGATTTAGCAAAAATATTTCCCAGAAAACCCGGACTGAATTTTTTAACGGAAGGTTTGGAAGAAGCATGGATCGCTTTTTCCATTTCCATCAGATAAAAATCCCCATACTTATTGAGATGATCCAAACATTGTAAGGCACTCCAAGAGTGCACGCTTTCCTTATGGTTTAAGCGTGTTTCATTGAGTTTTAGAAGTCGTTTGGCTTCTTTGTTACAGAATGCTGTTTTACGCTTTAAATCGGTTAATAACTGCTTGGACTCCATGCCATTTAATTAGATGCCTAAATCGGCTTTGATCGTTTCAATTTGCTGGTTCAATACCTGTAATTCCGTTTCGTAATCAGCCACATTGTTTAATTTACCCTTAACGCTAAAGTAGAATTTTATTTTCGGTTCTGTTCCACTTGGTCTTGCGGCTATTTTAGTACCATCTTGTGTGTGGTAAATTAA
>CAJXZP010000028.1 GCA_913062955.1 uncultured Flavobacteriales bacterium | reverse complement strand
TTTGATAAAAAGGATGGTTTTGCGGAAATTGATGTAGTTGAAGCTACCCGTGCTTATATTCAAACTAAAATTGATAAGGGGGATTTGGTTGTACCTGCCGGGATTAGCTATAAATTCTCTGGGAATTACGAAAACCAGATTCGGGCGGAAAAAAGGTTGGCAGTGATTGTCCCGGCCGTACTGTTAATTATATTCTTGATTCTATATTTTCAGTTTAAATCTGTATCCACCTCTCTTATGGTGTTTAGTGGTATCGCAATGGCCTTTAGTGGGGCGTTTTTAATGTTGTGGCTATACGGTGAATCTTGGTTTATGAATTTTAGTTTTTTCGGTGAAAATCTGCGAGAACTTTTTCAAATGCAAACAATTAACCTAAGTGTAGCAGTTTGGGTAGGCTTTATTGCCTTGTTTGGAATTGCGACAGACGATGGTGTATTGATTGGAACCTACCTAGATCAAAGTTTTCAAAAAAGTAAACCGAACTCTATTTCGGAAATACGCAATGCAGTGGTATTAGCAGGACGCAGAAGAATTAAACCTGCGGTGATGACTTCGGCTACTACAATTATTGCGCTGTTACCTGTTTTGTCCTCTTCTGGCCGGGGTGCAGATATTATGATTCCTATGGCCATTCCTGCTTTTGGTGGAATGGTACTGGCTTCCATTACCTTCTTTATTGTACCTGTTCTCTACAGTTGGAGGGAAGAATTAAAATGGAGTCGTAAAGAATTAAAAAATTAAAGGATTTTAAATGGAAAGATTATTAAAAATATATGTCGTAATGGGTTTCATCCTCACTTTAGGTACGGGATACGCTCAAATGGAAATGGGTTTAGATAATTACCTTCAGATAGCGGTAATAAACAATCCGGGTATGAAAGCTAAATATACCCGATTTGAAATGGCTATGGAACGAATAGCTCAGTCCAACGGATTACCCGATCCAACGTTGTCGTTTGGCTATTTTATACAACCTATTGAAACTAAACTGGGCCCACAACAAGCCAAGGTAAGTTTAACACAAATGTTTCCTTGGTTTGGATCCTTAAAGGCAAACTCCAAGAGAGATACCTTAATAGCCCAGGTATATTTTGAAGAGTTTATGGAATCAAAGAATAAATTAAACCTGGAGGTAAAGGAGACCTATTATTCCATCTATGAGTTACGGAAAATTATCAAAATTCATCAGGAGAATATAGATATTCTTGAAAATTTCAAACACGTATCAACCGCTAAATATAAAAATGGCTTGGGTAGTATGGTGGATGTTATTCGAGTGGATATTTTATTGGAATATGCGCAAACGGAAATTCAGGTGTTGAAATCGAAGAACTATCCACTTCAAGTAGGGTTTAATCGATTGTTGAATCGAGCAGATTCTATGGAGGTTTTGATTTCAAACGATTTGAACCCATTGGGGTATGGCGAATTTAGTGCCGATAGTTTGATGAATGAGAACCCGGTGTTGCGTGGCATTGAATTGCAGATGGAAGTTTCCAAAGCACGGGAAACCGTTGCCCGAAAACAAGGGAATCCTATGATTGGTGTCGGGGTAGATTATGTTTTTGTAGGAAATGTAACAGGAGTGGAAAATAGTGGAAATGATGCCTTTATGCCCATGGTAACGATGACTTTACCCATTTATCGAAAAAAATACAAAAGTGCGATTCGGGAAACACAATTGGAACAATCGGCATGGCAATCGGAGCATTTGAATTATGAAAACATACTGAGAGCAGATTTTGAAATGGTTAATTTTAACTGGCAAAGTTCGGTTCAAAAATTAACGATGTATGAGCGACAGATAAAGAGTACGGAAATGGCGATTAAAATTTTGGTGGTTTCGTATAGCAACTCTGGTAAAGACTTTGAAGAGGTGTTAAGGATGCAACAAAAATTATTGGATTATCAAAAAGCACAAATTATGGCTTTGAAAGAAAATTACATGACGTATGCACGAATGCAATATTTAATGGGATCGAGGATCTATTAAAATGGAAGAGATGAAAAAAATAAAAATTAAAAAAGGATTTGTATACATTGGATTGATTCTGTTGGGGATTGTTTTAGCAAAAGTTAGCGCAATCATTACTTCTACATCTTCAGGGAAAATGAATACGGAGGTAGTCGTTTCTACAATTAAGGAGTTTACATGTGCGATGCACCCTCATATACGCAAACAAGAGCCAGGTAATTGTCCCATTTGTGGGATGGAATTAATTCCGGTAAAAATGGAATCTGGAAATGAAATTTCCAATGCTGTGGCTATGTCGGCCACGGCAATGAAATTAGCCGATGTTCAAACGCTAGTGATTAAGGAGGGAAAGGTGATGAAAAGTATTCGGTTAACCGGAAAGATTCAGCCAGATGAGCGATTTGTGTTTTCACAAACTTCAGATATTAGTGGACGAGTGGATAAGTTACTCCTTAATTACACAGGCGAATTGGTGCAAAAAGGGCAAGTAATTGGCTATGTATATTCGCCAGAATTGGTTACGGCCCAAGAGGAATTATTGGAGGCTTATCGTATTCGTGAATACCAACCAGAACTATATGAAGCCTCCAGAATGAAATTGTGGAATTGGAAATTATCAGAGGAGCAAATTGATGGTATTCTAAATCGAGGTTCTTTATCCGACCAATTTCCAATTCACTCAGATGTTTCTGGAGTGGTGGTACAAAAAAATGTGAATGTAGGAGATCATATTAAACGTGGCTATGCTTTATTTGAAATAGCCGACTTGTCTAAGGTATGGGTATTATTCGATGTTCACGAACCAGATTTAAATGGGGTGGAAGTAGGAGATAAAGTAAACTTCTCCATTTCCTCCGTACCCGGAGAACAATTTAAAGGGATAATTAGTTTTATTGACCCCGTAATTAATCCAAAAACAAGAGTAGCTCGTGCACGAATTGAAATGGATAATGTATCGGATCGTTTTAAGCCAGAAATGTTTGTTACGGGTGTGATTGAAAGTGCCGTTAATGGGGACAGTCATACAATTGTTATTCCGAAATCTGCCGTTATGTGGACCGGTAAGAAATCCATTGTTTATGTTAAAACCAAAAATGAAAATGGTGTTTATTTTGTTTTAAGAAGGGTGGATATAGGACCGGAATTGGAGGAGGAATTTGTAATTTTAAATGGACTTCTTGTAGGGGATGAAATTGCGGTTAATGGGACGTTTGCCATTGATGCAGCCGCTCAATTGGCTGGAAAACCCAGTATGATGAATCCCGATGATGGGGCAAAACCCAAAGGTCATGCGCATATGAATATGCAAGAAAAGTGAAAAAAAAACGTGTTATTTATTGTTGAACAAGATATTCATCGTAATATTGCAATGAAACAATTAATAAGTATGGGAGTTACCAGAACAGATTTATTTACGGCAGAACAAAATGAGATTTCCAAGATTGCGAAAGCACTTGCTCATCCTGCACGAGTGGCTATTATTGATTACCTATTAAAATCAAATGCATGTATTAATGGGGACTTAGTGACCGAACTAGGTTTAGCACAAGCCACCATTAGTCAACATTTAAAGGAGTTGAAAAACATTGGGATTATTCAAGGAACCATCGAAGGTGTTTCGGTGAGTTATTGTATTCATCCAGAACGATGGGCTGAAGTAAAAGATTTGTTTAACGGACTTTTTGAGCAATACAAGGGAGACGTTTCTTGTGGCTAAACTTATCCATGAAATTGTAGAATCATTGTTGAATTAAAAACGACACAGATGAAATTATCAGAAGTAAAAAAATCATTAGCAGGAATCGAAAGTCTTTCGTTTCAATTACCAGATGAAAGTTTTGTACCTCAAAACTTTCATATCACAGAAGTAGGGGTAATCTCCAAAAACTTTATTGATTGCGGAGGAACTGTCCGTACCGAGAATAAAGTGAATTTTCAGTTATGGGAAGATGAAAAGGATATTGATCACCGTATAAAACCAGGAAAATTATTAGACATCATCCAATTATCGGAACGTGTTTTGGGTATGGAAGATACCGAAATTGAAGTAGAGTATCAAGATAATACCATTGGTAAATACGGATTAGAGTTTAACGGAAAATCATTTGTGTTAACCACAACAGTTACCGATTGTTTGGCCAAGGACAAATGTGGTATCCCGACTGAAAAACCACAAGTAGCTATGGCTTCTTTGGGTGCAGATGAAGTATCGGCATGCACACCTGGTGGAGGATGTTGTTAAGCAATTAAAAATTAAGGCGTAGGCTCTTTGCCTACACCTTAATTTTATAAGGCCATTGGCTAGAATATAGGAGACTACTTGTAATAGAGTGTCTTTTTATTCAAATAGGTATTAAGTTAGTTTCTATCGAAGCTAGTTTAATTATTAAATTCCAAAAAGTCTGCTTTGACAGAAGCAGACTTCAAAATTACTGAATAATTTTTCCCTTGAAGGAGGGGGTTAGGGGGATTGACCACAGTTTTAGGTGGCCATTTTTTTTAAAGTATTACACCTATCATCATGACATTAGATACGAGCATTGAACATATTCTGCAATTACCCATCCCCGAAGAACGAAGGGAAATATTGCAAGAGTTGATTAATTTCATTCAAGGAAAAAAGGACGCAAAAGCGCCTATTCGATTAAATTTTATTTGTACGCATAACTCGCGTAGGAGTCAGTTTTCTCAACTATGGGCAGCCGTAGCATCTCATGCTTTCGGAATTAAAACGACCTGTTTGTCGGGCGGGATAGAGGTAACCGAATTTAACTCAAGAGCCGTTGATTCATTAAAACGAATGGGGTTTGTCATTACCTCAACGGGAGATAATAACCCAAAATATCAAATTGAATATGCATTGAGAAGGGATAAACTGACCATGTTTTCCAAGTTATTTGATGATGAGGTGAATCAAGTAGAAAACTTTGCTGCGGTAATGACCTGTGATCATGCGGATGAAAACTGTCCTGTTATTTCAGGTACTGAACAAAGAATAAGTGTGCAATACATCGATCCGAAAGTGTTTGATAATACTCCTGAAGAAGCGCTGCGTTACGATGAGCGATCTTTCCAAATTGCCTCCGAAATGTTTTATGTATTTTCAAAAATTAAATAAATGAGTACTCCCAGAAAATTAAACTTCCTTGATTCCAATTTAACCCTGTGGATATTTCTAGCCATGGGCTTAGGAGTTGGATTCGGTTATTTTATTCCTTCCATAGCGGATGGAATTAGTAACATGAGTAGTGGAACCACCAATATTCCGCTAGCTATTGGATTAATTTTAATGATGTATCCACCATTGGCTAAAGTAGATTACAAGCTTTTACCCAAAGTATTGAAGGATGTCAAATTACTATCCGTTTCCCTAGTCATGAATTGGATTATTGGTCCGGTATTGATGTTTGCCTTAGCGCTTATTTTCTTGCAAGATTACCCACATTATATGGTAGGCGTGATTTTAATTGGTTTGGCACGTTGTATTGCCATGGTTTTGGTTTGGAATGATTTGGCCGAAGGGAGTAGCGAATATGGAGCTGCTTTAGTGGCCCTTAACAGTATTTTTCAAGTGATCGGTTATAGTTTTTATGCGTGGATTTTCATAACCATATTACCCCCTTATTTTGGGTTTGATGGCGCCATTGTAGATATATCTATTGCAACCATAGCCGAAAGTGTGGCTATTTATTTAGGAATCCCGTTCTTAATGGGGATTTTAAGTAGAACCATTTTGGTGAAAATGAAAGGCGAAAATTGGTACAAGAATGTTTTTATTCCTGCCATTTCACCCATGACCTTAATCGCTTTGTTATTGACGATCGTAGTGATGTTCTCCTTAAAAGGGGAGTTGATTGTTCATATTCCGATGGATGTCGTTCGCATATCTATTCCATTACTCATCTACTTTGTGGTAATGTTCCTATTGAGCTTTTTTGCCAGTCGGTTGATGGGGGCCGATTATGCCAAAAATGCTTCGATATCCTTTACGGCTACCGGAAATAATTTTGAACTCGCTATTGCCGTTTCCATTGCTGTATTTGGTTTAAACTCGGGCGAAGCATTTGCCGGAGTCATAGGTCCGCTGGTAGAAGTGCCCGCTTTGATTCTTTTGGTGAGAGTCGCTTTTTGGTTGAAGAAGAGGTATTATCCAAAAACGGTATAATGAAACATCAAATAGAATCCAAAAACTTCTCTGTACAGATTAATGAAGTAGGGGCAGAGCTATGCAGTTTTAAGTCTAAAAAATCGGGATTGGAATTTGTTTGGCAAGGCGATACAGAAATTTGGGCGAGTACAGCTCCTGTATTGTTTCCGATTATTGGAGCATTGAAAAATGGGGTGTATTCCCATAAAGGAATGGCGTATTCGATTCCCAAACATGGTTTTATTCGCTACAATGAAAATTTGGTAGTTCAACATGTTTCTGAAAATGAAATGACGTTTTCTTATGCTTCTAATGAAGAACTGAAAAAGGAATATCCTTTTGATTTTAAATTCGAAATTTCATTTTCATTAATGGATAATGTACTAGTGGTGTCGCATCAGGTTACCAATATTGGGAAATCACAAATGCTGTTCTCTTTAGGTGGACATCCTGCATTTAACTGTCCCATGTTACCCCATGAAAAATACTCGGACTATTACCTCGAATTTGATCAAAAACAAACCTTATCAACCCCGGTTTTGTCTACTAATGGCTTGCTTACCGATGTTGCCTTTGAAGTGGTGTCTGATACCAACAGAATTAATTTGTCGGAAGATCTATTTGCCAATGATGCGTTGATTTTTAAAGATATTCAATCTAAAAAAGTTTCCTTGAAAAGTAAAAATCACGACCATAGGGTTACGGTGACTTATCCTGATTTTAAAAATCTAGGCGTTTGGGCCAAGCATAAAGCACCTTTTGTATGTATGGAGCCTTGGTTAGGGGTAACTGACCCGGAACAGACGACCGGAGTTTTTAAAGATAAAGAAGGAATTATTTCCCTGTCAGAGGGAGAGAAATACCAGGCTAAGTTCAGCATTGAAATCAATTAAAACTACCTTTGCCTTAAATAATAGATTATGGAGTTTAAACTCAACGGTAACGAATTCATTCCTTTAAATGCATTGCTTAAAATGATGAATGTAGCCGAAAGTGGTGGCCAAGCAAATATGTTTATTACCGATGGTGAAGTAACTGTAAATGGGGAAGTAGAAACCGCTAAACGTAAAAAAATGCGTGCGGGTGATACCGTGATCGCTTTGGGCGAAACCATTGAAGTACAAGCGTAATAATGGCGACTCCTTTGCCTATGTTTGACCCTTCTATATTGAAGGAATTGGTGACTACGAAAGTCTATTTTGGAAAGTATAAAGACTCACTGGTTTGTGATGTTCCCGTACATTACCTTGAATGGCTGGACCGAAAGGGTATGCCTGCTGGTAAAGCGGGGATGTTATTGTCTACCGTGTTGGTGATTAAGAGTAACGGCTTAGAAGATATTTTACGGGATTTGAAACGGAAATACGGGGTGAGGAAGTATTAGGGTTTCTATAAAATGGAAGAAATTGAATCGGGAATTTACGAAAGTAAATAGCCTGTTTGCGTTAAGGATAGTACTGAAAAGCCCACAGCGTAGCGAGGACTTGTAGGGGAAAGCCTGACCGCGGAATAGCGAAAGCGGTTCCCGGGGTAACGCCCTAATTATTTCACTACAATATAGTTTTGATACTCTCCCAATGGTTTTCGGGTGATTTTTTGGGCCCATTTCTTAACCTTCTCTTTAAAAGAGAAGGTGTTTCTAGATATGTCGTGATCAAATTTCCAGCCCTTGGTGGCTATTCTATTTTGCATGACAGATGGATGTTCCCCATCAAATTTCCAAAGTGCTTTTACTTCGGAGTAATCAAATTCTTCGGCTTTGACAATGTTTTTTTCTACCCAATTATCATCGTGCCATAACTTGTGAAACGATTCTTGTTTTCGTTGCATGGCTTCCGGACTTTTTACCCATCCGTAATGATGAATGTAAGCCTCAATTTCGGCTACATTTAGTTTTTCACCCGTCCCTTTTTTGAAACCCTGTGCATCTCCAAAAGAGTAAATATCTGATCGGTTTTTTACAATACGAATTTCTTTCGGGTACCATTGAATGGCATCGCCAATGTAATCATATGATCCATAAAAATGACGGTAATTAAATAACAAGCCATCTACCGATTCATCTTGGGCATATTGCTGCATTGCGTGACGAATGGTATCATAATAACCCTCATGCATGACTTCATCCCCCTGGATATAAATAGCCCAATCACTGTCTTTGGCAAGGGCTTTAAATGCCTTATCGGTTTCTATCGCTAAAACAGCGCCTCCTTCCCGTAAAGAATCATCCCAAACGGTTTCGATAATACGAACCTTAGGATCTATATTTTGAATCAGCTTCAGGGTATCATCTTCCGAATTTCCTACGGCTACAACCACTTCATCGCAAAGCGGTAAAATAGAACGGATGGCCTCCTCAATGGGGTAGTCTAATTTTATACCGTTTCGAATAAATGTAAATCCGCTAACTTTCATACGAAAGATTATCTAACTATTCTGAACATTTTATCGAATCGTAAACCACCATCCATCATAGGTAATTCAGGATCCATGGATAACCAAACAAAAGAAGCTTTACCCACTACGTGATCTTCTGGAACAAATCCCCAAAATCGTGAATCAGCTGAGTTATGACGGTTATCACCCATCAACCAGTAATAGTTCATTTTAAAGGTGTACGAAGTTGTTTCCTCTCCATTAATGAATATTTTTCCATTTTTCACGTTTAACTCGTTCCCTTCATACACTCGTATTGGACGACTAAATAAAGGAAGGTTTTCAATGGTTAAATCAATGGTCATTCCTTCTGCAGGAATAACTAATGGTCCAAAATTATCTTCGGTCCAGTTATACTCTTTCACATTTGGGTAATACGGATATTTAGGACTGAAAAGGTTGTTTGTGGTTAGGTATTCCATAAATTTTGGAGAATACTCCGAGCGTGCAATTAACTGGTCAATAAAGGTAAAACTGTCTTTTTTATTAATGGATCTTTTTACATCCGCAATGCG
This sequence comes from uncultured Flavobacteriales bacterium, assembly GCA_913062955.1. Classification (GTDB taxonomy): domain Bacteria; phylum Bacteroidota; class Bacteroidia; order Flavobacteriales_G; family Salibacteraceae; genus CAJXZP01. Next base: position 35,788 of record CAJXZP010000028.1, on the reverse strand, counting down.
TACATCTGTTTTTAATTTATCTCGCATTTCAGCAGAAAGTGGCATACGGTATAAGGTAGACTCTTGATTTAGCTGAATGGCATCCGCTAAGTTAACGTTGTATTTCTTCTTGAATTTCGTTCTGTTTTTCAATCCAATTCTAGAATTAGGATTTATATCATAAGAGTTTTTAAACTGAACAAAATAGGCGTATTGCATGTCATCCGCCATATGGGCTTGTTCGTCTCCAATAAATAGAATTCCATCCTTTACCTCAATTACATCGCCTGGAATACCCACACATCTTTTAATGTAGTTCTCTCTCTTATCTACGGGACGAATCGTTAATTTTCTGGTCTTAAGAATTTTGGTGCGAGCAATTCGGTGATATTCGGCTTGTGCTTTAATAGGATTCTTAGATTGAAAATCCCGATACATTAGATCAAACCCATCTTCTCGAACCATGGAGTTGAAACTTTTGTTGGCTTGATACTCGACATCCACCGTATCCCCCTCTGGGAAGTTGAAAACCACGACATCGTTACGTTCAATATGACTGTAACCCGGTATTCTACTAAATGGAAGTGCCAACCACGTTAAATAAGAGGGGATGGTATTATTGGTCATCGGTAAAGAATGATGCGCAAAAGGAAATGCCAAGGGTGTTTGAGGCACTTTAGGCCCATAAGCCAATTTGTCCACAAATAAATAATCTCCTATTAGTAAAGATTTCTCCATCGACCCTGTAGGGATTGTAAAAGCCTCAAAGGTATAGGTACGTATAATACTCGCAGCAACTACGGCAAACAAAATGGCATCACGCCATTCCATGGCTGAACTTTTTGGGAACTTAATTCGGTCTATTTGTCCAATATGTTTTGGTTGACCTGTAAAGGCCCAATAAGGTAAATAGATAAATGGGAAAAATCCGCCCAAAGCCACATCTTTGGTTTCTCGGTAACCAAAAACAGTTCCGGTATTAACCACCATAATCATGATCAATAAAATATTGGGACCAGGAAAAAGTAATAGGATAATCCACCACCACGGTTTTTCAATGATTTTTAGCCAGATGTAAACATTGTATCCCGGTACAAAAGCGTACCAGCTTTTATATTTTTCGTCTACTAATGGGAAAAGTTGCGATAGCCCTACAAATATGGCTAGAAGTAATAGTAATGAAATAATTATTGACATGGATTTTATCTTTGAACGCCACTAAAGTAGTGTAATTATTGATTTGGCGGTAAGCCTTTCGGGCGGATGTTTATCTAACAATTGTTAATCGCTTTATCAGCGGGAAATGGGTGGGCTGAATGGTTTGTTTTATAAGATGTATGGCGTCTTAAATTACCTTAATAAATCATCCATTCCGTATACCCCTTCTTTATTTATCATAAACTCAGCGGCTAAAACGGAACCTAAGGCAAAACCTTCTCTACCTTTTGCTTCATGCTTGATTTCTATTTTATCAATCTCGTTTTCATAGGTAATAATATGTGTGCCTGGGGTATCTGAAATTCGTTTTGCGGTAATGGAAAGTTGGTCTTCTGTGGCATTCTCCGATTCTGTCCACGATGTTTTACGGGCTACATTAGCTAATATTTGATTGGCTAAGGTCAGTGCGGTACCACTAGGGGAATCCAACTTTTGCGTATGATGAATTTCCTCCATGCTTATTTCATATGCTTGTGGATTCATTAGTTTAGCTAATATTTTATTCACTTTGAAAAAGATATTGACTCCGATACTAAAATTAGAAGCATAGAATATTCCGCCTTGTTTTACGGTACACTCTGCAGTAACTTTTTCTAGATGTGTCATCCAACCTGTGGTACCTACCACAACCGGGACTTTGGCATCAAAACATTTTGAAATATTGGAGATAACCGCATCCGGTACCGAAAACTCAATAGCTACATCGCTACCTTTAAGTAATGAGGACGAAAAGTTAGCTTCCTTGGAAGTTAATTTTACCGTGATAGAATGTCCTCGTTGAATGGCTATTTGTTCTATGACATGGCCCATTTTACCGTAACCAATAAGTGCAATATTCATCAGAATTTTATTTGAATTTTAAAGCGAAAGTAACTCCCATTGTAGGAGATGGACGGAGTTGATTCGGTATGGCTTGTGGTAATACGTTCAGACTTAAATCATCCGATACATCGAATGTCATTAATTGGGCATCTACATTTGCATCCAGTATTTGGAGTAAATATATCGCTCCAGCAATAACATAAGCGGTTTCCATTTGTACACGATAAAAGTTCTTGTTGTCTTTTAGGTAAGATAAAGTAATACCGGTATCATGATATTTACTCTGGGTGTCAGGGTATCCGAGTTCCAATATATATTCCTCTCGGTATTCTTGGTAGTTGGTACGTGCAATTTGACTCGCATACAACGCTCCTGCAATTCCCGCCCAAATAACAGGTGCTTTCCAATACTTTTTGTTATAAATCTGACCGGCTCCAGGTAAAACAGCCGAAAGAAGAGTGGCCTTTTTGGGGGAATGTAACTCTTCCAAATCCTCATGTGAAATTTGCTGTATTTTTCCTTCAATTCGATTTACAGAATCCCCTGAAACCGTTTGTCCAAGGAGGTTTGAATAAAATCCGGTAAGAACAATAATACAAATGAATAAACTGCGATTTAGCATACTGCGAATGTACAGGTTATCTTGTAAACCTGAAACTTAAGAGATTTTGAATTAACCTTTTTTTTATGGTATGGTTAAGGCATCAATAAATCGAGTACTCGAGATAAATCGGTATCGTTTTTAAAATTGATGGTTATTTTCCCTTTACCAGCAGGATCTTTCTTGATATCTACTTTATTACGTAAAATGCGTTGAAGCTCCAAATAGTTACTTTGTTGTTCGAAGGTTAACGCTGCTTTTTTTAGCGAATCAGTCGTTTTCTTGGCTACTTTATCTGCTTTTACCAAATGCTCTACTTGTCGTACATTCAAACCGGCACTCAAAATACGGTTGAAAATACCAATTTGTAATTCTTCCGATTTAGCAGATAATAATGCCCGTGCATGTCCCATACTAATCTCCCCGTCTCTAACAGCCAATTGAATTTGTGGTGGGAGATTTAGTAAACGTAAAAAATTGGTCACTGTAGAACGGTTCTTACTGACTTTTTTGGCTAGCGTATCTTGGGTGATTTCTAGTTCGTCCAACATACGTTGATAGGAGATGGCAATTTCCATAGCATCTAAATCCTCCCGTTGAATGTTTTCAATTAATGCAAGTTCTAATACTTGTTCATCATCTACCTGACGAATGTAAGCAGGTAGAGATTCTAATCCAGCTAATTGACTCGCTCTCCAACGTCTTTCTCCCGAAATAATTTGGTATTGACTAGGGTTCACCTTCCTGATGGTGATAGGTTGAACCAATCCGTGTTGTGCAATGGAGTCCGCTAAATCCTGTAAAGCATCATCGTCAAACTTGGTACGAGGTTGAGATGCATTCGGTTTAATATTAGAAATTGAAATTTCTGAAATTCCGGTACTCGTTTGGGTACTTAAACTGCTAGGTACTTCCATATCGGCATCACTTAGCAATGCACTTAATCCTCTTCCTAAAGCCTTTTTCTTAGCCATGAACGTTGATTATTTTATCTTCTTGGTTGATTTGTGTCAAATTGTTTTTCTGTAAAATCTCTCTCGCTAAATTGAGGTAATTTACGGCTCCTTTGGAACTTGCATCGTGAGTAATGATACTTTCACCATGACTAGGAGCTTCGCCTAAAGTAGTATTTCTGTGAATAACAGTATCAAAAACTAATTGGCTAAAATGAGTCTTTAATTCATCCGCTACTTGATTTGCTAAACGCAAACGTTGATCATACATGGTTAGCAACATCCCTTCTATTGACAAATCTGGATTTAATCGAGTTTGTACAATTTTTATGGTGTTCAATAATTTCCCTAATCCTTCTAAAGCAAAATACTCACATTGAATAGGTACAATAACACTATCCGCAGCAGTCAAAGCATTTACCGTGATTAACCCAAGAGATGGTGAGCAATCAATAATGATGAAATCATAATCATCTTTGATGCTTTTCACCGCTTTTTTCATCATCATTTCCCGGTCTTCCAAATTGACGAGTTCAATCTCGGCTCCTACTAAGTCAATATGAGCTGGAATAATATCCAGGTTTGGGCTTACGGTGCTTATTATGATGTCTTTTGCAGATACGTTATTGACAATACATTCGTAAATACTTGTTTTTACTTCTCTTGGATCAAACCCTAATCCAGAAGTTGTATTTGCCTGTGGATCGGCATCAATAATGAGCGTTTTCTTATCTAACGCTCCTAAACTTGCACCTAGGTTAATTGCGGTGGTAGTTTTTCCTACCCCACCCTTTTGATTGGCTATTGCTATTATTTTTCCCATTAAATACTCCCTAACTAAATTTCGAGAAACGTATCTCGAAATTGCTATTGTATTGATTGTTTGTAGATTCAATGTTTTGAATCTGCCCATCGTCAATGGCGTAAAAATAGTGAGAATATGGACAACTTTCACCTAGGTAATTGATCAAATTTTGAACAATTTTTTTTACCACCAAAACGATAGGTATCCGAGTGTATCATTGAATTCATGGAAAAGGAAGGATGTTAAAACATTTACTTGATAATGGAATCCTCTATATTGTCAGTTGGTAGACAATAACCTAATGGGTTCCTTAGTAAATTTGTAGGGCATCTAAAATATAAAACTATGAAACTAAGAAATACGTTAATCGTATTGTTTTCTATTCTAACAATTCCAGGGTTTTCGCAAGTCCCCCAAAAAATAATAATAGAACATTTCACCAATACACGTTGTTCTATTTGTGGTGCTAGAAACCCGGGGTTGTATACCAACATCGATAGTCAAAATGAACCTAATATTATCCATTTAGCGGTGCACCCTAGCTCTCCTTATAGTTCGTGCGTTTTTAGTCAACATAATAAAAGGGGTAACGATGCACGTACTGGATATTATGGCCTTTTGGGCGCTACTCCACAAATTGTGATTAATGGTGAAAGTGTAAATGGTAGTTTTACTTCCCCTACTTTATTTGATTCGTATAAAAACCAAATGAGTTCGGTTAGTATATCACTTACTCAACAAAAAATGACTGATTCTATGCGGGTGAAAATTGTGGTAATTACGGAGGCAAATCATTCTATGGCTACGCAAAAATTATATGTAGTCCTCGCAGAGGATACCGTTTTTTACAATGCGCCAAACGGAGAGAATCAACATTACGATGTGTTTAGAACCACTCTTTTAGGAAATACTGGGACTCTGATTACGGTGCCGAGTACCGTTGGTGACTCCGTGGTTTTTGTGCAAACGGTTGCCAATCATTCTGATTGGGATATGAGTAGAATGTTTGCTGTGGCCATTTTACAAAATGAGTCAGATAAAATAGTGAATCAAGTGGAAGCGCTAAATGCAAGTGCGAACGATCCTATTGTGACTGGAATTAGGACAGATTTCGTGGAATCAGAAGTGGCTGTGTATCCGAATCCGGTGCAAACGGAAATTCAAATTGTTGCAGATACCGAAGGGGAAGTTTCGTACCGTATTTTGTCCTTAACAGGTAAGGAAATGATTTCAGGAACATTCATTAAAAAAACGTCTGTAAATGTCCAAAATATTCCGGTAGGCGTGTACTTTGTAACCATCATCTCTGGAACAAAGTCGTATACTCAAAAAATGGTGAAGGTCAATCCTTAAAAACCAAGAGAGGTTTGTTTTAATGGATCGGATTAAAGAGTATTTAAAAAGCTCTTTCTTCCGATTTTTTTTGTGATGATGTCTTTTTCAATTTTAAGACCTCTTGCAGGTGAATATTCCCGGCCGTAGTAAATTATTTGTAAGTGTAATTTATTCCATAACTCTTCCGGGAATAGCTTCTTAGCATCTTTTTCGGTTTGTTCAACCGATTTCCCACTCGTTAAGCCCCAACGGAACATTAATCGATGAATGTGAGTGTCTACAGGAAATGCGGGTACTCCAAATGCTTGCGACATTACCACACTCGCTGTTTTATGTCCAACACCTGCTAATTCCTCTAAATCCTTAAAGTTATTGGGAACTATCCCGGTGTGTTTTTCGACCATTAGATCGGCCAATTTCTTGATGTTTCTAGCCTTGGATTTGTAAAGTCCGCAAGTTTTGATAAAAGTCTCTACTTGCTCCAAAGAAAGTTTTTGCATATCGTAGGCATTGTCAGCTATAGCAAAAAGAGCAGGAGTAACCAGGTTGACTCGTTTGTCCGTACATTGGGCGGATAATAAAACGGCTATCAATAATTCAAAATCGTTGGTGTGGTCTAAAGGTATAGGAACGGTTGGATAAATTTCTTCTAACTTATCCCAAACATATTGCGCTTTTTCTGTTTTAGTCATCCTTAGCTCATTAGAGTGATTACGAGTGTTCTTGGGGCTGGATTATTTCGAAATTCATGAAAGTAAAAACCTTGCCAAGTTCCTAGATTTAATTTCCCCTTAGAGATTGGAACCGTGATTTCATTTCCAATCAAAGCGAGTTTAATATGTCCGGGCATATCGTCTGGTCCTTCCTCCAAATGCGTGAAATGCGATTGGTTTTCAGGAATCATATTTTCAATACTGGTATGCATGTCATTTCGTACGGATGGGTCTGCATTTTCATTAATACTAATGGCAGCCGATGTGTGTTTCAAAAAAACATGCATTAAGCCACTCTCTGGAAGGGGGGGGAGTTGTACCATTATTTCGGTACTAATAAGATGAATCCCCCTTTTTAGTGGAGGTAACGAAAATTCTATTTGTTGAACCATCTGTATTGAAATTTAGGATGGCAAAAGTAGGGGTTTGGAATTTTGAAAAACGAAATGTAGGATGAAATAATTCAAAATTTATCGGTAGATTTATACCATATGACAGAAAAAGAATGGAAGGAAATGGAAAGTTTATTAGTTTCGGAAATTGAGAAAACAAATCAATCCATAATGGAGTATTAATTGGAAACCCAACCCATATCACCGGATTGTGCTATAGGAAGAGTTTCAAGGATGGATGCCATCAATAATAAGAGTGTTGTGGAAGCAGCTATACGTACACAGGAAAAGAAATTGGCCGGGGTATTACGAGTTCAGGGGGAGTTAAGAAGTAATGATTTTGGGAGGTGTAGAAAGTGCCATCTACCCATTCCACTGAAAAGAATAGTACTCGTACCCCATAATAAATTTTGTGTGAATTGCGCATCCTAAGGAGAAGAGTTAAGTGTGCATTTTTTATTTTCCATTAAATGCTTTGTGTTTTTTTTGGGTTTGTTTTTCTGAATAAATAGTATTGTCGTATTATAGGGTATGGAGGAAATTGACTTTTTTTATGTAATGGCTTTTGTTTTGCCATGTATATGGGTGGGTATGCTCGCATGGATTTTTAAGTCCACCAGGTCTGTTAGTAAAAAAAGCACCCTTTTTATTATAGGATGGAATGTGCTTTTTACCCTTCTCTTAATTTCTATTTCGTTTTTTATCGGGGAGACTTATTACCGGTTTTTTGTAGATCGAACAGACTCCTTCGGTTTGAGTAAAATTTCTCAACGTTGGTTGAAAAGGTATTATCAACCCAATAATATGACAGCAAGAGATAATATAGATTATCAATTAGCAATTGCCCCTGGAAAAAGACGATTGACCCTAATTGGTGATTCTTTTACTGCCGGACATGGAATAAAGAATGAAGACGATAGGTTTGGAAATATACTTCGTAATACATATCCTGAATTGGAAGTACATATAATTGCGGTGAATGGGATAAATTCTCAAACGGAACTAGAAATTCTTCGAAAACTCGATCGAGACCAGTATGAATTTGACATTATTTTGTTGTCTTATTGCTTAAATGATATTGATTATTTAATGCCCGAGACTCAGGGAATATACAATCGAATTTACGATTTTGAAAAAACATTAGGTTATTTTGGAACCCAAAGTTATTTAATAAACACATTGAAATTCAAATGGTTTGCTATTCAAGATCCTGATTTTTTAAGGTATTCTTCTTTTGTGAAAAAAGCCTATCAGGAAGAATTATGGGAGACTCAAAAAAAGGTTCTAAATAGAATCCGAAGGTTTTCAGAAGAAAAAGGGCGTGTATTTGCAGTCGTTACATTTCCATTTTTGCAAGTTAAAATGGAAAATTATGAATTTGTGGATGTGCATCAAAAATTGAATGAATTTTGGAAATCAGAAAATGTATTACATCTGGACCTATTAGAGACATACGAACCCTATATGGGCTTGGGTATAACCGTAAATAAATTTGATGCACATCCAAACGAGTTTGCGAATAAACTTGCAGCGGGTAAAATTGGGGCGTTTTTGAAAACCAATTAATTCACCCATGAATTTTTTAGCCCCTTTGCATTGTTTATCTTAGTTCCTTCTCAAAATAACGCCACAAATCATCGTCAGTTACAGGTGCTGTAAATGACATGTTCTCCTTCTTTACCGGATGTAAAAATGAAGTGGTTCGTGAATGTAAAGAAATAGAACCATCCATATTGGTCCGTTTAGCTCCATATTTAATATCCCCTTTAATAGGAGATCCAATAGCTGCTAATTGACAACGGATTTGGTGATGTCTTCCCGTATGTAACTTAATTTCCAGTAAATAATAACGGTCAGAATCAGACTTTTGTTCAAAATCTAAAATCGCTTCTTTATACCCTTTGTTAGGTTTCTTTTTTGCTACGGATTTATTTTTTTCCTCGTTCTTCCTTAAATAATGGGTTAACCTTCCCATTCCTCCTTCCGGTCGAGTGGAAGTAATGGCCCAGTACGTTTTCTTTACCTCGTGCTTTTGAAACATTTCTGAAAGACGAGAAGCTGCTTTACTGGTTTTTGCAAAAATGACAATACCACTTGTAGGTCTATCTAAGCGATGTACAATGCCTAAATAAACATCTCCTGGCTTGTTGTATTTTTCTTTGATATATGCTTTTACTAACTCTGCTAGAGAGGTATCGCCCGTTTTATCACCCTGGACAATTTGACCCGGTAATTTATTGATGACAATGAGGTGGTTATCTTCATAAATCACCGTGATTTTTGATAAATCAGGTCTTTGTTTTTCTTCTGGTTTTTTCACTAGTATGATTCTTTTTCGTTTGGGAAATCATTGGTCTTGACATCCTTAATGTAGTTGGTTACGGAGTTATGCATTTGTTCGTAGAAATTATTGTAACGCCTTAAAAAACGAGGTGAAAAATCTACGTTTAAACCTAACATGTCATGCAAAACCAATACTTGGCCATCTACATCTGGTCCAGCTCCAATTCCTATAACTGGAATACTTACGGTCTCCGCCACTTTTTTAGCTAAATGTGCTGGAACTTTTTCCAATACCATCGCAAAACAACCCACTTCCTCAAGCATTTTGGCATCTTTAATTAGTTGCTCTGCTTCATCCTCTTCTTTGGCTCTAACCGAATAGGTTCCAAATTTGTAAATGGATTGTGGTGTTAATCCTAAATGGCCCATTACTGGAATACCTGCAGAAAGAATTCGTTCAATAGATTCTCTAATTTCTTCTCCTCCTTCAAGTTTAATGGAATGACCACCAGCCTCCTTCATGATGCGGATAGAAGATTCTAACGCATTTTTAGAGTTACCTTGATACGTTCCAAAAGGTAGGTCAACAACCACTAGGCAGTTTTTGATTCCTCTGACTACGGATGCCGCATGATAAATCATATGATCTAGCGTAATAGGGAGAGTCGTTTCATGCCCCGCCATTACATTGGAAGCGGAATCACCCACTAAAATTAAATCAATATCGGCATCATCTAGGATGCGTGCCATTGTAAAATCGTATGCGGTTAACATGGCAATTTTTTCGCCCTTACGTTTCATTTCGTATAAAACGTGCGTGGTGATCTTTTTAGCATGCCCACTAACTGGTTTAAACAATTGTGTACTCATGATAATTCGTTTTTATTTCGTGTTTGACCTAACCTTATTTAAATAGAAGCCGTAATATTAAATAGTATATTCGTGGCTCAAATTTGAGTCAACAAAATTATAAATTCATTTCATAGCATTAACGCTTTTTTGAAATGGACTCAAAAACAAACGGAATTCATGAAAATAAAATTCACTTTGTCTATTGCCATATTAAGTCTAGTTGCCTTAATTGGAATAGAATCTTGTAAAAATGATGTTGATATATTTGCCAGTGGAAAAGATGTGACGGTCATTTATGGGTTGTTATCTGCGGAGGATGCCATTCACAAAATTAAGGTGAATAGAATTTTTCAAGGTGTCGATGCAGTGGCTGTTTTAGCACAAGATCCGTCTTTATCCGAATATGAAAATATAGAGGTAAGTTTATTAGAAATAGTAGATCATGGTTTTAATGGGATGGATACGCTAAATAAATGGACCTTTAGCGAAACAAACGTGACGAATAAGGACTCTGGATTTTTCTATTACCCAAATCAAAAAGTGTATGAGTTGGAGCAACAATTGAACGGTTCATATTTGTACTCGGTACAGGTAGACAAACTGGATGGGAGTGCAATTGTAAGTGCCACCACAGAATTGGTGAATGTTACAGCCGATAACATGTTGAAGAAACCTGTTGGCTTATTACATCCTGGACCCGGATTAAGTTTGGCCACTACTTTTGGTCAGGATGGTGAGTTTGTTCTTTCTCCTTCCGAAAAAATTACGTTGGAAGTTAATGTGCCCATTAATGCCAAGGTAGTAGATGTTTATTTAGATTTCTCTTACCAAGAAAGAGACCTCAATTTTGATCTAGGTACAGTTCGAACCCTTAAGTATTATGTAGGCCAGGGTGTGGTGAACAAAGTACCTACGGAAGAAACGGATGTGAGGCAAATAAAAATTGACCTAAACCCAACCGCATTTTATGAATTTATTGCAGCTAATGTATCCGTGGTTGAAGAGGGAGATGATATTTTTCAACGTCAACCATTAGATGTTCCGCTTACCTTTAGATTTATTTCAGGAGGAGACGAGTTTAATACATTTTTAGAAGTAGCCGCTCCATCTACTAGTTTATTGGAAACTAAACCCGAGTATACCAATATTAATAATGGCATTGGGTTATGGTCTTCCCGGAGTTTTAACGAAGAATATTCTAAAATGAGTGAGAACTCTATTAATTATTTAGTAGGGGGCGAAATTACACTTGGGCGTAGGTTTTGTCATTATACAAACAATGATGCTAAATCACCTTGTTACCAATAGGTAGACACTAAAAGTGTCGTTATGTCATACTAAAATGCCAATTCTTAATAGAATTGGCATTTTTTTATGTCAATTTTGCGCCTCTTTTTGTCAAAGTTCTATTGGCACAGCAATTGACTAACCGTTGAAAATTGAACTAAAGAATTCGAATTTAATAAATAAAGATATGGGTAAGATCATAGGTATAGATTTAGGAACCACAAACTCGTGTGTTTCTGTAATGGAAGGAAGCGAGCCAGTTGTAATTCCAAATAACGAAGGAAAAAGAACCACTCCATCAATTGTTGCATTTATTGATGGTGGTGAACGTAAAGTAGGGGATCCTGCAAAACGTCAAGCAATTACAAATCCAACGAAAACCATTTCATCTATTAAGAGATTTATGGGGAACTCGTTTGATGAGGTAGCGAAAGAAATTAAACGCTCTACATATTCTGTAGTAAAAGGGGACAACAATACTCCTCGTGTGGATATTGATGGTAAATTATATTCTCCTCAAGAAATTTCAGCAATGGTTCTTCAAAAAATGAAGAAAACAGCAGAAGATTATTTGGGACAAGATGTAACTGAAGCAGTAATTACTGTACCTGCTTATTTTAATGATGCACAACGTCAAGCAACTAAAGAAGCAGGTCAAATTGCAGGTTTAGAAGTGAAGCGTATCATCAATGAACCAACTGCGGCTTCATTAGCTTATGGATTAGATAAAAAAGGGGAAGATATTAAAGTTGTTGTATTTGATTTAGGAGGGGGGACACATGATGTGTCTATTCTTGAATTAGGTGACGGTGTATTTGAAGTACTTTCAACCGATGGAGATACACACCTAGGTGGGGATGATTTTGATCAAAAAATTATTGATTGGTTAGTTACTGAATTCAAATCGGAAAATGGAAACTTGGACTTATCTAAAGATCCAATGGCATTACAACGTTTGAAAGAAGCTGCGGAGAAAGCGAAGATTGAATTGTCTTCTGGTAACTCAACAGAAATCAACTTGCCATACATCATGCCTGTTGACGGTGTGCCAAAGCACTTGGTACGTTCTTTAACTAGAGCAAAGTTTGAGCAATTAGCGGATGATTTAATCAAAAGATCAATCAATCCTTGTATCTCAGCTATGAAAGCAGCTGATTTAGAGAAAAGCGAAATTGACCAAGTTATTTTAGTAGGTGGTTCTACTCGTATTCCAGCAGTTGTGGATGCTGTTAAAGCATTCTTTGGAAAAGATCCTTCAAAAGGAGTTAACCCAGATGAGGTTGTTGCTGTAGGTGCAGCTATCCAAGGTGGTGTACTCTCTGGAGATGTGAAAGACGTTCTTTTATTAGATGTAACGCCTCTTTCTTTAGGTATCGAAACGATGGGTGGTGTCATGACTAAGTTGATTGATGCGAATACAACTATTCCAACTAAAAAGTCGGAAGTATTCTCAACAGCTGCTGATAACCAACCTTCGGTTGATATTCACGTGCTACAAGGGGAACGTCCAATGGCGAACCAAAACCGTAAAATTGGAAACTTTATCTTAGATTCAATTCCACCAGCACAAAGAGGAGTTCCTCAAATTGAAGTAACTTTTGATATTGATGCAAATGGTATATTACATGTAGCTGCAAAAGATAAAGCTACCGGTAAAGAACAAGCGATTAGAATTGAAGCTTCTTCTGGTTTGAGCGATGCAGATATCGAAAAAATGCGTCAAGAAGCAGAAGCTAATGCTGAATCTGATGCGAAAGCGAAGGAAACTGCAGAAAAATTAAATGCCGCGGATTCAATGATTTTCCAAACGGAAAAAATGATGACTGAAGCAGGAGATAAACTTCCTGAAGATAAGAAAAAACCAATTGAAGATGCATTAACCGAGTTAAAAGCAGCGCATGCTGTTGCAGATTTGGGTGCTATTGATACCGCAATGGAGAAAGTTCAAGCAGCTTCTCAAGAATTGTATACAGCTGCTCAAGGTGGTGCCCCTCAAGATGGTGCGCAACCAGGTGCTGATGCAGGTGCAGAAGATGCAGAGGTGACGGATGTTGACTTTGAAGAAGTAAAGTAATTTAGGTTTTCGAGTTAATCGAAAATATTAAATTCAAATATGAAAAACCGCTCTCAGAAATGGGAGCGGTTTTTTTGTGCTTTCATAACTTAGCTTCAGTGTGAACGGAGTCATTTAATTTTAACTTTGTTGGAAAGGCACATTCTGATGAATAGATATTATTTTCTATGGGTGATCTTTCGTTTAACCGTATTTCAATTAAAGTCTCAGACATGGTGTAATGGATGGTGTTTAGGGGGCCTTTTATTTCATTTTGTGCCTGGGCTGTGAATAAAAAAAGAATATTTATTCCTAGTATAAGAAGTACAATTCTTTTGATGCAGAATTGGTGATATGAAATTTTTAATGGCTTGATGTGACCGCGTTTTTTACAACAATACACAATTGAGTTAGGAAAAGAGTTATAGGTGGATACAATACTTTTATCCCAATTTTGAAACTAGAAAAAATGCTCCCAAAAGAGCACTTTTCAAATGGAGGAATCTAATTAATTCCTAACAGAGTTTCGGTACCTATCCATAAAATACATGGGTAGTACCCCTAAATTAAAAAGTCCTACACCTATAACTAATAGGATTCCTGCTCCGGGCCATTGCATGGTCATAAATAGTACTCCTGTAGAGGTTGAAAATGCGGCTAAAAAGCCAAAAATATGAAACATCTTTCTCATAATGATTGAATTTGAAGTTAGTAATAAAAGTTTTGTTTGTTTCTGAATAATAGGAATCTTACCTGCACCAAAGGTGTGTATAACGTCCAAATAGGAGTCTTGAAAATTCGAATGAGGATGAGTTTCAATGGCACAACAAATGTGATCCACTAGGCTATCGTTGAGCTCATTCATGGTAATACCTCGTAATTCTAAATCACGTTGAATGAATTCTATTTGTTGGTCTGAAATTTCCATTAGATAGTCGGTTTAGGTTGTAAAATGCGTGCAATGGTGGCAATGAAGTCGTTTAGTTCAGTGCTTTTTTCTGTGGCAACGGTGCCACCTGTTTCTGTCAAGGTGTAGTATTTACGAACCCGTTTTCCAATAAATTCTTTTTCGGTAGTCACGATGCCATCCGCTTCTAACTTATGAAGGGTAGGATATAAAGCGCCTTCCGTAATTTCAATTTTGCCATCACTTAGTTCCTTCACTCTTTGGGTGATTTCATAGCCATACATTCTACCGTTGTCTTCTAATTGCTTTAGAATAATGGTTTGAAGTGTTCCTTTAATTAGATTCTTTGAATACATAACTCAAATATACATAAGTTTCTTATGTATTCAAATTTTATTTGAAATTTACCAGCAGATAAGGAAAATGAGTTCTATCACAGGTATAATTTAATGCGTAATTATGTCCTGAAAAACCCCGTGTTAATTGACTTACAACATCGTTTTATTTCGTTTCTTTGGTGCACAAAATTTCATGTGAAGAACTACCGTAAATTAGCAATCTGGGTTTTAGTAGGTGTGGCCTTTTTGTGTGCCCTAGCCTTATATTCGGCAAAAAACCTGCGATTTGATTATGAATTTGAAGATTACTTTCCCAAAACGGATACGGAATATGCGTATTACAACAACTTCAGAAACACCTATGGTTCGGATAATGATTTTGTTCTGATCTGTTTAGAGAATAAAAAAGGGGCATTTCAGTCTAACTTTTTATTGCAAGTGGACTCATTGTCTCGTAGGTTAAAAGCCATAGAGTATGTTGAATCGGTGGTTTCACCTACTCAATTAAGCTATCCTGTAAAAGGACCTTTTGGAATGACCATGGTAAAGTGGATTCATGCCAATGATCCAAATCGATTACTGTTAGATTCAATGAAAATTTTTAACAGTGGTGAATTAATAGGTACCGTGTTTTCACAAAGTGGTAAATCTCTGGTCATAGGGGTAAACACCAGCTATGGTTTATCAAAGGTGAAAAGTGACGATGCCGTTACCCAAATAAATGCCGTATTAGCTGATTTTAATTTTGATGAAATTCGTGTAGCGGGTCGCATATTTGGACAACGTTATTTTGTCGAAAAAATGGTAGGGGAATTAGCCTTGTTCACGGCTATTTCTTTTTTGATTATCATTATTTTTTTGTCTCTTGCATTTAGATCGGTTTGGGGTGTTGTTATTCCTTTAACTATAGTAGCCATGGCCGTGATTTGGCTGATGGGGTTTATGACCAGTATGGGCAAAGCTTTTGATTTAATGGCCACCCTGTTACCCACCATTATGTTCGTGGTTGGTATGAGTGATGCGGTCCATTTCATTTCTAGGTATTTGGAAGAGTTGCGAAAGAACCCGGATAAATTGCGTGCAATAAAAACCTCTTTTATTCATATAGGTAAAGCGACCTTATTGACCTCCTTAACCACTGCAATTGGATTTCTAACATTGTATACTTCCGGTATTAACCCGGTGCGTGATTTCGGGTTGTTTACCGCCTTGGGAGTGATTTTCGCTTTGGTGATTACCTATTTAGTATTACCTCCCGTATTGCTATTATTACCGGTTCCGGAACGTTTGCTGGTCGGTTCTGAGAAATTGTTTTGGGACCGAATAATGCGAAGAATATTCCAATTTGTGGTATCCAAACCAATGCAAGTGTTAGCCATTAGTGGAGTAGTGGTGTTAGTGTCCTTATGGGGTGTTAGTAGGGTAGAAGTCAATAATTATTTACTGGAGGATTTAGCGAAAGGAGATCCGATGCGAGAAAAATTTGAGTTTTTTGAAAGAGAATACTCTGGCGCTCGTCCATTCGATTTGGTGTTATCTACGAAGGACTCCACTACCATTTTATCCTTAGGTAGGATCACCACCATTGATTCTATTGAAAGCATTGTGAAAGATGAATTGGGTATTAGAGGTTTCTTATCCCTTAACACCGCTGTTAAGAATTTGAATCGTGCGTATAATGGTGGAGATATGAAATCGTACGCCATTCCTGAATCGGAGAAGGGGTGGAAGAAAATTAATAAAGATCTTACAAAGGCGTACAAATCAGGGAAACTGAAAATGTTTTTAAACGAGTCTCATACCCAAACACGAATTTCCGCTCAGGTAATAGATTTTGGAGGCAAGGTATTTCAAGAAAAATATGCGGTAATTAATACCCGTGTCGCTCCATTACTTGAGGCAGCCAATTTAGAGCTACGTTATACGGGAATGGGCTATTTAATAGATCGAAATAATGAAACACTAGCTTCGAGTTTGATGTGGGGCTTGGTCATTGCATTTGGAGCGGTTGCTTTAATAATGGGTATCCTATTCAAATCCGTCAAAATGGTAGTCATCACCCTAATTCCAAATGTGATTCCTCTTCTGATGATTGGTGGGGTGATGGGTTTTTTAGGTATTGATTTGAAAGTATCCACCTCCATTATTTTTACGATTGCCTTTGGGATTGCAGTAGATGATACCATTCATTATGTGAGTAAACTCAAAATGGAATTGGATAGAGGTAGAACGCTTATGTATGCCTTAAAACGCGCTAGCATTTCTACAGGTAAAGCCATTGTATTAACCAGTTTGATTTTGATTAGTGGATTCTTTGCCTTAGTATTTTCTGATTTTTCAAGTACGTATTACATTGGGTTATTAGTCAGCTTAACTTTAGTTTTTGCAGTGGTAGCCGATTTGTTTTTACTTCCGGTAATGATCTTCCTTTTTTACGGGAAAAGGAAGTAGGAACAAATTTACTGTTTAACAAATACCCAAATTTCTTTATCTGAACCCGGAAATGGAATTCCACCCTGGGGCCGAGGTAGAGAAGACAAGGTCATGCTATCTGAACCAAAAAATTCCATTTTATAGGTCGTTTTAAAGGTTCCGTAATACATATTCATTCTGGCCGAAGCAGTATCATAGGTATGTGGTCTTGGGTCAGAACCATTTCGGTAGTATTTAGTGAGGTTTTCTAAATCTGTTATATCTAAATCCATCATTACAAATTGATTGGTGTCTGATAGTATCGTGTCTAATACAGCATTATAAGTAAAATGGTCGTAATTATTCCAATAACCCACTAAATCATTGTCAAACCAAGTTCGAGTGGGTTCGGGAATGGACTTTTTACAACTGGAAATAAGGAAAAGATTAATGAATAGTATACCAATTATATATCTCATTTGAATACTTTTTGACCTTCCCCCATAAAAACGTATTGTAGAATATTGGCTCCCATTTTCAAGGCCGCTGCTCTGACCTCAATCGGGTCATTATGTACCCCAGCAGATTCCCATCCATCTCCTAAATCACTTTGGTAGGAATAGAAACATACGAGTCTTCCCTCATAAATAAGTCCGAAACCCTGTGGCGGAAAATCATCATGTTCGTGTACTTTGGGTAACCCATTGTCGAAGTCGAATTTTTGATGATATATAGGATGAGAAAGGGGTAACTCAATCCATTCTAACTCTGGAAAAACACGTAACATTTCTGTTCTTACAAATTGATCCATTCCGTAGTTATCGTCAATGTGAAGAAAACCACCGGAAAGTAAATACTTACGTAGGTTATCTATTTCCGGATCAGAGAAAACCACGTTACCATGTCCGGTCATGTGAACAAATGGGTAGGTGAAAATTTCTTGACTCCCAACTTCTACCAATACTTGTTCGGGGTTAATGGACGTTTTTAGGGTTTGATTACTGAATTGAATTAGATTAGGTAAAGAAGTTTCCAAGTTAGCATACCAGTCGCCTCCACCATTGTATTTTAACAAAGCAATTTGATAGGATTGGGCAAATACCCCAACGGTTAATAAAAGGATAGAAACTGTTAAAATGAAATTTCTCATAGTTCAAGCAAAGTTCATGATTGCGAATGAAATGCGCAATATCTGATTAATAATTAATTACGGAATCACTCATTAATCAAGTTCAAGGTAAAACAAGCCGCCAATGCAGCCGTTTCTGTACGTAAACGAGAAGAACCTAAACCGGTTTTTATCCAATGGTTATCCGTAGCCAAAGCAACTTCCTTTTCCGAGAAATCACCTTCAGGACCTATCATAATCGCTACTTCTGTATGTGGATTCGCCATTGTTTTAAGATGTGCATCACTACCACATCCGCCATTACAGTGTGCAATAAATTGTTGTGGAAACCGATGGTTGTTTATGAAATCAGTAAATTTAACGGGTTCGTTAATAACGGGTTTATACGCTTTCCAAGATTGCTTTACAGCCGAAACGATTATCCGTTCCATGCGATCTCGCTTTAAGACTTTTCGCTCCGAATGCTGACAAATAATGGGGGTAATTTCATCCACACCCATTTCCGTCATTTTTTCTAACATCCATTCATATCTGTCATTTAGTTTGGTGGGAGCTACCACCATATGAATTCTATGTGTATTGGGCTCAAAATGTTCCTGTTCAAAAATGTGAACTTCACATTTCTTCTGGTTCGGAACTCCTACCCGAGCCGTGAAAATGTCGCCCTTACCATTCGTAATTGATAACAAGTCGCCCGTTTGTAAACGCAATACTTTTACCGCATGTTTAGATTCCTCATTCGGTAAATACTGTAATTCATTCGTGGCTTCTTCAATGTAAAAAAGTGTCATTTGAGTGGTTTTATCGAATTCCTTCCTTTCTTAAAAAACGGTGGTATTGGGCCGCATACTTCTGATGTTGACTGTATGATTTGGCAAAATTATGATAGCCTGAATAATCCGGTTTGGCACACATATATAAATAGCTGCTTTCGTAAGGATTGATCACGGCCAATAAAGCCTTTTTGCTCGGAAATCCAACCGGTCCTGGAGGCAATCCTGCATGAATGTATGTGTTGTATGGCGATTCTACCTTTAAGTCGGCCGTGTATACTCGATGCACATTTTTTCGATTTATGGCAAAAACAACCGTTGGGTCAGATTGTAATCTCATTCCAATTTTTAAACGATTCAAATACAACCCTGCTACCTTGGGCATTTCATCTGTTTTTTTAGTTTCTGCTTCTACTATGGATGCTAAATTAGACACTTTAACGGGGCTTAACCCAATTTGTTTGGCCAAGGCCTTTCGTTCTACCGTCCAGAACCGGTCAAATTCCTGATACATTCGTATCGTAAACTGTTTGCCTGAAGTATTCCAGTATACCTCATAGGTATTTGGAATAAATACGGCTTGAGCCGTTTCTTTTGTTAATCCTTTTTCTTTTAGCCATTCGGGGTCTAAAAATGCGTGCATTAATTCCGTAGAATCCGCTTCAATTTGCTGGCTAACAATCCCTGCCAATTGCGTTAGCCGACTAATATTATGAAAGGTAACCTTCACAGGTACAGAATTCCCAGCCAGTCGGAGGTGATTGATTAAATCGGAATTACTCCAATTGTTTTCAATTTTGTAACGACCAGGTTTAACATTCTGAGTGTATTTTTTCTGATGGGATACCCAATCAAATGACTCTTGGTTTTTAATGATTCCTTCAGTGATCAAAGAATTAGATACAAATTCGTAATCTGATCCGGTAGGGATGACAAACAAAACCGATTCCTTTTCGATATCCACATTACTTAAATAAATGTAGCTATAAAAATGGTAACCAAATAGAAAACAGGCTAATCCAATAATCCCTGTACTCAGTAGTAAAATAGATTTTAGCTTGGAGGTACTTTTTTTATTTTTAGCCATTAAGATGGGTTAAAGCATTGCATAAATAATTCGTCATTCCATTGGTTTTCTATGCGAAGCCAATCCTTTTTTGTGGAGGTATGTACAAATCCAACTTTTTCAAAAAGAGCGATACTACGTGTGTTAGTAGATGCTATTTGACAGAAAAGTTGATGAATTCCCAGTTGAGTAAAAACATATTTCTTGACCCCTTCAATGGCTAATTGCGCAAATCCCTGTCCCTCAAAATCTGCATCAATCATAATTCCTAATCCTACCCGTTGATTCAAGGGATCAAAATCAAACAAATCAACACATCCAACTGGAATATTATTGTTTGTAATGATTAATCTAATTTGTTTATCAGTATAAATATCGTTCACCGAATCAATATACCATTGTAAGGTTTGTTTAGACAGCGGGCGTGTGGTACTGCTAGAAAACCACACACGATCATCATTTTCCCAACGATACATTAGATCCAAGTCAGTGGGTTCTAGTGCTCTTAGCTGTATATTCCTTAAATCGCGCATTAAATGTCAATTTTTCCTTCAAAAACAAATTCCGCAGGGCCGGTCAACCAAATATTAGAATAACCAGATTTGTCTGAATCAAAACGGACGTTTAAATCTCCTCCCATCACCTTCACCTGAATATCCGTTCCACTCACTTTTCCGGTATGGAAAGCTGAAATAGCAACAGCAGTAGCTCCTGTTCCACAAGCTAGTGTTTCATTTTCAACCCCTCTTTCAAAGGTACGCATGGTAATTTTTTCATTTTTAATGGACGCAAAATTGACGTTTATCCCTTTCTCTGTATAGGGAGCGTTTCTTCTAATTTCACCGGCAATTTGAACAAATTCTTTCCCCGGAAGTTCATCCATAAAAGCCACGTAATGGGGAGATCCAGTATCTAACTCGACCCGTTGGTCATTGACTTCAATATCTGAAACATCCTGCATTTGAAGCGATATAACGGAATCGAATACCTTTCCCAAATGGGGGCCATCAATGGCTGAAAAATGGGTGTGGTTACCAATGAGCTTTAAATCATGTGCAAACCGAATAATACATCGACCACCATTTCCGCACATCGTACTTTCCTTACCATCACTATTGAAGTAAACCATTTTAAAATCATACCCTACTTCATTCTCTAACAAAATGAGGCCATCGGCTCCAATTCCAAAATGTCGAGTACATAATTGGTGGATGAGTTCGCTATTAGATGCATCAAACTTTTGGTCACGATTATCCATGATGATAAAGTCATTTCCGGTTCCGTTGTATTTATAAAATGGTATGCTCACACGATTACTTTTTATGGTTCCAAAAGTAGGTTTTTCATTTTAGGTAATTCTTAAAAATATAGGGTAAGAATACAGGTGAAATTTGCCGTTCGTCCTTAAGGTTTTGTTAAAGAAACGTAATGATATTAGGCTTTAACAGTTTTTAATAGCCAACTATATCCAACTCTTGAAGGGAGGTTCTAAATTAGTTTGAGATTTTGTAATGCAAATAATAGGAACCAATTAACAACAATAAAATGACAAATTACTTAGGGCTTTTTGGAGCGGCTTTTTTAGGGGGTGTGATGTCTATTTCAGTAGCCACATATTTAAACGATGAAAATGGAAATGGAAACCAAATGGTTAACACCGGTATTCCTCATGAAAATATCTTAACCGCTAACTATTTGGAGTCGGCCTCTCCGGGAATGGTTGATTTAAGCTTGGCTGCCGAAGAATTAGTGCAAGAGGTCGTTCATATCAAAGTGACCCAAAAAGGGGAGGAAAGGATTCAATACGACCCTATGGAATACTTCTTTAATGGACGTGCGCAAGGCAGAAAATATAAATCACCCGATAAACAAGGTTCAGGATCAGGAGTTGTGATACGGGAGGATGGATATATTGTAACCAATAATCATGTAATTGATGGGGCCCATAAAATTGAAGTCGTTTTTAATACCAATGAAAGCTATATTGCTGAGGTGGTTGGGGTGGATGCATCTACCGATTTGGCTTTACTGAAAATTGAGGCAACGGATTTGAAAACCGTGAAAATTGGAGATTCGGATGAATTGCGATTAGGCGAATGGGTTTTGGCAGTGGGGAATCCTTATAACCTAAATTCAACCGTAACAGCGGGTATTGTATCGGCCAAGGCTAGAAATATTAATATTTTACAAAATACAGGGGGGATTCCACCCCTAGAGGCCTTTATTCAGACGGATGCTGCGGTAAACCCCGGTAACAGTGGGGGTGCTTTGGTGAATGCGAAGGGTGAATTAGTGGGAATCAACGCGGCTATTAAATCACCTACGGGTTCGTATTCGGGGTACAGCTTTGCCATTCCTGTGAATATCATGAAGAAAGTGGTCACCGATATTATGGAATACGGTGTGGTACAAAGAGCTTTTATCGGTGTGTCTATACATAATCTAAATTCCGAGTTAGTCACTAAAGAAAATTTGGATGTAACTCAAGGGGTTTACATTGCTGGATTAACTGAAAATGGTGCTGCGAATGATGCGGGTCTTGAAGAGGGGGATGTGGTGACTCGGGTAAATGAAGTAGAAGTAAAGTCGGTGGCGGAATTGCAATCGCAAATAGGTCGATATACGCCAGGGGATCAAGTGAAATTAGAAGTGGTAAGAGATGGTCATCGAAAAAACTTTGATGTAGAATTACGAAATAGTGAGGGGAATACAGATAAAGTGGCGTTGGAGGATAATCCACTTTCTGAATTAGGAGCGAATTTGATAGAAATCCCTCTAAAAATACAAAAAGAACTGGGTGTTAAAGAAGGGGTGTTTGTAGAGGATGTTGGAAATGGAAAGGTGAAGGTTTCGGGTATGCAAAATGGGTTTATCATTACCCATGTAGATAATAAAAGGGTGAAAAGTAAATCTGAATTAATTGAAATTCTAAAAGGTAAGTCTGGGGGAGTTTTGTTAGGGGGGCTATATCCAAATGGATATAGAAAGTACTATGGTGTTGGACTGTAAATAGATGGCTAAACATCCATCATTGTTTGGAATTAAAAGGCGTTCATTTCGAGCGCCTTTTGTAGTTATAGGTCCGTTAGAAATAGTACTTTCGCAGTCTCAAAATTTATAAAACTTCAAATAAAAACGAACATGATTGAAGAGAACTATAAGGAGTCGTATAACAAAGAAATGGACTCTTTTGTTGAGCAAAAACGTCAGGCAGTAAGTTTGGCAAACTCTGTAGGTAACTTACTATTAGATCACGCAGTAGAATTGGTTCTTTTTAGAAACGATTTGGCGGACACTTCTGTTTCTGAGAAGATTCAATTAATTGACTACTCTAAAACAGTAGTCAACAAACCTATTTCTATTAAAGATGTAGCAGAGTTGGCTTTAGAAATGGAATCTATGAATTTAGCTCCGGCTAAAATTGACATAGGTAAATTAGCGGCCAACTGGATGATACAAACCGAATTTGAAACTAAAAGAGAGTTTTTAGATTCCGTTTTAGCTGGTTTTATCTTAGATAAAGACAACACTGTTGAACCTAGAGATGTGGTTTTATTTGGTTTTGGTCGTATCGGTCGTTTAGTAGCTCGTGAGTTAATTAAACAATTCGGTAAAGGACAACAATTAAGACTAAGAGCCATTGTAACTCGTAGTGATGATGATAATACTATTATCAAAAGAGCTGCTTTATTACGTAACGATTCTGTTCACGGTAAATTTGCAGGCACAATTAAGGAAGATCTAGAAAACAAACAATTGATCATTAACGGTCAGCGTGTGTTAATGTTAGGTACCAAAGATGCCGGTGAAATGGATTACACTGCATACGGTATTAGCAATGCTTTAGTGATTGACAACACCGGTATTTATACCAGTAAAGAAGCGCTTTCAATTCATTTAAAAGCAAAGGGTGTGGCTAAAGTTCTTTTAACGGCCCCAGGTTCTGAAATTCCAAATATTGTTTACGGAATTAATCACTTCGATTTAGATTTAGACAACACAGATATTTATTCTGCAGCATCTTGTACGACCAATGCTATTTCTCCAGTATTGAAAGTGGTGAACGATCACTTAGGTGTAGAGCAAGGACATGTGGAAACAGTGCATGCCTATACCAATGACCAAAATTTATTGGATAACATGCACAAGAAACCTCGTAGAGGAAGAAGTGCCGCAATCAATATGGTAATTACTTCAACTGGTGCGGGTAAAGCAGTAGCTAAAGTAATTCCTGAGTTAGCTGGAAAGTTAACGGCTAATGCAGTTCGTGTGCCTACCCCAAATGGTTCATTAGCTATTTTGAAATTGAAGGTAAGTAAGGTAACTACCGTTGAAAAGGTGAACGCTTTGTTACGTGATGCAGCTTTAAATGGCAACTTGATAAACCAAATCAATTACCAAATGGATCCAGAATTAGTATCTAACGATATTATCGGAAACACCTGTTGTTCGGTTTAC
The DNA here is from genome assembly GCA_913062955.1 of uncultured Flavobacteriales bacterium. Taxonomy (GTDB): domain Bacteria; phylum Bacteroidota; class Bacteroidia; order Flavobacteriales_G; family Salibacteraceae; genus CAJXZP01. The sequence goes on along the minus strand of CAJXZP010000028.1, from coordinate 11,412 downwards.
GATTCTCACGCTACTTTGGTTCATACCGATGGTTTAAACATCGTATTATACGCTTGGTATGACAATGAGTTTGGGTATACCAAACAAGTTATTCGTTTAGCTAAATATATAGCTAAAGTGAGACGACTACATTACTATTAGAACGTAGTATTAAAATATTAAAAAAAGCTGTTACATTTTTGTAACAGCTTTTTTTTGGCGTAGCTGTTTTTCTTTTGGCTCTAAATTAGTCCATGTGAGAAACAACCGGGCTTTCCGCACTCGCTCTTATTCTTTCTTCTATTGGAAAGGAAAAGGAGATAGTTTGCTGGTAGGTGGGTATAAACCATTGCAACTATCCCTAAAGCAATATTCAGGTAAAACAGAATTCACGCTAATTGTTATCATTTTACATTATTTCAATAATTTGTAGCCATGAAATGGATCATCAAAACTTTCGATAAATTAGATACCAAAGAATTATATGTAATCCTTCAATTACGAGCAGAGGTATTTGTGGTAGAACAAGATTGCCCCTATCAAGATGTGGATAATAAGGACATGGATTCCTATCATGTGATGGGATTTGATTCGGAACATTTGGCGGCTTATACCAGAATTGTGAAGCCAGGAATTTCCTATTCTGAAATGGCTATTGGTAGGGTAGTAGTATCTCCAAAAAACAGAGGTGAACGGTTAGGCGTACAGGTAATGAAGCAATCCATAGCGTTTGTTGAAGGCGAATTAGGACATCAGGCCATTAGATTATCCGCACAATCCCATTTACAAAAATTCTATTCCGATTTGGGTTTCCAATTTACGGGAAAGGAATACCTAGAAGATGGTATCCCGCATGTGGAGATGCTGCGAGATTAATCCATTAATCTAAAAATATTATCCCTAAATTTATCATGATTAATAGATAAACTATTTGATTATGAGGAGTCCTAAATTGCCAAACCGAAAAACCATCCGTCTCCAAGGTTATGATTATAGATCTGAGGGCCTATACTTCATTACCATTTGCACCAAGAACAGAGAATGCTTTTTCGGAAAGATCCAAAAGGAAAAAATGGAATTATCCGAAATTGGAGAGATCGCATATAAATTCTGGGTCGAAATACCCAATCATAATTCTAATATCAAATTACACGCCTTTCAAATTATGCCTAATCATACTCATGGAATAATTGAAATATTAAATAAATCCAGTACGGCCGATGCATGCATCGGCCCAAAGGGAAGCATCAACCCAAAGGGAAGCATCAACCCAAAGGGAAGCATCGACCCAAAGGGGGACATCAACTCAATGGAAATATTGGATCCATCCAAGGAATCATCTCATTCTCCAATGCCCATCAATAAAAAAATGGCCGCCTTAACTCCTAAGGCAGGATCAATTTCTAGAATAATCGGATCGTATAAATCGGCTGTGACTAAACACGCTCGATTTTGCAATTCTAACTTTGGCTGGCAATACAAATTTCACGATAAAATTATCCAAGACGATCGAGCTCTTGAAAATATTTCTAGATACATAATCAATAATCCGAAAAACTGGAACAAGGATAAATTCAAATAAAAGACGGTTGAATCTGAACCATCTAAAACAACCTAGGAGCAGAATTGATTTCTGTTGCCTCCAATTCTGGATTGAATTTGATGACCTCAGGTATCGGAATGGCGTTTAGCCAATCGAATTCATTTACTTTAGGTAAAATTACAGGCATCCTTTTTGTTGTGTTGTGAATTTCCCGCATCAATTCATTTGCTTCTGTAGTGATGATACTGTAGGTTTTATGAACTTCTCTAGTTTCTCGATTTGTCCATTCCGACCAAATCCCAGCAAAAGTAAATAGCTCTTCTCCAATAGGTTTTATAAGGTATTTCCGTTTCTCCTTGCCTTTTGAATCGCGCCATTGCCACTCAAAGAAACCACTAGATAGGATTAGACACCTGTTATTTATTATATCTTTGAATGATGGTTTTTGTGCTAGGGTTTCAATTTTGGCATTTAAGGTGAATTTTCTAATTTCATTATCGGTAGACCAAGAAGGAATTAGCCCCCAATCAAAAAGTTGTACTTTGTTCAAATGGTCATTACTTATGACGGGTGTTTTCGGGAAATCGAAACCATTATAAACTCCCGTAACATTTACGGGAACGTTATTAATATCGAAATTGAACCGTTTGGCAATTTCTTGTGGCGACTTTTGTTGTTGACTATGGAAACACATACAATTAACTTTGAGTCATGGAAATTAACTTCTGGATGGTTTTATTATTCCGTGTAGTAGATCGGGTTCCTAATTTCTTTTCCATCATTCTGTTTGTGAATTTGGCCTTCCCAAAACCGATGGCGCAGGAATAATACACCACTTTATCTTTTAGAATAAATGTTTCTTCAGGGTAACTCGTAGCTTCAAATGCTTGAATACCTTCCTTACTTGGTTGTTCTTTTAAGAAAGTAAAATAAGTTTGGGTTTCATCCATCGAAGGGTTCTCTTTAAAGGGGTTTTGTTCTACTGCTAACCTTATTTCTTGGGGGCTCAAAACCAATGTAGGGACTTCAAAACCATACTGTATTGAAATAACTTGTTCCATTTGACTTGCCAATTCATGGACATCTGTAGCTGGACTATTAAATACCACATTTCCACTTTGAATGTAAGTTTGAACGTTCAAAAAACCATTTTTTTCTAATAGAATTCTGAATTCAGCCATCAAAATTTTTTTCTGGCCACTCACGTTAATTCCTCTCAATAAGGCGATGTAGGTATTCATGTTAATTGTTTGGGTAAAGGTAAATTTTAGACCTAAAAAAAGCCAGAACTTTCGTTCTGGCTTTCTGTCATTTTTTTTTGCTTAGTTATTTGCTAAATAATCAGCAACACCCTCGTGAGTAGCCGTCATTCCAGATTTACCTTTGGACCAGTTGGCAGGACAAACTTCACCGTTTTCTTCGTTGAATTGTAAAGCATCTACAATACGTAATGCTTCCTCTACGTTACGACCTAAGGGTAAATCGTTCACCAATTGGTGACGTACGATACCTTCTTTATCAATTAAGAATAAACCACGGTAAGCAATCATTTCACCTTCAGCAGCTAATTGATCGTTTTCATCGTGGAAAAATTCACCTGCTAAAACATCATAGTTATGAGAAATAGTTTTGTTGGTATCCGCAACAATTGGGTAAGTAATACCTTTAATACCACCTTTGTTTTTTTCCATTTGTAACCAACCCCAGTGTGATTGTTCGGTATCCGTAGATACCGCAATTACTTCCACACCTCTGGACTTAAACTCTTCTAAATTATCTTGAAAAGCATGTAATTCAGAAGGACATACAAATGTGAAATCTTTTGGGTAAAAGAATAATACAACGTGTTTCCCTTTAAATTGTGACAAAGTAAAATCCTTTACAATGTCGTTTCCATTAATTACCGCTGAAGCGCTAAAATCTGGAGCTTGTTTTCCAACTAATACTGCCATTTTATTATGTTTTAAATTCTATTTCAAAATTGAAATGCAAAAGTAGGGTATTCAATAACTTTTACACCGAGTCATGGTTTTTTGTTTTCTTAAATAGGTATAAATTTTCGTAATGGTTTTATTGAAACCTACATATTTTTCAACCCAAATTAGGAAGTGAAATAGGCCACTAAAAATCCTAAAACAATACTAACTGCTTTTTGAATTTTAAACTTATGGGCCTCATCCGCTTCATATAGAATGGTAGTAGATACGTGAAGCATTATACCAATAACTAACGCCAGGATAATATGTTCAAACGATGTGATATCGGTAATGACATTACTTATTCCAATACTGGTGATGCTACCTAATGGTAGGGTAATGGCAAAAATGAATAGGAAAATTAACGATTTGGTATTGTTAAATTGTGATTTCAATAGTCCGGCTAATACAATAGCAATAGGAATTTTATGGATCATGATTCCCCAAATTAAGGAATGGTTCATTAATAATGATTCGGAATGGCCGTGATGATTATGTTGAACCACGGGCATTCCTTCAAAAAAGGAATGAAGGCATAATCCAATGAAAATGGCTAAGGGAAATTTGGTTCCATGATAATGAGCATGTCCATGTTCAATTCCTTTAGAAATGTAATCTAGTCCAAGTTGTAAAATGAATCCTAGCAATACATACAAGCCTATATTTGGGGCCGGGTCCTCGTAAATTTCAGGTAAAAGGTGTAAAAATATAAGGCCAAATAAGTAAGCTCCACTAAAGGATAGTAAGTGCCTACTAAAGTCCATGTTTTTGGGCTGGTAATACAATACGATCCCCCCAGCGGCTAACACAACAAATATGAATAACAATAAATAGAGCATGATCTATACTTTTTTTGCTACCAAAATTAAACGATCTGATTTCTGAGGATCAAAGGGGGCTAGTTGATAATTTCCAAAATGGTTCAATAGTATAAATCCACTTTGAGAAAACATTTCTTCAAAGTCCTTCAATTCAAACATACTGACTCTTTCTTGAAAATCGTGAGAAATTCCCCCTTCTTGAACGTGTATTTTTTTCACGATGGTTTGATCTTCAATCAGTCTATTAATGGTGAAGGCAATACCATCAATTTCTTGTTTTTCTTCAGGAACCAAATTTTGAATCACCTTGGTCGCATTCAAGAAATCAAGTACAAATACCCCTTTATGATCTAAAATAGAATGAACGCCATTAAGTACCTTTAGGTTATCAGATTTGTGTTGGAAGTACCCAAAACTGGTAAACATATTCATGACCACGTGATACGGCTCTTTGCTTATCAATTCACGCATATCCATCTGTTGAAAATGAAGCGTGTCGTTAGCCGATTTATTAGCCTCCAAAATGGAGTTGTGAGATAGGTCAACACCTACTACCTCAAATCCTTTTTTATTAAGGTAGATGGAATGTCGGCCTTTACCGCACGCTAAATCTAATATTCTACTTCCTGCTTCAGGATGTACATATTTAATGATGTTATCAATAAATAACTGTGCTTCAGCCGTATTTCTATGGCGGTAAAGCGTGTGATAATAAAAGGAATCAAACCAATTTTTAAACCAATCCAAAGTTGTTGATTTTAATGAGCGCCAAAAGTAAGGTTTCGTACATAATTGGCTTCTAATTAATGTTAGAAACGTTTATGTTACTATTCAGTAAATTGATTTCTCCTAAACCAATTCCTGGAATGTGCTTCATTGCTTATTCGATTTTCTTACTAGTTTTAATAGCTAACCTGAACAGACTCCTAGATAGACCTTAACAATAGGAGCATCAACTTGGTTTTCGTTACTTATTTGTCTTTTCTTTAATCACTGTACCACTAAAGTATCGGATATGGTATTGTCGCTAGAACTGGTAAAAAAGTACGGACCAGGTAAATCTGCGAAATAAGTATAATCTAAGCTAAGGTCCGTAAGTGCATCCGTACAAATTCCGTCCTCTGGTAAGGAATAGAACGCACGTATTTTTATGGTTTGGCCTACTTTGTCAGCTTCGATGCTATAGGGTTGAGCGCAGCCATTAATTCCCACAAAATGTACTTTAATTTTTACGTTGTCGCCAACAATGGCGTTTTCTGGACTAGTGATGGAAATAATGTTCGTTTCCAAAACCTCCGTATTTGAGTCTTTACTGGTTTTACATCCTGTGACAAGAATTAGCGACAGAAAAGCGATAAAAAGTAGTTTCATTAATGTTGAATAATTAATTTTTTAATTGCAAAATTATGAGCATTACCCAATTGAACCAAATAAATACCTTCTGCCCATTGAGCAACGTCAATCGTTAAACTACTTTGTGTGGATGAACGGTATACTATTGTACCGGTAGCCGAGTAAATGGTTAGGTTTAGGTTGGTGTTTAAATAATTGTTTTTTATTTCAATAAAGTCTCGTGAAGGATTTGGGAATAACTGAAATTGTACAGAATTTTCATTTATCTTAGTAATAGATGCGGGTTCATCACAAGCTGGGCGAAGATTTTCAAAGTAGTCAATTGCTCCACTAATGGAGGGTACAATGCAACCTCCATGACTGAGATTTCCTAAATCCTCCTTAAGTACTAAACCTGCTCCGTTGGCTGTCATTGCTACATAGGCATCTGTCGTATTTTCAGGAAACACGGTTTGGTCCCCTCCACAATAAAATAGTTTTACATGACCGTCAGGTTTCCAATCGTAATTATCGTTGGCCATTATTGCTTGCCAAAGAGCCGATGTTTTAGTCGAAGAATCCGCAAGGAAATTGGCTAAAAATGTGGGGTTTAAGTAACCACTTGCTTGAAGGGTCAAATCATCATTAATATCCACTAAACTGGTATTCCCATCAAATAATGGGGGGATATCTACATCATAAGGACTTTGTAAGAAGTCACTTGGTGTATTGTAAATACCACCATATATTTCTTGGTAAGCCATGATCATGTATATCACAAATCCTTGATTACCATAGGGTAAGTCGTTTAATATTACTCGGGCCTGTGTGGCAGAACTATGGTAGGATCCCGACAATGGAGCGGATGCAATGACGTTAAATTCATTTTGTAAGTTAGCGTCCTTTATGGCTTTTAAGGTGGCCATTGCAGTATGTCCACCCTGCGAATACCCGGTAAGAAAAACTTGATGATTATAGGTGTATGTTAAGGAGTCTTCAATAAATTCCTTGGCTGCTCTAATAATATCTAATGAAACTCGTGCTTCGCTTTCGGCATGTTGAAACGGATGAAGACCAGGCGAATCTCCAAGTCCTAAATAGTCTGGCATAACGGTCACATAGCCTCGGGTAGCTAAGGCTTTTCCTAAAGTAGATTCCGGATTATCTCTAGAGGGTACATCTTCTCTCAATACAATGGTGCCATGACCATAAAGTGCAATGGGTAAACGATCACAATCAGGATTAATAGGAACAGCAATCATACCTGAGGCGATAACATTGTTTCCGGAATTATCGGTGGTGTTATAGGTGACCTTATACATTTGAACATCGTATTCCGGTGTGGTTAGCCCTAAAAACTGAATAGCAATTTTGGAATAAACCCCCAAATCGGTGACGGTTTGCAATACTTGAGCTTGAATAATGGATCCAAAACTCACTAATATCCAGCAGGTAAGATGGTATTTGATTGATTTCATAATTGCATTGTTAGATATGGAAACTCAAAGATGTAAGCGGCTAAGATATAGTAGTTTTTCGGAAAATGGTAGATTGAATAAAAATCGGAGAGCATTGAGCGTAAATTTAGGATTCACTCGCTTTGATAGCTTCTTAAATAAGTTACTTTTGAGACCTAAGTAAAATATGTATTTCGATGGCAAAAAAGAAAAAAATAGCACTGCATTTCCAAATTCTAATTGGTTTATTATTCGGTACTTTCTGGGCTATGCTTTCTGCCTATATGGGCTGGAGTTCGTTTACAGCGGATTGGATTGCTCCCTGGGGTGATATCTTTATTAGTTTATTGAAGCTGGTGGCAGTGCCCTTGGTGCTTTTTTCCATAATGCAGGGTATTACGAGTTTATCAGATACCAATAGTTTAGGTCGGTTGGGTTTAAAAACAATTGCGACCTACATCGTAACCACTACCATTGCTATTTCTGTAGGATTAATTTTTGTAAACTTAATTAAACCGGGTGAAATGGTGAGTGAGGAGCAGAGAATTACCAACAGAATTAGTTACGAATTATGGGTAGAGGCAACTCCATCAGTGGAGATATTGGATGACAAAAACTTTTCTAATGACCCTGCTTACGCCAGTTATATGTCAGATGCTCAACAGAAATTTCGGGAAGAAGCGCAAGGAGTCAAGTTTTCAAAAAAGGCCCAGAGTGTAGACGTAGGTCCTTTGCAAATGTTAGTAGATATTGTTCCTAGTAATATTTTCAACTCCCTGACTAATAATAAAATGCTTCAGATTATATTCTTTGCCATTTTCTTCGGGGTTGTGATTGTTAGTTTACCCTACGAAAAAGTGGAAACGGTCGTGAAAATGATTCACGGTATGAATGATATCTTCATTAAAATGGTGGATTTTATAATGTCGGTAGCTCCTTATTTTGTTTTTGCTTTGATGGCTGGGAAAGTTAGTGAACTAGCTGGGGATGATTTAGGCGCGGTAATTGAAATTTTCAAAGGATTAGCGAGCTATTCTCTGGTAGTGGTATTAGGTCTTGGCTTTTTAATCTTCGCCTTATATCCAGCAGTAGTAAAACTGGTAACCAAACAAATTGGATATGTAGAATTCTTCCAGGCTATGAGTCCTGCACAATTATTGGCATTTTCAACCAGCTCAAGTGCAGCTACACTTCCCGTAACCATGGAATGTGTTTCGGACAACTTAAAAGTGAAAGAAGAAGTATCTAGTTTTGTGTTACCCATTGGAGCAACAGTAAACATGGATGGCACGAGTTTGTACCAAGGGGTAGCCGTTGTGTTTTTAGCCCAATTTCATATGATTGATTTAAGTATAGCGCAACAATTGACAATTATCTTGACGGCTACTTTGGCTTCCATTGGTTCGGCAGCTATTCCAAGTGCAGGTTTAATTATGATGGTAGTGGTCCTTCAATCCGTAGGTTTGAATCCCGCTTGGATTGCCATTATTTTTCCAGTCGATCGTTTCTTAGATATGTGTCGTACGGTTGTGAATGTAACGGGCGATGCTGCAGTAGCTACTGTAATTGCTAAATCGGAAGGGAAATTGGGAGATTTAACCTCTGAATAAGACAAAAAAAATGGATTTCCTTTTAAGGCGAATCCACTCTTTTTGTTATACTATGGGGTATATTCCTTTAATTCATATAGTATCTAAATCCGGCTGCATTTTGTAATTCAGCCGTTAAGACTTGGATGCGTAGTTCGTTCAAAATCAGTTTAGATTGGACGACCGCATTGGAAGCATTTCTGAGTAATTTTGTTTTTAATTCTTTATCTAAATTTAAGTTTCTAGCTATTTCATAAACGGATATACGATCTTCTTTTTTGGGTAAAATAATTTTGCTTAATCCTAAAAACTTGGAAAATAGGGACGTTAACTCTTCTTTATGAATAGTAGGTAAACTACTATCTATGGATTCAATGGATCCAATTTGGTAAGCTAAGTTCTTAACTGAAACGATATCTGATATTCGTACTATTTCAAACCCTTCCACTTTTATGTCCATTTTACCATCTGGATAAAAACGTTCTACGTCAACCAACTTCACACACGTTCCAAATTCGGATACTTTTCCGTTATGTTTAAAGGGAACAATAAAATCTTTTCCAGTAGCGAAACAATCATTGATAAGTGCTTTGTATTGATTCTGAAATATATGCAGACGAATGGTCTCCTTTGGTAAGATTACCATTGGAAGCGGGAATAAACCCACACTTTTCGTTTGTATATTTTTCATTTTCATAACTAGCTGTTTTAGTTGCTTCGATAAGGTAAACGCCAATTTGTAATTAAAGGTTGGGAGCTTTTCTGTTTTTTTTCGGATTAGCATCCAGAAATCCGAAATTGTAAAATAGTTCTTAACCTCAAATTTGTAAATCTTTCGATAGTGGACTACCTTAAAAAACATAAATTCGTGCCTTCATATTCAACACCATTATCCAATAGTTTTTGTGGTTGATTACAAGGACTGGGTATTATTTAAAAAAAATGAAATTCGATAAAAAGGATTTAACTAATTCAGAATTAGTAGAGATATATAAAGAATTAGTATTGCCTCGATGTATTGAGGAGAAAATGCTAATTTTATTACGTCAAGGGAAAATTTCTAAGTGGTTCTCCGGTTGGGGACAAGAGGCCATCTCCGTTGGAGTTGGGCTGGCTATGGATGAGGATGAGTATATTCTGCCAATGCATCGGAATTTAGGAATATTTACCTCTAGAAATGTGCCTTTGGAACGTTTGTTTTCTCAATTTCAAGGTAAAATGAATGGATTTACTAAGGGGAGAGATCGTTCGTTTCATTTTGGGAGCAATGAGCACCATATTGTAGGTATGATTTCTCACTTGGCGCAACAACTAGGTGTAGCAGATGGAATTGCATTGGATAACCTTTTGGGTGAAAATGGAAAATCTACCGTTGTATTTTCAGGCGATGGTGGTGCGAGTCAAGGAGATTTTCACGAGGCTTTAAATACGGCATCTGTATGGGGACTACCCGTGATTTTTGTAATCGAGAATAACCAATGGGGATTATCTACTCCAAGTTCGGAACAGTTCAATTTTGATAGCTTTACCTTAAAAGGCCCGTCCTATGGAATGGAAGCGATCCAATTGGATGGAAATAATATTTTGGAGGTGTATCATACGATACGGAACTTGGCTAAAAGCCAGGAAGAAAATCCGCGGCCAATTTTGGTGGAAATGATGACCTTCCGAATGCATGGGCACGAAGAAGCATCGGGTACGAAATACTATCCAGAGGGACTTCAAGATACATGGAAATCAAAAGATCCTGTGGATAATTTTGAAGCGTTTTTAAAAGAGGATAAGGTTTTAACTGCGGATCAAATCTTAGAAATCAGAAATGAAACCAAAGGTCGAATTAAGGAGGCTTGGGAAAGCGCTTTTGCAGAACCCTCTATTGTGTTTGATGAGCAACGTGAACTAAACGATGTTTATGCGCCTTTTAATACTCCCTTAACGGAAGCAGGAACAAAGAAAGAAGAAATAAGATTAATTGATGCCATTCATAATGCCATGGATTTGGCTATGGAAAAGCATGATACCCTCATTTTAATGGGGCAAGATATTTCCGAATACGGTGGTGTTTTTAAAGTTACCGAAGGGTTTAAAGAGAAATATGGTGCAGATCGTGTACGGAATACCCCTTTGTGTGAATCGGCTATTTTAGGTGCAGCTATCGGGCTATCTGTAAAAGGCAGAAAGGCCATGGTGGAGATGCAATTTGCCGATTTTGTGAGTGAAGGTATTACACAGATCACCAATAATATGGCGAAAATGCACTGGCGTTGGGGCCAAAATGTAGATTCTGTAGTTAGGATGCCTACCGGAGCTGGTGTTGGTGCAGGTCCTTTTCATTCGCAAAGTAACGAAGTTTGGTTTACTAAAATTCCAGGGTTAAAAGTGGTTTATCCTGCATTCCCGGCAGATGCAAAAGGATTACTATTACGCTCCTTTGAAGATCCAAACCCGGTATTGTTTTTTGAACATAAAGCGTTGTACAGAAGTCTTCGTCAAGAAGTGCCTACAGGATATTATACATTACCTATTGGAAAAGCAGCTACGATTAAAAAAGGAATCGATTTAACCATTATCACTTATGGTATGGGGGTTCATTGGGCGCTAGATACGTTAAAGAAAAACCCTCAAATCAAAGCGGACCTTATTGATCTACGAACATTGTTACCTTTGGATGAGCAAGCAATTATCGATTCTGTTAATAAAACTGGAAAGGCGATT
>CAJXZP010000027.1 GCA_913062955.1 uncultured Flavobacteriales bacterium | reverse complement strand
TGAATTAATTGGCTTTCATCTCGATTGTAAATTAAATGTCCGAAATGTTCATCAAAGCAAAAAACCAGCCCTTTTTTTGTGGGGATGATCGCATGTATTTTTCCTTGGTTAATTTGACCTAAAGAATAGTTATGAAGATTTAAGTTCGGAATGTATAAAACACCATTATGAAGTGTTGTACACCAATAACCGCCTTCAAAATCAGTAATCATTGAGGTAATATGGAATTCCGAAAGAGCATGCCTTTTTATTTTGTTGCTTTGGGTGGAGTACCAAAAAATACCCGTTGAGGTTCCAAAAACAAACATATCTGCCTCCTTTCCCACTCGCCATCTCATATATTTTCCAACCTGAATTAAACGGCTATATCCTGGGTTTTGCTCCTTTAGAAGCGAGAAATTGCTGATTCTATGAAATAACGACAACTTATTCGTATCGGTATTACGGCATAGTTTGGAAACTTCCTCAATTTGGTTGGATAAGGAATATTGTTTGAAATTTCCGGAACTATCAATTCCAATATTGGCAATGGGATACGTCCCATTTGATACAAATTCAATTTTAAGACTATCCTCTTTTGTAAACTCCAAGTTGGTTATAGTCTGTCCGTATTTAATTTTAAATGTATTTTTTTCTAGCGTATCATTATACCGATAGGGTATAAATTTACCCTCCTCATAAAAACATAATTTTCTATTATAGGTAGCAAACCAAATTCGGCCCAAATAATCTTCATAAATTTTGAAAATGGTGTTATCCGTTAACCCGTCTTGAGTGGTAAAGGTTTCAAAATTGGCTCCATCATATCGGACCACCCCGTTATCAGTACCTATCCAAATATATCCTTTGGAATCTTGAAAAACATCGTAGGTTTCGGCACTCGGTAAACCGTCCGAAATAGAGTAGTTAATATAATTAACTGATTCATAGATTCCTTGTCCGTACAAGGGTTTCATCCAATTCAAAAGTCCTAACCCAATGACTAGAACAGGGAAAACTCTTCGGATGAACGGTGCTATGTTAAAAGGTGTTTCGATTAGAATTGAATTTGGGTACAACAATAACCTATTTCCATTGAAATTATACCAATTTTTTAGAAATCTGGTTTCCTAAAACATTTACCACATTTGAAAACTGATATAAATCATTTGAATCAGGAGGTCTTAAACTAAAAGAGCGCTTTATATTGCGCCCACAAATAAGTGGATATGACTAGAGAAGAATTACTCGATGCAATTGATAAAAAATACAAGGATATGGGGCAAGATCCGGATGTTCATTTATCTGGATTGTTGCATGCAGAACCTATGAAGTATTGGGATTTTATTCAAGTAGATGCTTTATTAGGGCTTCAAACACAAAGAACCCAATTACCTGATGAAATGGTATTTATTATGTACCATCAAATCAATGAGCTTTTGTTCAAAATGATTTTATGGGAAATTTCTCAAGTATCGGAATCAGAAACCGTAACAGCCGAAAAATTCACCATGCATTTAGGTCGAATTAGCCGGTATTTCGATATGTTATCCAATTCATTCGACATTATGGGTGAAGGAATGGAGAAGGAGCAATACATGAAATTTAGGGATACACTGACTCCTGCATCTGGTTTCCAAAGCGCCCAGTACCGTAAAATCGAGTTTGCGTCTACCGAATTGATCAACCTTATTGACAATCGTTTTAGAGCCACTATAGATCGGGATACCGATTTTAAACATGCCTTTGAGCATTTGTATTGGCAAGCAGCGGGTAAAGATTACAGTACGGGTGATAAAAGTAAGTTGCTCACCAATTTTGAAGATAAATACTTGGAGGAGTTTATTACGTTCATGAAAGATTACAATACATTGAATCTTTGGACTAAATTCAAATCCCTTCCGAAAGAAGTACAAGCAAATAAAAAATTAATCAACGCCATGCGTCACTACGATCATACGGTGAATGTAGATTGGGTAATGCATCATTTAAATGCCGCTAAAAAATACATTGGTGGTGGTGAAGCTACGGGAGGTAGCGATTGGACAAAATACATGCACCCCAAATATCAAAAACGTATTTTCTTTCCCGACTTATGGAGTGAAGATGAGTTGAAAAACTGGGGTATCACTAACCTAGATGGATACGAAATCATCGATTAAGACGATTTGAAAATCAGGACTATGGTCCTGATTTTTTTTTTGCGTAATTTCTCCATGAAGAGTGTTATATTTGAAACATCAATAGCTGACCTAAACAAAAATTAAAATGACCAAAAAAGACTTTTTCACCGTATTAATTAAAATTTTCGGACTGTATTTCTTCGTTTCTGTTCTGTTATCCATTATGCCTCAAAGTGCCGCCTATCTATTTATGGGGTCGGATTTGAAAGGTGTTTTGTGGTTGGCTACCATTATTATTGGAAATTTAGCATTGCTGTACGTATTTCTTTTGAAAGCAGATACACTAACGAGACTCTTAAAGCTAAACCAAGGGTTTGATGATGACAGAATAGACTTTTCGAAATTGAAAAGCCTAGACCTCATTAAAATTTCAGTCCTGTTAATTGGAGGAGTCCTTTTGATCGACAATTTCCCACCCTTTTTTCAGTTTACTTTACATGCATTTCAGACTGCCATATCCGCCAATGAACCCACAGGGTTGGCTGCCTTGGATCTTAAATATGGACAGGCTATAAATACAAGTCTTTGGGTTAATAGTGGCATTGGACTCATTATTGGGTATTTACTAATTTCAAACTTTAAGAAATGGAGTGTATTCCTAGATAACAAAGTGAATGACTAACTCTTTAACTATAATACCCCATGGAAAAACTTAAAAAATACAATCAGATTCTTCTCGCTACCTTCGGTTCTTTGGCTGTTTTAGGTTTAGTCTTTTTACTCCTATTCCTAATGGTCGAATTTTTTGAGGACTGGAATAGAGATCGGAATCGCTATCAGGATAATGATTTAGTGGTTGCTCCAACCCTTAATACCACTCAAGACACATTGAAAACCCAAGGTTTAGTATATAGTATGCCGGTATTATTAGATACTTTACCCCAAATACATATTATTACTGTTTCTCAAGTAACCCTAGAAACTCCACAAGAGGTGTATGCTTCTGAAAACGCAATGTATGATATCCCAATGACTAGGCGTGGAAGAATAAAAAGTGCGAAAATTGGATATCGTAGAAATGGGGATTTTAATAACTTGATCCTATTTGATGGTATTAGAGATACAAAAAATCCCATTTTTGACTTTAAATGTATGGTGAGTTCTTTTCAGTTTTGGAAAGTGAATAATACGTCTTATTTAATCATAGTTGGGACTTCCATAGATTCTAATAAGGATAATAAATTAAACTATTCTGATCTAGCCGATTTATATATCTATGAAATTGGAAGTAAATCTATACAGAAGTTAAGGGTTGATAATCATGGCTTTATTTCGTATAAAATAATTTATGATTCAGATGAACTGATCATTCAATATGGGGAGGATATCAATAAAAATGGAGAATATGAAAGTTATGTAGAACCTAATATTCTAAAACACTATTCTTTAGAAACTAAAAAAATAAGTCCATTTATTTCAACTCAGTTAATGAATCAACTGGAAAATAACATTCAATAATGAGGAATAGAATTTTGAAAATTGTAGCAGTAGTTGGCCTCATAGCTAGTTACGGTTGTTCTGAGCCTAGGCTTGAAAAAAAAGGATTTCAAGTAAGTGAAATAACGGAGGACCAAAACGGGAAAAAAATAGTAGGCCTTCCTAAAGATTCTTTAAATATAGAAACTCGTCCAAGAAATGTACTTGAAACTAAAAGTCTGAACCACAGAATAACACCGATTTACAAGGTAAATTACCATCCAAAAACGGGTAAAGCTTTTACCGGTTCTAATTCTTTTCATTCTACGTGGTATAGAGATAAAAGGGAAGGGTACAATTGGAATCAGAATTTTATGCCTGGCTTTTCGGCCATTTATGGATATAATTTTCTTAATGTATCTGTGTATAATAGCGAGACCCAAAACCAAACACAATTCTTTAAACGTCCAGTTCTTATTAATACTTTGTACTATCCAGCGAATTCAAACGACACCGTAAATTTCCTTCCGATTAATCGTGATTTTTTCATCGTATCCGTATATACCGATGATTCCAATAACGATGGTTTTATTAATCGAACCGATTTAAGAAGGTTAGTTTTATTTGGGCAAGAAGGTGAGAATAAAGGGAATTTGGTTCCGAATAACTATTCGGTAATGAGTTCTGAGTATGATGAACAAAAGGATTTGATGTATGTGTTTGCTCGATTAGATCAAAATAAAAACGGTCAAATGGATGAAAAGGAACCCATTCATATTTTTTGGGTAGACCTAAAGAACCCGAGTCATACCGGTTTCCAATACAAATAATAGAAAGGCTATTCGTTGAGTATGCATTTGTTTTGAGTGTGAAATTACAGGTAGGATTCTACTTCTAAAATGGTAGGTGCCCCATGCTAAATCTGAAGGGGTAACTTATCCAAATGAACATCAAAAAATTCGGATTCCAATAGCATAAAAAAGACCAAATGGACAATTCCATTTGGCCTCACAAAAATGTTAGTTATAATTAGAAATTACCATAATGGCTTACCAATTTGCCATTGGTAATGGTGATATAGTCCGTTGGGTTATCCACATTATATAATTTACATGAAAACGTACAGTATGTTTTCACGTAGTTATAACCCACCGTTAGATCTTCTTCGCTTTCAATTATTTCAAAAGTAGCCCCAGTTTGGGAACCTAGATTTGATTTATAAATTTCACCCGTGGTTTTACCGACTTGGATTACAATTCCATCGTCACTATTTAAGGGAGCATAACTATAATGCCCGGATGCGAAGTAGGCCAAAAAATCAGCGTCTGTTAAATCACCTGTGGGAAAAGTATGAATACCTTTATTTATCGAAATAATGGTGTATTCTAAATCATCATCATAAAATCCTGTTTCCCGAATTAGGTTGGAAATGACGCCCGTTAATCCACTTGTTCCAGACATTCCATATTGAGGATATCCCGAATACTCGGTTAAGGCACCATCTATTTCGAAACTAAAAGTAGGATCAGAATCAAGGTCAATACTACCATAAATACTTCCTGAAGGAGTGAGATACGTACAAGAACCATCATCCTTATCGGCATCTGGATTGTAACTTAAGGAATTTGGATCTGTACAGCCTTCTGTTTTACAACTTGAAAAAGCGAGCGTAAAAAGCATAAACAATGCCATTGAATTAATTAATTTTCTCATGTGAATGTAAGTAATGTATTAAAAATTAAGGTCCAAGAATGGATTTCTATTCTTGGTTTTGGTTGCGAATATATATTATTTTATGAATCAGGCAAGAAAGCCATTTGAACTATGTTAGCGTATTGTTTCCAGACTTACCTAAAATGGAAAAAAAAGGAACGCGTACGCTTATTATCTTTGGGGGAATACCTAAACTTGTGGGCATTAAACTAAAGATAGAATATTAATGAAGTTTCATTCCATTGTTTTAGTCCTGATTACTTTAATTACGGTGGGTTGTACCACAGATGGTATTTACACCTCAAGTTTGCCTTCCGGAGAGATTCAGTTTTTATTAGTGCCTATTATGTCTGATCGCAACCCTCATCCAAAGAATGATTTGCCAGGGGAATTACGGAATGGATTTCAGACTTCAGATTTAGATGTGGTACAATCATTATATGGTATAAAACCTATTGGAGGGGTGAAAAAATTACCGCTACCCAATTATGTGGGAGTATTTACCAAAAATGGGGAGATGGTATCCAATTTTTTCATCAATCAAGAATTATCACAATTGCATACGGCTAAAGGTAATTTTGAAATTGATCATTCTATTTTCACGAAGAACATGGACAGTTATTCGCCACTGCAAACCGTTGTTTGTGTGGCAAAAGATAAAACGAGTGCTGTTAAACTTCGGGATATTTTGAAAAGAAATGGCATTTTCTTAGAGATTTTAGGAGATAACCCAAACGAACCTGCTTGGGCAAAGTTTGATGGTAAAATGGTGATTAGTTTAGCACATTCTCTATCTTCCAAAGAGGAGTTAGAAAAGGAATTGAAAGTATGCATGGGCAATTGTAAAGTAGCGGAAGTATTTACCAAAAATGGGGTGATGAATTGTGAGATTTATTGCAATGGGTTAAAAAAGGAGTTGCCATCTGATTATCGTTTGGTGACCGATTATCAAAACTTTAAGAATATTGAAATTGTAAGTTTGGGAACCGATAAAGAGAAAATTGAAGCCATTATTAAAAAGTCTAATATTGAAAATATTCGCGTAAAGTAAGTCGTATATTTGACTATTAAATACCATTTTCATGAAACAATTATTGATTATCATTTCGGTGCTTTCAGTCGTTTTTATGGGGTTTGAATACCGTGCCCTTAGCTCTGCTAAAACGGGGTTTTTTATTCCCTTACCCGAAAATTGGTTCGATCAAACGCAACTTAGTGTTAAGGATAACTTGAGTAACTTTGACCTAAGCGAGGAAGAAATTGATAAGCTATTACAATCGCATAAGGGGAGTATTCCGGTGGTGATTTATATGAAATATGACCCCCAAGAATTTGTAGGCCCTATTCCTACCATTCAAGTAAATCTAAGACCCAATAGATCTTCAAGTTTTGGCCAGTTTAAAGAAATAATGAAGACCAGTATGGGGCAAATGGCGAGTTATTTTGAGAATTACAAATTACTTCGTCCCTTAGAAGAAATTAATGTGGATGGTGTCAAAGGAATCACGTTTTTAGCACAGTTTGATTTACCGAATGAAAAGGGGGATCCTTGGACGATTAGAAGTTGGACCTACGCCTTTCCAAATGGAAAGTATTTTTATCAGATTAATTTTTCGGATACCGAAAATGAAAAAAGTGAAGACGTATACCACCAAGTTATCCAACACGTAAAGTTTAAGAAATAACAAGCCTTGAGGGTTCTATTTCTAAATAGAAGGCAGCATGACAAAACCGACCAGATCAACATCAAAATTGACTCGAGATTTACATGTAGTTTCTCTGTTCTCGGGTTGTGGGGGAATGGACTTAGGTTTTGAAGGTGATTTCTCGGTATTGAAATCATCTATTAACGAAAATCAGGAACCTCAATTTATTCAACGATATTTAAAGGATGATTTTGTCCAATTAAGAAAAACCCGTTTCAAAACGGTATTTGCGAACGATATTTTAAAAGAAGCCAGAAATGCATGGGTGCATCATTTTGCAAAAAGAGGCCATCCTTCAAATACTTATCGCCATGATAGCATAGTGGATTTAGTAAAGCAGCATCTAAATGGAGAACAGGTATTCCCCAAAAAAGTGGATGTGGTTATTGGTGGTTTTCCATGCCAAGATTTTAGTCTTGCAGGTAAACGAAATGGTTTCAAATCCCACAAAAATCATAAAGGCGAAATAATGACAGATCACAAGGCTTCGGCCGAGTCTCGTGGACAATTATACATGTGGATGAAACAGGTCATCGAGATTACCCAGCCTAATATTTTTATTGCCGAAAACGTGAAGGGATTAGTCAATTTGGCGAATGTAAAAGACATCATTCAAAAAGATTTCGCCACCGCAGGAAATGATGGATATATTGTACTTAACCCCCAAGTTTTACATGCGGCCAATTATGGGGTGCCACAGTCCAGAGAGCGCGTGTTTTTTATTGGGATAAAAAAGTCCGCTTTGACGCCTAAAGCCCTAAAAGAATTGGGGAAAGAAAAGATTTCCAATTCATTTAATCCCTATCCTAAACCTTCTCATTCTTATAACATAGAAGGCGAGGACTTAAAGAAGCCGGTGCAATTACAAGAACTTTTTAAAACGATTCAAGAACCCTCGTTATCGGATGATTTATCGCAAAAAAGTTACTCAAAAGCTAAATTTATGGGCGTCCATTGTCAAGGACAAATAGAAATAAAACCAATGGGAATAAGTCCTACGATTAGAGCCGAACATCATGGAAATATTGAGTTTAGACGGCTATCCAAACTAAATGAAGGGGTGCAATGGCAAGAGTTAGATCGAGGCTTAAAAGAACGCAGGTTAACCCCACGTGAATGTGCATTGATTCAAACCTTTCCTATGGATTATGAATTCGTGATTCCCAAAGAAAATGGTGGGCGGAATAGGTATTTAGTGAGCCCGTCCATGGCGTATAAAGTTATTGGAAATGCCGTACCTCCCTTATTAGCATTTCATTTAGCCAACCGGTTAGAGCAGGTTTGGGACCTATACTTTCAAAAGTAGACCTGAATTTTATTTTAGATCCGATATAATCTGTATCAATACAACTCGATTATGACCGTTAAAGAGCTGTAAATTAGTGGTGTGTATAAAAAAAACGAAGGGGTATGGCAATCGTTTATAAAATAACAGGTTTTTGACTTTTTGTTTTTGTCCGGACATGTATTTTTGAGGTCTACGAAAGCAAAAGCTTTTTTTGGGATGTATTCATTGATTTCCGGGAATCTGCCCAACTCATAGCTTAGATAATCGTGTACGCATAAAACAAGTAGTTCTTGAAAAGATTAATAACATTTGTATTTTTTTTGGCTTTGGTGGCACCCTTTGTAGGGACGTTTACATATTTGGAGTATCAAAAGAAAATAGAACGTAAAAAAATAAAACGAGCCATAATGGCTGGAGTGGATCGAGCAGAACTCGTTTTGTTATCCTTTTCTAAACAAGAGGCTACCCATGTTTTGAAATGGAAACATTCCAAAGAATTCCAGTACAAAAATGAAATGTACGATGTGGTAGAGACCCTTGACTCGGGAGATTCAATCCAATATTACTGTTGGTGGGATCATAAGGAAACCGCTTTAAACAAAAAAGTTACGTCCTTATTGTTTCAGTTTTTAAATACGGATCCCAATACACAAGACTCTCATTTACGTTTAGCCCATTTTTGTAAAAATGTATTTCATTCTAATCCCATTTCATTGGGCTTTGGAAGTACTTCTGCCAGAAAAGAAAAGTGGAATACGGGATGGTATCATTTTTATGAATCCTACTTCCGAGCACCTGACACCCCTCCGCCAGCGTTTGTGGTATAGTTTTTAGTACGTGAATCGTACATTATAAGTAGGATAGGGATTCCAAAAATAATATTTACATACCAACCAATAATGAAACAAATACGTTTATTAATACTTGTTTTATCCATTTCGTTTACTTCTATTTCACAGGTAATTACGGTCATTGATAAAACCAATTTACAGCCCATTGAAAATGTGGCGATATATAGCGATAATGTAAAGGATACTGCTTTTACCCATATGGATGGGAAAGCAGATTTAAGCGCATTTAAAGGAAGCGAACTTATCCAATTTATTCACGATGATTACTTTCCTAAATTTTACAGTTATTCCGATATTGCATCCGGTGATGTAACCATTTATTTGTCAGAGAAAACCATTTCGTTAGAAGAAGTGGTGGTGGCAGCAAGTAGATTCGAAGAGAAAGCTAAGAATATTGCCCAACCCGTACAAGTAATCACCTCTCGTGAGCTTGCTTTTATGAATCAACAAACCACCGCTGATGTTATAACACAATCGGGTAATGTGATGGTTCAAAAAAGTCAACTGGGGGGTGGAAGTCCTGTTATTCGGGGATTTGAAACCAACAAAGTGTTGATGGTGGTAGATGGAGTTCGGATGAATAATGCCATTTATCGGGGCGGACATCTACAAAATATTTTGACTTTGGATAATAGTATCATGAATAAAGTAGAAATTGTTTTTGGTCCTGGATCCGTTATTTATGGAAGTGATGCTCTAGGTGGTGTGATGAGTTTTCAAACCAAAAACCCCATTCTTTCTGAAAACGATAAGCCTTTTACTAAAACCAATGGGTATACACGTTATTCAAGTGCTGCGAATGAATTTACGGGACATGCAGATTTTAGTATTGCCAATAAGAAATTGGGTTCGTTAACTTCTTTTTCGTATTCTAATTTTGGTGATTTACGTCAGGGAGGAAGCCGAAATCCATTTTACGGAGATTGGGGAAAACGTAAATTCTACGTAGAACGAGTAAATGGACAGGATTCTACATTTGTAAATGAGCAGGTGAATATTCAAAAACAATCCGGTTATACGCAGTACGACATATTACAAAAGTTTATGTTTAAACCCAATAAGAACATAGAACATATCGTTAACCTACAATTTTCCAATACATCTGATATTCCCAGATACGATAGATTGAACCAAGTAAGTGGCGACCATCCAAAATATGGACAATGGTATTATGGTCCGCAAAAACGCTTCTTTGCATCGTATTCTTTAAAACTAAAAAGTAATCGAACCATGTATGACCAGGCCTTGTTTATTGTGGGATATCAAAATATTGAAGAAAGTCGGCATACTCGTAGGTATCAAAAGGAAGATTTAGGACATCGAACGGAACAATTAGACATTGTTACCGCCAATTTTGATTTCGCCAAAAAAATCGGTAAAAATGAATTTAAATATGGAATAGAGGGGTGGTACAACGATGTGACATCCACGGCATATACAGAAAATATAATTTCGGGTGCTATTGGAACTTTAGATACCCGTTATCCCGATGGGGGCTCGTCTATGCAAAGTGTTGCAGGGTATATCACGCATTCCATAGAAATTAATCAGAAGTTAATTTTAACCGATGGTCTCCGTTTAAGTAATGTGGTGTTGAACGCCCATTTTAAGGATACCACCTTTTTTCCATTTCCATTTGAAAGCGTGACTCAAAACAACACGGCATTGAATGGTAATATCGGATTGGTGTTAAAGCCAGGGCATGATTGGCGATTTAGCCTTTTAGGTTCATCTGGTTTTAGAGCACCCAATGTGGATGATTTGAGTAAAGTCTTTGATTCATCTCCGGGGAAAGTTATTGTACCAAATCCAGACATTAAACCGGAATATACCTACAATATTGACTTTGGTTTTTCTAAGGTGATTAAGGATCAAATAACCCTGGGGGCTAGTATGTATTATACGGCCTATCAAGATGCCATTACCATAATGTCCACTTCGTTTAATGGGCAAGATTCCATTTTGTATGATGGCGAATTAAGTGAGGTTACCATGAATGTGAATGCGAAAGAAGCCTACATTTATGGTTTTAATATGTATTTGAATGCCGATATTACCGAAAATTTCTCCATCACAAATACCATTAATTATACCTATGGACGGATCAAGGCAGATCCAGTGGATATGCCACTCGATCATATTTCACCCGTATTTGGTAAGTCGAGTTTCAATTTAAGAATAAAGCAGTTTAGAGGGGAGTTTTTCGTGATGTATAGCGCGGCCAAAATATCGCAAGATTACAATCTTCAAGGAGAAGATAATCATGTCAATTCAGCCGATCCTATAAAAGGCTATACTCCAGCTTGGGCTACCTTGAATTTACGTACCGCTTTTCAGTTTTCAAAACATATTCAATTGCAAGTGGCCTTGGAGAACATGTTAGATCAAAACTACCGAGTGTTTGCATCCAATATTGGATCTCCAGGTAGAAACTTAAGCATTACCCTTCGGGCAAATATGTAATTACCCACATCAATTTTTAAAAGGTCTGTAAGTCATTACAGACCTTTTTTGTCTTCTTTTAATCGATACAGGACGTATTCGTCACGTTAATTAAGCCTCTGTTAATATCTTCATCCTCGTGCTTTATTCTCCTTACGAAAATTGATTAATTTGGACCCAATTAAATTCAATTACCTTAATTGATACAAAACTTGAATAACCTTTTCGACTTTGCATACTATGGAAGTAAAACTTTCTAAGGAATTTAAAATACAAACCATAAAGGTAATTTTTGCCATAATATTGTTTGGAATTACCTACTTAACATTACTAACAGGAGCTTGTTTTGGAGTCTATTATTTAGGGATCCTAGGGCTACTTATTTTAGATTCTTTACGTAATTTGATTGGTCTTGGAATAACCATTGGATTAATTTCACTATCCGTGTTTTTGTTCGTTTTTTTGGTGAAATTTATTTTTAAATCCCATAAAATGGATGTAAGTAAACTACTGGAAATCACCCCAAAATCGCAACCCCGGTTATTTGCCATGATTAATGAACTGGTGACTGTGGTAGGAACCAATTCGCCCAAAAAAGTATATCTAAGTCATGAAGTAAACGCAAGCGTTTTTTATGATTCTAGTTTTTGGAGTTTGATTTTTCCGGTGAAGAAAAATTTACATATTGGTATGGGGCTGATTAATACCATTACAGAGGAAGAATTAAAAGCAATTCTGGCACATGAATTTGGTCATTTCTCCCAAAAATCTATGAAAGTTGGCAGTTATGTATACCGACTTAATAATATTATTTTCAATATTTTATTTGATAACGGATCCTTTGAAATGTTTATGAATAAAGTAGCTAGTATTAGTGGATTCATTGGCATTTTTTTAAGTATAGGAATGTTTGTCATTCAGGGAATTCAACTAATTTTAGGATGGGTTTATCAAATCGTAAACAAAAGCTACATGGCCTTGTCTAGAGAGATGGAATTTCATGCAGATGGAATTGCCGTTAACGTTACTGGACATCAACCTCTCCAGCAATCCTTATTACGTATGTCCTTAGCAGAACATTCTCTTCTTATGGTGATGGATTTTTTCGAAAAACAAATAGCCAATAATAAGAAGCCAAAAAATGTGTTTGAAAGCCAGACTTACGCAATGAATTTAATTGCGAAAAAGAATGATTTTTTATATGCCAATGGTTTTCCAAATGTAGAATTGGAGGAGCTTAATAAATTCAATAAGTCCAAGTTAGTAATTACGGATCAATGGGCTTCACATCCAAGTTTGGAGGATCGGATTGCCAACGTAATGGATAGTCCTAAAAACATTGGGAATCCTTCAGGAACACCGGCTAATCAACTTTTAGATGATGCACGAATGCTCCAAGAAACGATCACTCAAAAATTATTCTCGGAGTTACCATTTAAAGAATCATCTACCGAAATGTCCAAAGAAGATTTTCACCTGGAGTTTGAAAAGGATTACTGGGCCAATTCATTTCATAAGGCATACAATGGCTATTACGATTTATATACTATCCCCAAGTTTGATTTGGATAATGAAAACCTATCCTATAAGAGTAATAAGCTAGCATTTTTGTTTTCCGATGCTCAAATCCACCAGGTATATGAATTGGTTTCTATGAAAAATGACCTAGAAACGTTAACTCAAATTTCAAAAAAAGAAATAGACTTAAACTCTTTTGAATATGAAGGGAGGAAATATAAATGGAATGAAAGTATGAAGGTCTTTCAAAAAATTAAAAAGGAAATAAAACCTATTCAACAAAAAATAGTTGAAAATGATCAGAGGGTATATCATTATTTTTTCCAATTGGAATTGGCCACCGGAAAAGAGCGAAGAATAAAATCCTTGTATAAAAACTTATTCCATTTAGAAGAAACCTTAAATGCAAAATATGAACATGTAAATGCCTTTTCTATTTCTTTGGAGTTTACCCATGCAAATTTGGGGTTTGACCAAATAAAAGCACGTTTTATAGAAATAGCACCTAAGGAAACGCAATTTAAAGAGGTGATTAAATCTCTTATTAAGGACCCTCTATTTGAAAAGGAGATCATAGGTGAGGTAAAGGAAGTAGTGGAAAAGTATTTGTCTAAAGATTGGAAATACTTTGATAATACGGCCTACCACGATGATAATTTAAGGCTCTTATCCCAAGCATTTGAGGTGACTCATTTTTTACTTTCTCGAGCATATTTTTTACAAAAGAAAAAATTATTGAAATACCAAATGGAATTATATTCTATTTCAAGAGAATCAAATTCCTTATTTATTTATGCCTAAACTTATTATACATAGAGGTTCAGAGTGGATGAATAAATATCGTTTGATCCACATTATCCTAGATAATGTGGAGATTGGAACTATTGCGAATACGCAAACTAAAGAATTTACTATTTCCGCAGGAAAACATCGAATGGAAGCCAGAATAGATGGGTGTGGGAGTATACCCATAACTTTTCAACTAGATGTAGATTTAGATGTAGATGGAACGGATCATGCTTATTTGAAAGGACATGGATTTGAAAAAACCACCCTATTGCTTTCTACGCCTTACAGGCGTTTTTGTAGCGGTATTAATGACTAATTATAGCATTACTCTAAAACTGTTCTTTTTTTTATTAACCCTGCCATTAATCGGGTACAGAGTGTACCTGTATACTTGGGGACGGAATACCTATTTGCGTTGGATAATCCGTGAAAATAATTATTAGTGGTTAAATGGGATGGTTTGGATAATATGGCTCATATCGAATAATGGAATTCATGAACGAGTGTAACATCAATAAGACGAGGACCCCAATTGAAACTTTAAGCATAAAGTTTTAGGGTGTTTCCAAGTTTGTCTAATTTGGTACTATGGTTATTAAACAACTGAATAAAGAGAATTGCACCGAAATTCTAGAATTAACACACCATCTGAATACGGAAACTACATTGGAAGTTTTAAAAGAACGTCAAATGGAAATGTTTGAGTTCGGGAATTATATTTGTTTTGGTGGTTACCAAGAGAATACATTGGTAGCTATATCAAGTGGTTGGCTTACCGTGAGGTTATACTCGGGTAGGCAATTGGAGGTGGATAATGTCATTATTTCTCCCAACTGTCAATCTCAGGGAGTGGGCACAGAGTTTCTACAAGTTTTGGAAGAATGGGCTAAAACCAACAAGTGTAAAACAGTGGAATTGAATACCTATGTGCAAAATGGTCGTTCGCATAAGTTTTATTTTAATCAAGGATATGAGATTTTGGGTTTTCATTTTCAAAAAAACATTTCGTAGTCTCTAGGAGGAATAAACTAATTTATTAAAATGGTAAGATGACTTTAACAGAAAACAAAAAGAATGCCATTGCCTTTTATAAAATGGCCTATGAAGGAAATCCCCAAGGGGCCATGGAGCTTTATGTGGGGGAGGAATACATTCAACACAACCCTTTAGTAGGGAATGGAAAGCAACCTTTTATTGATTACTTTAATAGAATGCAAACAGAATATCCGGATAAATCGATACGGTTTATTAGAAGTATAACCGAAGGTGATTTAGTGGCTTTACACACCCATCAAATTTGGCCGGGGAAGGAAGAGTATGTAACGATGGATTTTTTCAAATTTGATAGCCAGGGAAAGATCATAGAGCATTGGGATGCTATCCAAGAAATTCCCAAAACAACCCAGAATGGAAACACCATGTATTAAGAACGGTGTCTCCTAGGAGAAACAGGTAACAATTTCAGGATCATGAATTTGGTAGATGGTGGTTTATTACGGGAGTTAAAACGAGATAAAACCAAAACCTAAGTTTAATAGAAGAAAACTCCTTTTTAAAGGAGTTTTCTAATTCTGTTTATTCACTTCTTAAGGCATCTACAGGATCCATGCGACTCATATTCCAAACATGGTAACTTATGGTGATTACAGATAAGCCTCCTAATACGGCAATGGCCGTAAGGAAGGGCAGGATTCCCATAGTGGTTTTATACGCAAATCCATGGAGCCAATCCTGCAAAACATACCAGGCCAATGGTGAGGCGACTACAGAAGCAGCTAAAAGTAGGATGCCGAACTGTTGTCCAATTAACCACGCCAATTGCGTGTTATTGGCTCCCAGTATTTTACGGAGTCCAATTTCCTTCCATCGTCTTTGCAAACTGTAGGTCACCAAGGCAAATAAACCAACCAATGCCAAAGCAATAGCGATGTAACTAAAATAGGTGAGTACATCTTGCATCCGTCTCTCTGTTTGGTAATTATTGGAAATGGAGGTGGATAAAACACCGTATTGCATCGGAAACCCTCCGGCCAGTTCATTCCATTTGGATTGAATTTTAGTGATCTCCGGTTGTAATTCACTTGTATTGAATCGAATGGCTAAGGAATTTCCTCCTCTTGGATTATAGCACAATACCAAGGGAGCCAGTTCCGTATGTAGAGATTGGAAAGTAAAATCGTCTACAACTCCAATTACCTTTCCATCATGTTCGGCCTGTCCATTAGGCAATAAACCCCATTGTATCCGTTTATCTAGCGATTCATTATACCAACCAAAAGCTTCAGCAGCTGTTTTGTTTACAATAAAAGCCTGTTGTTGATCCGTTGCAATATTCGGGTCGAAGTTCCGACCCGCCTCCATATTTAGTCCCAAAACATCCATGAATTGGTCGTCTACAAAAATGTAATTGATAGTTTGTTCCACCATTTTTTCATCTTGCTCCACTCGAAACATCAACTGACCGGTATTATCTCCGTTGGGCATTCGTGTTTGACTGGTGGCAATTACATTTTCTTGACTTTCTAAGGTACTTAACCAAGGCGTTATTTGATTCCTAATGGTGGTGTCACTGGGGATTTGAATAGATACAATTTGGTCTTTATTAAACCCAAGCGAGTATTCAGAGATAAAATCCATTTGTTTTTGGACCATTAACGTCCCCGATATCATAAATAAGGAAAACAAAAATTGGATAAACAAAAGACTGTTATTCAGTTTTCGGGTATCCGTTCCCTTATTTGAAGTTCCTTTCAATACCTGAATGGGATTTAAACGAGACAAGAGCAAAGCAGGATAACTATTCGCTAATAGGGTAACGACTACAAAAATGACTAAGGCCACTATAACAAATGCGGGACTTATTAATTCACGCATGGATAACTGGACTTGGATAATACGGTTAAAGAAGGGGAGCGATGCCCAAACAAAGAGTATCCCAACCCATAAAGCGAACAGAGAGAGAAGAAAGGATTCGGAAATAAATTGTCGGAATATTTCGCTTTGTTGAGCGCCTGATGATTTTCTAACGCCCACTTCCTTAGCGCGTTTACTGCCTTGAGCTAAATTTAAATTGACGTAGTTTATCACCGAAATAAGCAACAGGAAAATGGCCAGAATACTAAAAATTAATAGATAGGTTTTATTTCCCTTCGGTTGATCGTACTCTTTGGTATTATCAAAATGAAGCTCGGTGATGGGGGTAATGGCATAGGTTAAAGAAGCCTCAATTTGATTTTCTGAACTCCAGGGCTGCACATACTTCTTCTCAAAATCAATCAGTTTGCCCTCAAAATTGGGGATGTCCACCGGGTGCTTAAATAACAAATACGTGTAAAAGCCAATCCGAAACCAATCTTGATTGTGTGCATCCATGAATCGTTGGGGGAGCGAAGACATACTTATTAAGGCATTGATCTGAATATCGCTTTGATGAGGAATGTCCTGTATTATTCCAGTGACTTCATACACACTATTGTTGATTTGAATGGTTTTCCCAAAGGCATCTCCATTTTCAAATAAACGGTTAGCAGTGCTTTGATTAATCACCATACTATTCGGGTTTACCAAGGCAGTTTGAGGATTCCCTATCAGCATTGGGTAGCTAAAGATATTGAAAACACTAGAATCAACCAACCAAACATGGGGGGTAGGATGTATTTGCTGATTCACTTTTAGTTGGGCTTCGTTACCAAACCTTCGGAACCGAACAAATGATTCTACTTCCGGATAATCATTTAATAAAGTGGGGCCGGTAGGTAAATTAGTCAAAGCGGCATCTATAACGCCATTAAAATCCAGTTTAGAGGTTAAGCGATAGATCCGTTCTTTTTTCTCATGAAAATGATCGTAACTACTTTCATAGTTAATGTATAAGCTAATTAAAATACAAGATGCCATCCCAATTCCTAAGCCAATAACACTGATGCTGGTATACAGTTTATTACGCTTTAAGAAACGTAAAAAAGGTATTAATTGTGTCCATTTCATACTTACGCATTTACAGGTTTGGAAGAGCTAATTATTTGCCCATCGTACAAATTGATTTTCCGATGTGCATATTTTGCATCTCGAGTAGAATGGGTCACCATTATGATAGTGGCACCTTCCGCATTTAAATCCGTTAATAAATTCATGACGTCTGTTCCATTTTTGGAATCCAAATTTCCCGTAGGTTCATCCGCTAATAATAACCTGGGTTCGTGTACAATGGCACGCGCAATAGCCACCCTTTGTTGTTGTCCACCCGATAATTGTTGCGGAAAATGGTTTGCCCGATGTCCCATATTCACTTTTTCCAAGGTTTGAGTGACCATAAGCTTTCGTTTTTGTTTATCTATGTTTTGATAAGTGAGTGGCAGTTCAATATTTTCAAATACGGTTAACTCATCAATTAAATTAAAACTTTGGAAAATGAATCCAATTTGGTTCTTTCTCAAAATAGCGCGTTGCGATTCTTTAAATTGACTCACATCGGTACCATTAAATATTAATTGACCATCACTTATAGTATCCAATAAACCCAGGGTGTTGAGAAGTGTAGATTTCCCGCATCCCGATTCTCCCATGACGGCTACAAACTCTCCTTTATCAATACGAATGTTGATGTTGTTTAATGCCGTAGTTTCTATTTCTTCAGTCGTAAATATCTTCGTTAAATTGGTTGTGTTAATCATTGATTTGCGTTTATTGAATAAGTATTAAATCGTTGTTTCTAAAATTGGTGTACGGAGAGATGATCACCCGATCACCGGGTATTAAGCCGTTTATTACCTCAATGTATTTATCGTTTTGACGGCCCAATTTCACCGGGGTTTTTTGGGCTTCATTTCCGTGGACTACAAATACATATTTACCCCCTCCAGAGGAATAAAAACTGCCCTTAGGAATAAGTACTGCTTTGGATTGATTACTTAATTGAATTTTTAAGGGAGCACTTTGGCCTCTCCGTAAATTCTTTGGTTGCTGATCCTTAAATCGAAAATGTATTTCGAATTGATTATCCGTTACCGTAGGGAATATCTTTGCGATCGATAAGTGCTGTTCCTTTCCATCTAGTTTTATGCGAGCCAACTGATCTATTTCAATCTGATTGAGAAAATACTGATCTACATGTGCTCTAATATGGAACGTATCCATAATATCTATCCGTCCAATACGCTCGCCTTTACGCATAGTTGCTCCCAGTTCGTGTTGAAAGGAATTCAATTGGCCCGTTAATGGAGCCGTGACCGTGAGTTGGGTTAAACTCTTTCTCACTGCTTCTAGGTTGCGTTCCATAAGGAGAATGGAATTGTCGATACGTTGCATCTGACTTAATCGGTATTTTTCATCCGTTTGGGTTCTGTTTTCCAATAGCGCCTTTTTGTTTTGTAAATACTGGATGTAATTCCAACTCGACTCAAAAACCGATTGGGTAATCACATTTTGGTGGTACAATACACTGTCTCTGGCAAATTGTGCTTCCTGTTGGATCAGTTCATAACGGATATCTATCAACTGTTCTTGTACATTACGTTTGTTCTGCTCTAAATTGATTCGGGTATTCCTAAGGTTATTGATTTGCTCTATTATTTGAGTTTCCCGGTTCATGAAATCTAACGACAAGGACATATTACTCAATTTTAATAGGGGAGTACCCTTCACAATAGATTGCCCATTCTCCGCCATGATTTCCTCAATAACGCCTCCTTCAAAAGCATCAATTTGAATGGTTTGACTCGGGATTACCGTTCCATGGGTAGAAATGGATTCTGAAAATTCCCCTTGTATGATCTCCGCAATCTGTAATTGATCATTTGGGTAATACATGGCATTTGAATTCGCAGTAAAAGCCAAATAGGAAATACCAAATAGTACCGCCAATCCCGGGGCAATAAACAGGTATGTCTTGATTTTGAATTTGCTTTTTTGTATCGGTTTATCCATGGCAATGTATTTGTAAACAATGACCAAATTAGGGAGTGAGTTGTAGGATTGCAACGAGTTTTCGTTTAGCGGTTGGTGGCCAAGGTGAATGGGTGTAGTTCAAATCCCATATTTGTAATTCAAATGACGAGATCAATTCTTAAATATTGATTTTAAGGGTATTACACCTGTAATTGTTGCTGTGAAATATTTCAGATGGGGGTGTATGGATTAATATAATGGAAATAACCCTAAAAATAATGGGGGTTAAGATGGTTTTAAAGACGAAAAACAGGACAAAACAAATGGGATAGAAGGAAGGTGAAAATATAAACAGAAAATGCGGATACCCCTTTTTAAGAAAGATAAAAACACCCTTGACACCATCTGTCTTTCCTGCTTCTAGTTTTGTGGAAACCTAAAATTATTACATATGAAAAAGTCAATTACAAAAGAATTACTTATTGCTGGAATGGAAATAAGAACCCGTAACGATGCCGGACAAGCGGAGCAAGCTATTCCTCAGTTATGGGGTAAATTCATGCAGGCCAATATTGCGGAAAAACTAAGCGATTTAGCCTGTTCCACCATGTATGCCGTGTATACCGATTATGAAGGAGACCATACAAAACCTTATACGATGATGTTGGGGTTTGAAGTAACTAGTGGTGAGAATGTTCCAAAGGATTTAACGGTTAAAACCATTCCTGTAGCCGAATACGAAACGTTTACTGCTAAAGGGAATCTGACCGAGAATGCCGTTATTGATGCGTGGACAAAAATTTGGCAAAGCGACTTAAATAGAACCTATAAAACCGATATAGAGGTGTATGGCGAAAAAGCCATGGATCCTACCAATGGTGAAGCGGAGATTTGGATTGGAGTGAAGTAGATAAAACCAGGAATCCCTCTTTGCGCTTTTCAAGGAGGGATTTTTTTAGGAGAGTTCGAATGTTAAATATTTCTCTTCCAAAGAAGGTTCATCGCATCCCTACCAATCCAGCATCGTAAATAGCTTGATCATTTCTACTTTGTTTGAAAAACTGGGTAGAATCATGAATTGGTGGTTCGGTGATATTAAATAGGTCGTTGGATAGCTCGTGACTTTAAGGTTTTTAATAGTTTCTTTATTTATTTCCATAACCGGAAAGGAATAGGAGTTCGTATCCATGAAAGTATCTAGGTCCTTGGAGCCGTAACTTAGAGTGAGGAATTTAATAGGGTGGTCCAACATTTCTTTTTGTTGTAAATCCATTTCAGCTAAGGTGGGTAGTTCTCTAATACATGATCCACACCAAGTTCCCCAAATATCTAAAACCACCCATTGATTCGAGGAGCTTAAAGAATCTATATAGGAGGCCATAATGGCTTCGTTTGGAAAAGAACTCCAATTACTTTGTGATTTTTTAATCCAATACGACTCAAACCCCGATTCATTCGCATACAGGGATTTAAGCCAATTCAAATGTTCCATAGAAGGAAAACTACTTACATTCAAAGCACCGTATTCTAGGTATTTGGATTTATCCACGGTTATATTATTTTCAATGATCTCTTTTTTGGTATCCCAAATAGAGGGGAAATTCAAGGTAGAATCTTCAAAAATGGAGAAATAACTTAAATCTTTTATGTCTTTAGGACTAAAATTAACTGCGAATAAGGAGTCTTCGGGGTAAACATTCAAATGGTAATAGGCGGTTTTATATACAAAATCAAGGTATTTTTTTAAGGCCTTGACTTCCATAAATCTTTGTTCATTGGTGTTTCTATTTATTACCTGCAGAGTATTGGCCCACTTTATTTGTTGCTCTTGGGAGAAATCCACTTTTTGTTGCAGCTCTAAAAACGTGGCGGTATAATACAATGCCGAATAGTAAGAGTCATCCCTTACTTTGGATAGAGAGTCTAAAAGTGTATTTGCAGAACTAGAATTAGTTTCTTGCGGTTTATATTCCTTTGCACTAAGTTTTGCAATAAGTTGATTGTAATTCAAACCGTCATCTAAATCTCTCACGGTGAAGTAAAGTGACATGGGAGCCATAACTTTACTGGATTCCAAATTACTTTTACTGTATTGATGAATAAAAGCGATAGCCGTAGAATCCCTTTCTTGGGCTTCAGAAATAAGTACACCAAATGTATTATTGAACCAAGAAGGAGAGGTTTGAAATAATGAATCCCAATAAATAATGGATTGAGAATAATTTCCACTTCGGTAATTGGAATGTCCCTGATCAATAAAATCAATAAAATGAGTTTGAGCATGTACAAAGGAGGGAGCCCAAAAGACAGTAATAAAAAGGATAACGATGTTTTTCATAAGTAAGTAAGTAAGTAAGTAAGTAAGTAAAGATTAGGGTTGAAAGATAATTATTATTCCCAAGAGCGGGTATTTCTTAGGGAACAAAATAAGGTTTAGTTTAAAGAAGCGACTCCCTACGATTTGAATACAGAACAGCTCCGACCTGACTATTTAACACCCATTATTGGTTAGTGGCCTTGGTGTGAAAATCCTCGTTTTACCTGCTTCTTCTTTCCGTTTCCTAGGCAACGAACGCAATATTTTCAGCCTTTGTCATTGTCATTGTCATAGTCTTAGTCTTTGTCCTAGTCCTATTTAACTCAAGAAACAAAAAAATCCCCTTTCGAATCAACGAAAGGGGATTTTTCAATGTTATAGGGTAGGGATTAACCTAACCACTCATATCTGTAATCCGTAGGAGTAACAAACGTTTCTTTAATCATACGTGGAGAAGTCCAACGAATCAAGTTCAATTCAGAACCTGCTTTATCGTTTGTACCTGAACCTCTAGCTCCACCAAATGGTTGTTGACCTACCACAGCACCTGTTGGTTTGTCGTTCACGTAGAAGTTACCCGCTGCATTCTTCAATTTTTTAGTGGCCAATTCAGCCGCGTAAATATCTTGAGAGAAAATAGCGCCAGTCAAGGCATAATCAGAAGTAGAATCCACCAACTCTAAAGTCGCTTCAAATTCATTTTCATCGTATACATAAATAGTCATGACAGGTCCAAAAATTTCTTCACATAAAGTTCTGAATTTTGGGTTGGTCGTAACTACCACAGTAGGTTCAATGAAATATCCTTTTGATTTATCATACGTACCACCTGCAATAATCTCCGCATCCTCTTGTTCCTTGATGAAATCAATGTAAGAAGCAATTTTGTCAAAAGCTCTTTCATCAATGACCGCATTGATATAGTTACTTGTATCGGCTGGAGAACCCATTTTAAATGACTTTACATCATTTACAATAGCGGTTTTTACATCTTCCCAAATGTTAGAAGGAACGTAAGCTCTAGAAGAAGCAGAACATTTTTGACCTTGAAATTCAAATGAACCCCTGGTAATAGCCGTAGCTACTTGTGCTGCATGAGATGATTTGTGTGCTACGATAAAATCTTTACCCCCTGTTTCACCTACAATTCTTGGATACGTTCTGTATTTATGGATGTTGTTCCCAATGGTTTTCCAAAGGTTTTGGAATACACCCGTAGAACCGGTAAAGTGAAGTCCTGCAAAATCTCTATGGTTGAAAATAACTTCCCCTGCATCTGGTCCGTCCACCGTAATCATATTGATTACACCGTCAGGCATTCCAGCTTCCTTGAAAAGATCCATAATTACTTTTGCCGAATACACTTGGGTATCCGATGGTTTCCAAATCACAGTATTCCCCATCATAGCTGCAGAAGCAGGTAAGTTACCCGCAATAGAGGTAAAGTTGAATGGCGAAATAGCAAATACAAATCCTTCTAAAGGACGGTATTCTAAACGATTCCAGATACCTGGAGCCGATTGCGGTTGTTTGGCATAAATGTCCACCATGAACTGTACATTGAAACGTAAGAAATCAATGAATTCACAGGCAGCATCAATTTCCGCTTGCATCACATTTTTGGATTGCGCTAACATCGTAGCGGCATTCATTCGGTCTCTAAAAGGACCGGCTAATAACTCTGCTGCTTTTAAGAAAATGGAAGCTCTATGTTCCCAACCTAAATTTTCCCAACCTTCTTTAGCGGCCAAAGCGGCATCTACGGCATCTTGTACATGTGTTTTATCACCGTAACTGAAAGATCCAATGACATGTTGATGATCGTGTGGAGGAGTGATTGACTTTTTATTAGAAGTCGTCACTTTCTTGTTTCCAATATACATTGGCACATCAATAGTGCTATTGTACATGATATCGTATTGCTTTAATAAAGACTCACGTTCAGCGCTTCCTGGAGCATAAGCTCTAACAGGCTCGTTAACGGGAACGGGTACGGTAAAAATTCCTTTTGGCATATCTAATGTTATTTCTAATTAAACACTTTTATTAGTTGGTGCTATAACCATCCGGATTGTTGTATTCCGGTTCGTTTAAGCGAGTGCAAATTTACTATTTTATTAGCTATTTTTCATGTAGAAATAGGGGAGATCATAAATCTTAATTTGGGGATCGGTATTCCCCCAATTCATCGGGTATATTTATTGCATGACGATATCCAATTCCATTTCGGGAGCATCCACTTGAAACGCGACATCCTCGTACTTAGGTTCGGAAAGTGTGACCTTAAAGAATTTGTAAAAACCAAATTTCTCCACCGGATAATGAACCCAGTTATAGTCCATTGTCCCTGAATTGTTCGCATCATGTAAGAGGGAAATAGCCGTACTTCCATACGGAATCCCTTCAATAGTAACCGTTGTTTCAGGTATTTTTAAATCGCTTGATTTGACCACTTTGTACATTTGTTTGCGTGGAAACCCTGCAGGTCCATGGTGTACAAATACGATGATTTGACCTTGGGTATTTTCCAAGCCAGAAATATGCAGCTGTAAGGTGCTTTTTTCTTGGGTCCAGGCACCCATTGGAACCCATATTAACCCGAGTAATAATAGAGATGAAACGATTTTAATCATAGCTTTAAATAAGAGGTGTTAACCTACGTGTAATTAGAGGGGTAGTTATACCTTTTTATTAAAAGGTAGGGGATCTATAAGCTGGCGAAAATGAATACCACTATGAACACCGGAATAATAAGGACCAGGATGGGGAGTATTAAGTTCCCAAATGATTTCCATCTCGAAAATCCTTGAACATAGGACACGCCTTCTATGGAAATATAGATCCCCCATATGGCTAATATCACTTCCATAGCAATTACCAGATACAAGGCAATTTCTTCCATAAGAAATAGAGATTCACGTTCCATATAATCTGCGTACAGCATGTCATTAATTCGCATGGAAAAGTATTCTTCGGGCACAATCAATAAAAGGGTAACAATAGATGGAATGAGCGACCAACTCACCACTGTTCGCATTTCAATGGCTGTCCCGGTACCTTTTAACCATTTTCCAGTGGCACTTAAAGCCCACGCATAGATGTAATAAAAGATCCATCCTAATAAGGCGCCACCTACCGTAGCATACACCATACCTAACCAAAACCCCTCCGCTCCTACGTCATTTTTTTCCGACCATTTACTGATAGCACTGGAAATACCACCTAAAACTAAAAGTATAGGCATGTATTTACCTGGGTGGTTTTTTAAAAGAAAGTGGATGGTATCTTTCGGACGCGTCCAAATTTTGTAAAGCACATTGGCTTCATTAATTCCTGCGATAGGATTCTCCTCAAAGTCGAGTATTAAATCTTGGTCCATTAAATTTCTTCTAAATAAATCACAATTTTATTAAAATCAGCGGCTGCATTGATCACGTTCCTATAGTCCTCATATTGCGCCACGGGATAATGAATTTTGTGGTAGCGTTCATCACAAGTAACCGTTAGGATATTGCCTTCTAAAGAATAGATACTGATAAAATCAGCGTAAACGGTTCCATCTTCCTCTTGAGCTAAAACATTCATTGAGATGGCCTCCAAATTGGTAGCTTTATATCCTTTAGGAATTTCAAATTTAAGGACTCTATGGTAATTCTTTCTAAAGCCCATGTCTACAGGTAAGGTGCGTGCTTTTCCATCTTGATACATTTCCGCTTGGGGTCCTATAAATAGACCCAATTTGATCAAGTATTTATCTTTAACCGGAACAATGTATTTATCTACAGAAAAGGTTCCTTTAATAACTAAGGGTTTAATTCCCACATTGGCATAGCCTGTATTATCAGCGCTTACCTCGTGTAAATCCATGTCTGGATCTACCCATTTTATTAAGTCTTCTTTTAATTCTTCTTCCTTCTCGGGAGTAATTAATCCGAAGTAGGGCTGAACATTATACGAATTGAAACCAGAAGTAGAATTGATTAAGTCAAATTCTAAGTAACTGAAATCATCAGCAACCTTGATTTTCATGTCCATTTCGCTCATAGATTCATGCGCACCTGGAGCTTCAATCCATTTGATTTTATAGGTAGCCGAAACAATATCTCCTACCTCTATTTTTTTAAAGAAAACACCATAATTATCTTGAAAATCGGGGTTTACAAATCCAATTCGTTCTAATTTATCCTCCATATTCATATATACCTCTTCCCGAGGGAAGTACATTAAATATTGTTGTAGAAAGTTGTAAGCCTCAAAATCCCGATCAAACGCCATACTTTTTCTACTGGCAGTAATGACAAAACGATACTCAATATTAAATTGCCTACAGGCCAAAGCCATAAACTTAAGAAACCCTTGAGAACTCGATACCTTATTTTTTAAAACAAACGATAAATCAGCTAGATCAGGGGTATTGGACTGATAAATACTGAAATGGGTTTTGAAGTAGTATT
Organism: uncultured Flavobacteriales bacterium; assembly: GCA_913062955.1. Classification (GTDB taxonomy): domain Bacteria; phylum Bacteroidota; class Bacteroidia; order Flavobacteriales_G; family Salibacteraceae; genus CAJXZP01. Next base: position 18,879 of record CAJXZP010000027.1, on the reverse strand, counting down.
CTAAATCTTGAAGCTTCTTCAAATCCGATTGGGTTTCATCTATTGCGGCTGACTTCATCATACTTTTCATTCCTTTTGCGTCTGCTTTGGTAGAAACGGTGTAGGACTTAATCAAGTTTTTACCAATAGATTCATAGGAGATGATATGATGGGCACCAGAACCTGTATTTTCTTCTAGTTTGTACATGATTGCCATTCTATTCGGGAAATTGTAGGCTTGATCTTCTTTTTCAAATTTCGGGATATATTTCACTCGTTTTAGCACATGATTGTATTCTTCATCAAATGTATCCTCCTCCAATTCGCCAAAGCCATTGTAGCTTTTAGTAGCAAAAATTAAATGTTGCGGGGATATCAGATCAAATTGATAATCAAACACGGGAGCTAATTCTTGCGCTACTTTCCGAGATCCGGTATAACTCGCAGATTTTTTAATCACATAGAAATATTCAATGTAGGATCCGATTTCGATGCCTTTTAAAGCAAAATAATAGGCCGTGTTTTCATTTTCATCTCGTAGTTCCTTTACGTCCTCTTCATCCAATTGGGTTATTTTACCATCTGGGTTTATCACACGTGCTTTAGTCGAAAGAACATCGATCCCTTTTCCCATAGGAATATATACTTTGTTGTTTCTATCGATTGCTTCGTCTGAATTTACCCAAAATAATTCGTGTAAAACTTCCATCTGAATGAACTTTTTGTCTACAAAAGCAAACTCTACTTTTTGGTATTTCTTGAAATATATTTGAGGTTCATTTTTTAAAGAGTCCGGTATTACTGGGGTTTCCATTTTCAGATCCCAATCATACGTATTTAATTGAGTTTTTGAAAAAACAAAACCAGGTAGGGAGATCCATAATAATAAAAGGATAGAATTAGTTAGTCTTCTTAAGGATAACGACATTTTTTTGCGATTTAATAATGGAGTTAACACTGGTGTTCCAAAGGGTTACATCCGATGCTTGGTAATAAATTTTCTTTTTGTAAGATTCTGTATTCAAGGTAATGATTTTATCCTGAACGGTATAACTAACCTTGAAATACAGCAGCTCATTATTGATTTCTAAAGGTTTTGGAGTATAGTCCAGTGAAAACCCCTCTGGAATTGTGAATGCGACAGTCTCGGTTTGTTTAGCGGTAAACTTGAACATAAAAGGCGTTTTTCTCTCGGGATCTAACTTGTCACCTGAAAAGAAGTCGCTCAAGTTCAAATTGACATACCATTCCTTCCCATTCACCATTGCATAATCACCAATGGTGAAGTTATAGGCTATTTCAAAGGGTTGCTCATCGGGATAGGCATGACTTTCTTCAAAGCCATCCGGAATAAATTTATTACTTCCTTTTCGTAAGTACCCTTTATAGAATTTGGCTTTTTCATCCGGAGTTTGATCTTCAATTTTATATTCCAAATTTTGTTTGTAATAACCGTTAAACGAACTCACCGCACTTCCAGTAAAAACACCATCTACTAAGGTGGCGTTAATTTTATCGTCAATGGCGTTTTGAGCCGGTGCTACCAAGGGAACTTTTAGGGTTTCAAAAGAACCGGGACCCAATCGGATCAAAGCTTCTTGCTCTTGAATAAATGAACTGGGCATACCAAATGGCATGTACCTACCCGTAGCGTCCATGAAATAATGCGTGCCATCCTCCGAAATATAGGTGGCAATCATATGGTTGTCGACCGAAGGGGTAGGGAGTTGGTCGTAAGTAAAGGGGATCGCATTGGTTCCAATCCATGTGAGATGGGCTTCAATTCCGGCATACTTTAATAGATGGGTGATGGTGCTGGCCATATCTTTACAATCACCATACCTGTTGGTGCACACAGAAATGGCCGAACGAGGAACGAAACCTCCGAGTCCAGCTTCATAAGCGACATACTTGATGTTTTCTTGGGTCCATTCAAATACCCGTTTCACTTTCTCCAAATCTGTCGTAGCCCCGGTAACTATGGAATCAACCGTGGCTTGTATCAACGGGTTATCCGTGTCCGTATTTACGGTGTCTACAAACGTTTCGTACCACGTAAATAAGTCTTTTACATTTCCTAATACCCGGGTAGTTTTACCATTATAGGTATAACTCGCCACCCGAGGAAACACCTGTGGTAAATAATAACTCATTGCTGGAGCCCATTTTTCTGAATGGATGACGGGAGCATTTTTAACCGTCCATTCATAAATGGTTCTCCCGTTCTCTTTAAAGGTGGTGTAAGTAATGTAATCTTGTTGTACTAAATAGGCTGTAAATTCAACTTCTATATCCGCATTAACAACTACTCGATATACTTGGTTTTCAATAGGAAACCTTCCTTGTAAAACCGCACGACCTAAAAAGTGAGGGTCTTTTATTTTTCGTTTGTACCTCAATTCAGTAATAGCTCCCATTTGCAATCCAAGAAAGTTAAAACGGATAATTTTGGAGTCATCATGAAAAACACTCGAGTTTAAATCATCTGATTCTTTAAACTCTTTGGTGACGTTCTTTTTGTACTTTTTTGCCGTAGGAACTAGGGTAGTGGCGCTGATTTCACTAATGGAGCTAAAAGACGAGAACCCTATTTCCCGTTCCCTAAACATTCCAGCATCCTTCGTGAGATACATGTTTTTGGTATAAGTCGTTTCATAAATGAATAATTTGCCTCGGTATTGCTCAATTCGAATTTCTTCGACCTTTTCCAATACTACCATTTGCATCCCCGGATACAAAGCTTGGTATTTTTCAAGCTCGGCTTGAGGTTGTGCAAACACCCCAAAGCCAATGAGTATAGAAATTACGACTAATCCAATATGCTTCATTATTTCGAAATTAAAACCCCATCGTAAAACATCTCTGTTTTAACCACTTTCCCCGATTTGTAATAGGTAGTTGGCCCGTGCAGTTCGTCTTGTACATGCATTTCTGTTTTTTGTAAAGAACCATCCACGTTAAAGTGTTTGACCACTCCTTCAATGGCATCATCAATTCGATGCGTTACTTTCATTACTTGACCATTGTCATAGTAATACGTGTGGTCCCCTTGGTATTGATTGTTTTTATACGTTTTCTGCGCATGGATTTGACCATTTTCATAATAATCGGTATATAGTCCATTAAAATTATCTCCCGCTACCGAGAATTCACGTGATTTTTTGCCATTACTGAAATAGGACACGCATTCGCACGTTTCATTTTTTACAGGAATTACAGCTATAGGATTTCCATCCGCCCCTAAATAGGAATATCCTACAAATTTTCCATGGGTATACAAGCGGATGTGTTGAATAACTCCATTTCCGTCATAATAGGTGGTGTTTCCGTTCAATTTCCCAAATGCATACTGGTATTGAACCTCTAGTGTTCCATTTGGATAATACCATGTTCTTTCACCATTTAATGATCCATTCAAGTAACTTTCAATCAGTTTCAACTTCCCATTCTCATAATAATATTCCCATTTACCTTCTTTACTGCCGTTCGCATACCATCCTTTTTGTTTTTCTTGGCCATTGCTGTAAAACCACACCCATTCCTCATTCTTATTGCCATTGACATAATTTCCTTTTGCCTTTACTTGCCCAGAAGGGTAGTAGTTTATAGATTCTCCATGCGAAATACTACCCACAATAGTAAATTTTCGTAATAAATCACCCGTAGCATATTTAACAGCGTAAAGAGTGGAATCGCCCGATATTTGCACGTTTTGAATGACTACTTCATTGGTATCAAAAACATCATATCCCGTATGGAGATCTCTATCGTAATAATCCACTAAATCAATTTTTCCATTCACGCAAAATGATTTTCGGGGTCCGTTCAACAATCCTTGAACAAAAAATGCCTCTCCAGAAATAGTCCCGTTAGGGTAATAGGAAATCCATAATCCTTCTTGTTCGTCATTGACGTAATATCCCTGTTCCGAAACGGCTCCACTTTCATAATATTCTACATATAGGCCGTTGGCTTCGTTGTGCTTATAAGTAGTGGTTTTCCTCTTTTTCCCGGAAGGATAATAATCAATACTTTGTCCATATTGTTCTCCACTAGAGTAGGATCCTTCAGAATCTAATTTACCATTATAGTTATAAAACTTCCACACCCCATCTTTCCCTTTGTTACCCGGTACATACGAGCCAATAGCTTTTTTTGTTCCATCGGAATAGAAGTTTTCAAACAAAAAGTTTCCTCCTTTCTTTTTCGCTTCCTTAATTAAAGAACCATCTTTTTGAAAAACGGCATAGGCGATCAAATCTCCTTTTTTGTAATCTAATTGAAGGTTTAAATTTCCATCTTCATCATATTCTTTGTAACGACCGGTTTTTTTTCCGTTTTCATCATACAATTGGTCTGATTCTAGTTTTCCATTGGGGTAATAGTCCTTTTGGGTATTTACCATTATTCCTTCCTTGTATTCTCCTTCGGATTTGATGGTTCCGTCTTGGTACCATTTGGTAAGTGGCCCCTCTAAATCTCCATGCACATAATGGTATTCACCGCTTTTCTGACCGTTATCATAAAATCGAATTCCTTGCCCGTGCCTTTTGCCAAATTCAAAAGGAACCTTTTCAAATATTTGACCATTGTCGTGGTATTCTATAAAATCACCCGAAATTTCATCTTCCAAATAATTTAAATCATACTCTAAAGTACCCACCTCATTGTAATATTTGGCAGGACCGGAAAGGTCCCCATTTTCATAAATGAGCTCGCTTTGAAGGATTCCAAATCCCGAGTAATTCATTTCCTTTCCATTTGGTTTACCATCCATATAGGACGTAGATGATTTTACATATCCATTTTTATAAAAACTGGTATCCAATCCAATCACATCCCCTTCTTGGTACATTTCTTTTCCCGATATATTCCCGTTTTGAAAATAATAAACCCAGGATCCATTACGTTCGCCATCCATATCGTAATGACCTAGTGCTTGGATACGTCCGGTGGAGAAGTAGTATTCAAAAACTCCCGTAGGTTCGTTGTCTACAACCACTCCGCGTCCTTCTATGGCACTTGAATTGGCCCAGTAATAATGAACTTCTTGTTCCTTTCCATCATACAGCTCTTTGCGGTCAGAATGGGTGCTTTGCCATACTGGACCGGCATAATCAGGGAAGGCGCTAATGGCCTTTATATTTTTATTTAGTACCGAAACAATGCTCCCATTAGTGGCGGAACGTAATTGGTAATACATCAAATCATTAAACTTATCGTCTGACATTATTTTTAGGTAAAAGGGCACGTAAAAAGAATCCCAAAAACCATCCGTTAGGGTACGCTTTTGAAGCTCAGTCATCAATAGGTAATTTTGTTTTACCATAGGTAGAGACAGCTTATTGGGGGTTTTGTACTTTTTACTTTGGGTGATACCTGAAGCTAACAATTCATCCATATCTGAATAGTCATCGGTAGATAATTCGATGTCAATTGGGTCGTTATCATATTCCTCTCCTAAATAATCGTTGTATTCCGAAAGAGTCTCTGATTCTTTGGAGTTAGCTAATAATAAAAAGGCGTTGTACGCCATCATCGCTTTGGTAACTTGTCCTTCCTCTTTGGCATAGTTTGCCATTTTTAAATGGGAGGAAGCGTGATAAGGATTGTACTGTAACGCTCTCTTCAAATCTTCGATGGCCTCCTGGGGCCTCTCCATGCGCTCGAGTGTAACCGCTCGGTTGTAATACAAGCGATAAAAGGTAGGAAACTTAGAAATCCCTTCGGTATAAACTTCAATGGCTTTTTCTTTTTGATCCGCTTCATCGTATGCATTCCCTAGGAGATTATAAAAGCTATTGGTTACATATTTAATATCCCCAATTTCTTTCTTTGAAATCTCGATCGCTGATTCAAAATCCTCCATAGCGAAATAGGTCATGGCTTTCTCATACTGTGCTAAATGATAATTGGTATCTCCAGGGTGCACCTTGTTGTAATAGTTTAAAGCCGACTTGTAATTTTCCTTGTCATGCGCTTTAATTCCCTTGTCAATAGCTTTACCCGAAGGGGTGTATAATAACTTGGTTTGGCTGATAGCCAATACATGGAGTAGGGTAAGGATACTGGTAAGAATTACTTTTATTTTCATCGTATGATTTTAAACTTGAGCTATAGTTTCAATATTAAATAATATTATTGGGTTCAGATAGCTAATTCAAAACGGGTTATACACAAATAGTTCACATATCATTCCATTAGGAATCCATTATGAATATACAAGAGATAAAGCACTTATTAGGTAATACAGATATGTATCTGATTGATTTGTTGCAAAAAGGATATTTTGATCAACCTATTTCCATTTTGGATGTGGGGTGCGGTACTGGTCGAAATTTATGGATGTTTTCTCAGCTAAGGCACTCATGTGTTGGGGTAGATAAAGATCCCAAAAGAATAGAATTATTAAATGCAGAAATTAGAAAATCATTCGATGCGGATGTGAGGGTTAGGGTAGGTGAGTTGGGAGTGTTGTCCAAAACCGAACCCACCTATGACTTTGTGATTTGTAATGCTGTTCTTCATTTCGCAAAGAGTCAGCCACATTTTGAAGCCATGTTTCGAGACCTCATTAAACTGGCCAAAGGAGGAGGGAAGGTGTTTTGCCGATTCGTTTCTAGTCACACGTTAAATTTGAAACCGAATCAAAAGGGGAAGTTTATTCGATTACCTGACGGAACCCATAGATTCGTTGTGGATTATAATTGGTTAATAGACGACTTCTTACCCCAAATGGAAGTAGATTTTCTGGAGGTGCCCAAGACCGTAAATATTAATGATATTAGGTCGATGACTACATTGGTTTTAAAGACCAAATAAAATTTGGAAAATATTACAATTAGATAAACCTTAGGAATTTATGCTTGGTATATTAAAGTGATATTTAGGTAATAGTCGCTTAATTACCCATGAAGATCAACTTGAATATTCTATTTGAAAAATGGGAGCGAAATGGGTGAAATGTGGAATTCAGAAGTATTTTCTATGTGTAAAGCTCCTCTTGACTTATTTTAGCAATATATAGGGCTATTGGAGCCTGTATTTGTGGTGGAGGAAGACAAAATAAATAACGTAAAGGAAGAGACAAAGACGCCCCCGAAGGGTGATTTAAGGGGACGAACACGCTTGAAAATTACCCTTATTTTTCTGGCAATCGTACTCCTACTGGTGCTAAGTTTTGCTAAGGTTACGGGATATTTAGCCGGTAGACTTATCAAGGATAAGGTAGAGGAATATTCGCAAGGGATTTACACGGTGGAATTTAACAACTTGTTGATTGATTGGCGAGAAAGTGAAATAACGCTGGACGGATTTGCTTATCAAAGAATGGATTCCAATACAGTTATCAATACAGAGATATCATTTTCCGCTCAAACAGCAAAAATCAATTTAGAATCTATTTTGGGCGTGTACTTGGAAAAGGAGCTTCATATAGAAAGTTTCTCACTAGATCAGCCAGTAGTTGCCATTCACCAATTACTAGCCCCAGAGAAAAAACAAAATTTCAGTTTCAAAACAGGTAACTTTTACAAGGAAGTTCAAAGTTTTGTGAAGACCTTCCAAATTGATGACTTTAGAGTCAATAACCTGTATTTAGACTTTTCTCAGAACGACACCGTACCGGTTCATTATACGGTGAACGATATTTCTTTTTCCATTCAGAACTTCCTCTTGGATAGTGCGGCAATGGAAGCGCAAAAGGGTTTCTTTTTTACAGAGTCCGTATCCGTACTCGTTAAAAATCAAACCATTGATCTTGGAGATGGAATTCATCAAATGCATTTTGACAGCTTGATCATTAGCACATTGACTAATAATGTAGAAGTGTATAACCTAAAAATAGATAGTGTTTCTCATCCATTTTTTGATACTGATTTCAGTCATTGGAATCAGTATCAAACCGATATCCCCTATGCAGGAATAATTGGTTTAAATTTTTTAAAGGCGTACACCGAAAATGTATTAGAAGTGGATAGCCTTATTTTCAACAATACAAGTATCCATGCGGTTTTAGGGTCTATAAAAAAGAAACGATCGAAACATAGCATTGCAAAAATCCATAGGGATACCACGGTTAACAATGGAGTCATAAAATTATTACTAGGTGTTTTTGATGAATACCAACTTCATCAATTAATAATAAATCATGCCAATGCCGAATTATTAATTGGTACCGCCCATGATACCGCTCAGTTAAAGGATTTAAATTTAGAGTTTACAGGCTTTGTTTTAGATGCAAGCGATCTGATCGAAGAAGTATACTATCCTGAATTTCAAGGTTTAAAAATGGATGTCGCCAATCCTCGATTTGAAATTCCGAATGGCGATAGGATTACTGCTGGAAAACTGGAGGTCTCTACCTATGACAGCTCCATTATCATAACGGATGTTTCCGTTATGGGAGGCAAAAGTAAATTCAAAAGAGCTAGAGATATCCAAATAAAATCTATTGAATTATTGGGAGTTCAACCCCGTGAGATCCTTTTAGAAAATGAAATTGACATAGAGATATTAAACATAAAAGAACCTGTTTTTAAACTAGTTAACCAAAATAACCAGAAGCAAAGCATTAACATCGATTTAAAACTATTTTTAACCGATAAGATTACGGGGTATTCGGTAAAGAGACTGAATATTATCGATGGGAAAGTAGACTTAAATAAGGGTAGAAATGAAATCGGAAGTGTGAATGTTCACCTGGATAATTTTGTTTTAAATGAACAAAGTATCCAGCAGAATAAGTTTTTACTTTCTAGTCGTTCTCGAATTGAGGTTCGCAAAGTAAAAATTGAAATACCCCAATCGCAGCACGATTTAAACATTTCATTTTTAAGTATTGATTCGAGAGGAGGACAATTAAAGTTAAAAGATTGGGCGATCACCCCCAATATATCGGATAGTAGTGGTGTGAAATTTATAGCGAATACTCAAACCGAGTTATTGATCGTTAACGGGGTAGACCTAGATCATTTATATCCCATTCCTGAGATTGACATTCGCAAAGTATACTTGCATAAAATGGAGGCTAAAGTCAATATTATTAGTCCAGACAGTACTATACCAATCGAAAAAGGTGGGTTAGAAAAGTTTTTAAAGGGATTGAAAATATTGAAACTGGCAAATGTTCATTTGGATAGCATGGATGTACTTATCCAAAAAGATGGCGCTTCTTTAATTAAGTTCTCAAAGGGCTTTTTTGATACCGAATTGTTGGTCGCAGATTCTAGTAAATTATCTCTTGGACAACTGTTATTAACGAGTGATTCCAATAATTTCGGTGCAGAAAGACTTTTTATGCCTCTTAAAGAGAAGCAATACATGGTCAGCATTGATTCAATCCGAAAATCGGATGACTCTAATTTGGAAATTAGTGGATTTAATTTGATGCCTGGATTTGGAGTTAAGTTACCCGATACTGTTGCGTTAATGAAAGTAAAAATACCGAAACTAACCGCTTCAGAATTCCGTGTTTTAGGACGTCAAAATATGGATACATTAACCCTTGGCAAGGTAGTCTTGTACGATCCTAGTTTTAAATTCAAACTTCCCGTAAAAAAGAAACAGAACGCCAAGCCATTTGAACTCCCTCAAAACTTACCATCTGATTTTGTAAATGAAATGTTTCAAATGATTCGGACCCATGGTTTTTCCATTAATAACGGTTACTTTGAGCTGGCAAAGAATGATTTGGAGATAAAAGTGAAGCAATTGGATTTGTACACCCAGGACTTCGAAATATCCAAAACCTCGGTATGGGCACCAAATCGGTTTTTATACTCCTCCGATTTTGATTTACAACTGAAAGATTTAAGTCTGCAATTACCTGGTGTTAATTTTTGTCATTATGTGGATAGTGTCCAGTATTCATTCTCTCCTAATGCACTGGATGTTTATGGGGTGTATTTCAATAATCGCGAACTAATGGGAGGGAGTAATAAAACACAATTGAGTTTTTACTTACCTAAAGTAAGTTTTAATAACCCTGATATTTATTCCTACCTAACTGATTCTGTTTTAATTATAGAAAAAATAGTGAGTAGTAACGGGTTCTTAGAGGCAGATATTAGAAAGAGTCAGACGAATAATTCGCTCATAATGCCTACGTCTGTTCCTGATTTTAAGTTGTTTAAATCTATTGAGGTACACGATATAGATGTAAATAAAATGGATGTGCAATTACGTACGTATGCGAATGGCCGAGCCACTCCTCTAGAAATGGATCACTTTAGTTTAGCAGTCGACACTTTTCATATTTTCCCAGGAGAGAAACGGGACTCTAACCGGTTGTTTTGGGCTAATAACGTGGGTTTGAGTGTTCAAAACATTTACACCACGGTGGATGATGGTCTCTACGAAGTGGGAGCGGATAAGCTTTGGCTCTCTACCAAAAACCAATCGTTAGAATTGAGCCGTATGAGTCTCACACCTACGGTTCCTCGAATAGAGTATGCTTTGCATAAAGGAGGGATTCAGAAAGATGTATTTGATTTAAATATTCAAAAAGTGAGTGTACTGGATCTAAGGTTTGATAAATTGCTTTACGACCTCGAAGTAGAAGGAAGTCAAATATGGGTGCAGGGGCCCTTATTGAATGTTTTTAAGGATAAACGCAATGCACCGGAAACGGATGTACATAAAGAGATCCTTCCAGAGGTATTTAAAAAGGTTCCTATGAAAATATACTTTGATAGTGTGCAGGTAGAGGATATGAAAATACGGTACGAAGAATTTCCGAAAGAAGGCCGTAAAGGTGGGGTGATTAAACTAACACGAACACATATTAAAGCATTGAATTTCACCAACGATACGGTTCGCCTAAATCAAGATTCTGTGTTGACTATTGTGATGAATAGTAAATTCTTAGATACGGCAAATTTGTATTTAAAACTGGAGTATCAAATGTTAACTCCAGACAACCAATTTTTCATGTATTCTTCTTTAGGGAGTATGGACGCTACTTTATTAAATGCATACATTGAACCGTGTTACTCAGCATCCATAAACAGCGGTCAGGTGGATAAAATGACGATGCAGGTTATTGGGAATGATAGTTTGGCATTTGGTGAAATGGGGCTCTTTTATGAAGATTTTAAATTTCAATTCCTAAAAGTACAAAATCATCATGCCAAGAGATTTAGAAGCTTTATTGGGAATACCGTGGTCCGGACCAATAACAAATATTCGTACTTCAAAAAACCGCAGGATATCTATTTTGAGCGGAATACTCAAAAAGGATGGATCAATTACCTCATAAAAATTGAGTTGCAGGGAGTCCAAGCCAATGCCGGAATCAAAAAGAAACAAGGAAAAGAAGCCAAAAAGGCCTACAAGGATATCTGGAAACAATTTAGCAAGGAAAGTAAAACCAGATTAAAGATAGAAGGGAAGCTGCAGAAGCAAAAAGACAAAGCGACTAAGAAATCTCAAAGAAAATTGAAACGTCAATTAAAAAAAGAAAAATAAATAGGGACTGTTACTATTGGGAATGAAGGCTTTAAATCCGATGGAGAGAAAAGACATAAAAAAATATTTAAATTTCTTCCAAAAGACTAGGTATACATTGAATTTTCTATCTATATTTGCAGCCGCTTACAGGGCCTCGTAGTTCAACTGAATAGAATACCACATTACGGCTGTGGCGGTTGCAGGTTTGAATCCTGCCGAGGTCACTAAGAATCAAAAGCTCGATACGAAAGTATCGAGCTTTTTTGCTTTTATAACAAGTCCAAAAGCGAAGCTTTTGAGCGCAGGTATAAAAGCAAAAAAGCAAGATCACGAAGTGATATGTGCTTTTGACTCGGAATTAGAACCAGAAAGGATACGAAGCCATCCTGCCCAACAATAAAAAATCAAACCCATCTTTTGAGCGCAGGTATAAAAGCAAAAAAGCAGGATCACGAAGTGATACGTGCTTTTGACTCGGAATTAGAACCAGAAAGGATGCGAAGCCATCCTGCCCAATAATCAATAATGCAATACCCATCTTTTGAGCGCAGGTATAAAAGCAAAAAAGCAAGATCACGAAGTGATACGCGCTTTTGACTCGGAATTAGAACCAGAAAGGATGCGAAGCCATCCTGCCCAATAATCAATAATGCAATACTCATCTTTTGAGCGCAGGTATAAAAGCAAAAAAGCAGGCTCACGAAGTGATAAGCACTTTTGACTCGGAATTAGAACCAGAAAGGATGCGAAGCCATCCTGCCCAATAATCAATAATGCAATACTCATTTTTTGAGCGCAGGTATAAAAGCAAAAAAGCAGGATCACGAAGTGATACGCGCTTTTGACTCGGAATTAGGACCAGAAAGGATGCGAAGCCATCCTGCCCGAATCAAATATGCAAATCAAGCTTTTGAGCAGAGTCATTCATTGGTAAATTCAAATAGCAACTTTTGCGTATACAGAAGACCATCTAAGCTTTTAAGTTAACAATTCAAATAGAGAAGGAGTTAACTACTATAATACTAGGTGGTTAGATAGTGTTGTATTGTTAAAAAAAATCACTTTTGTTTCCAATTCAATTTCTACTATCCCATATGAAAACTCTATTTTTATTTCATCAAACCACACTATTCAATCTATACGAAACTGCGATCTATTAATAAACAAATAACGCGGCTATTAAGCCTGATTCTTATGCTTGGTTTTGTGAGTGTTTTAACCGGGCAAGAACGAGTAGATCCAAGTGGGTATCGGTTAAAGCATTGGTCCACCGAAGATGGATTGCCTCAAAACTCCGTGAATACTATTCTTAGAACGAGTGATGGGTATTTATGGGTAGGAACCTATGGAGGAGTTGCCAAATTTGATGGAATTGAATTTGAGAAACTTCAATTTCCCGAACTGAAATACGCACGTATTGTCAGCTTGCTGGAAGATAGGGATTCGTCCATGTGGTTGGGGACAGAAAATAATGGTCTGTATCATTTAAAAAACAATAAACTCCACCATTATTCTACCCATAATGGATTACCCGGAAAAGGAGTAGTGGACTTACTACAAGTTTCCCCCCATTCTATTATTGCAATTATCCAGGGACAGGGTCCAGTTGAAATAATAAATAATAAAGTGCGATTTTACCCTTATCCAGAACTAAGGGAAGAACTCATTGATCAGGTAATTCTGGATCAGAATAAAAATTTATGGATAACCAGTTCCACTGGAGTTTACAGGTTAAGAGAACTCGGTAGTGATTTGGAGTTTGTGGCAAACAGTAAGAGTTCGGAAGATGGTCGAGCCATTATATTGGATGACCAAGGGCTTGTATATCATGCAAATCAAAGTGGACTATATCAAATTGATACGGTAAAAATGAGTTCTCAGTTTTTATGGAAAACCGATTATAACCTACTATCACGTCAATTTGTTTCGCATGGGAAAGATTTCTTTTTTGGGGGTGGAACGGATCATTTTTTTAAGAAAAATGGGAAACAAATAATTCAATGGACTTCCCAATTTGGACTTCCTCCTGGCGAAATTTCGAGTATTTACCCAGGAGATAATAAGGAGATATGGATTGGTTTAAATGGAGGTGGTTTAGTTCGTTTGGCCCCAAATCCAATATCCAATATGGATACGAAGGATGGTTTAAAAGATGAATTAATCCTCGCTATTCATCAGGATTATCAAAACAACCTTTGGATAGGCACCAATTCGGGTGAGTTTTATTGGAAGGAACCTAATAAACACGTTGTTCCTTACACATACCAAGTAAAAATGTCGTCCTCGGATGTTTGGTCTATTGCCTCCGATACGATTGGGAACATATGGGTAGGTTCGTTTGGAGATGGAATTGCTACCTGTAATAGAAATAATGACATCGGGTTTAAACCGGTTGAAAATTGGGGAGGTGAAAGCAGTATTGTTTTGGCCTTGCTCTATGATACTACGGGCGATCGCTTATTGGCAGGTACGGATAGAGGGGGGGGATTTCAACTTAAAAATGGGGAGTGGACTACACTTATAAAGGAGTCCATTACTCAAGCAAGAGTCACACAGTTTGTAATTTCGCCTGATCGTCTTTTGTATGTCGCTACACAGGGGAATGGATATAAAATAATTAACACAAATGGAACGGTTATTCATAAATCAATTTTCAATCATTTATCTGAAGTATCCATTCGAGATATTTACTTTGACCAGCAAGGGCGAACTTGGATTGGAACGTATGGAGATGGTTTAATCTTAGAAATGGAAGAGAAGTTTTTTGTAATTAATACATCCAATGGCTTATTTGATAATTTAATATCTACCATTAACGAAGATTCCCAAGGATTTTTATGGATGAGCTGTAATCAAGGCGTTTTTAAAACACGCAAACAATCATTAATTGACTTTGCCGAAGGTAAACTTGAAAAAATAAGCTGTCAGGTTTTCAATAAGTCACATGGAATGGGGAATTCTGAAACCAATGGAGGCTTTCAGCCTGCAAGCGTCATGTTAAATAAGCATACGATTCTCTATCCAACGATTAAAGGAATAGCTACGTTTAACACCGAGGAATTAATAAATGGCCCGGTATTAAAAAACGTGATCATTAACCAAGTTGCATTCGGTGATTCTTTGGTTTACCCGAAAGCTAAAATTAGTATCCCAAAGGAATTTCGAGATATTCGATTTTCGTATAAAGCACCCTCCTTTTTTGCGCCCGAATTGATAACCTATGAGTATCAATTAGAGGGATTCGATACCGAGTGGAAAAGCTCTGGATTCAATCGCTTTGCTTCCTATACCCGTTTGGCCCCGGGTAAATATATATTTAAAGTACGTGCGAAAAATAGCGAAGGGGTATACAGCTCTGTGATTCAAACCCTACCGATTTATTTCACGCCTTATTTTTATGAAGTATTGGGCTTTCAGGTTTTCATGGGCTTAGGACTTATTACGTTCATTATTTTTCTGTTTTGGAATACTCAGAGAAGGGCTAAATTACGTGAAATAGACCTTTTAAACCAGGTTGACTTCCGTACCAAAGACTTGCAAAGAGAGAAAGAACTTACCGAAGAAGCGTTAAACACTGTAGCCGAACAAGGGCAGGAGCTGGAACGAATAAATAAATCTAGATCCCATTTTTTCGCCAATGTATCTCATGAACTAAAAACACCTCTTACGCTGATTAAAGGGCCGGTTTCGGCTATCTTGGAAAAGAAGAAGAACACCTTGGACCCTCAAACCATTCGTGATTTAAAATTAGTGGAACAAAATAGTGAGCAACTCAACCAGTTGATTGTTCAGTTATTGGATATTGCACAATCTGAAAACGGTAACATCGAAGTGAAAAATGGCCTGGTTAACCCCAGTTCACTCATTAATAACATAGTCAACCAACATAAAAATTGGATTGAACAGAAAAGAATTAAGATTCATATACGGTCTCTAAGTAGGGATGAAATTGGACGCTCGGATAAGAAAATATTAGAAAAAATAATCTCCAACTTATTGTCTAATGCGCTAAAATTCACCCCAGAGGAGGGAGCTGTTTTTATATCGTATCAAGTAAAAAATGAAATATTCATCTTGGATATTCTCGATACTGGAAAAGGGGTGGATCAAGAGGATTCCCCCTATGTTTTTGATCGTTTTTATAAATCCAGTAATAAATACCAATCCAATCTAACGGGTAGTGGGATCGGATTAGCGGTGGTTAAGGAATTTTCCGAATTATTAGGAGGTACGGTACACTTAATAAGCCCACCCGGTAAAGGAGCGAAATTTACCATATCCATTCCTTTTCCTGCTCCAGTCGATATAGGTACACCTCAAACTTTGGATGCTCCTATAGCAGGCAAAAACTCGGTTAACGGATTCCTGAAAACATCAAATGATTGCGTTTACGACTCCAATAAAAAGGAAGAGCAACCTCTGGTATTAATTGTAGAAGATCATCAAGACATCAGAAGCTTTATTCGGGGAATACTGGCGGATGATTACAATGTATTGGAAGCAGAAAATGGGGTGGAAGGTCTATTACTCGCTAAACAACATCTACCCGATTTAATTGTTTCCGATATAATGATGCCGATAATGGATGGAATGGAGATGCTGAAAAAACTCCGATTAGAAAAGTTAACCCACTTTATTCCTTTGGTTTTGTTAACCGCTAAAGGGACCGAACAAACCCGAATAGAAGGGTGGAAGGAAGGGGCGGATGCGTACTTAGCTAAGCCGTTTAATAGCACAGAGTTAGCGATAAGGATAAAAACTATTTTAGAAAATAGAGGCCAATTAAAACAACAAATTTTGCAATCTATCGCTGCCGGAACTTCGATTCCAAAAGATAATCGCCTCCCCTTTGAAATTCAATTTGAGGAAACGGTAGCTCACAACCTATGTAATCCCGATTACAGCTTTAATGAATCTCTGGATGATTTTGCGATGAGCCTTTCTAAATTTCAGCGTTTGGTGAAAGAGCATTACCAAATAACGCCACAGGTATATTTACGATTAAAACGTTTGGAATTAGCGAAATCTCAAATAGAACAGAATAGCGGAAGTATTTCTGAAATAGCTTACTCCTGCGGATTTAATAGTATCTCCTATTTTAACCGGGTATTTAAGGCGCAGTTTGACGCCAGTCCTACCGAAATGGTACTCGAAAATAAAACAACCCTCGGTTAGCAGTTTACCAAATAAGGCAAGGGTTAGCTCAAATAGGTCAACCCATCAAACTCCCTCTGGTTTTAGTATTGTTCCTTGAACAACAACAAACTAAAACATGAAAATCATTAAAAACGCTTACCATTGGAGACACTCTAAAAAAGGGAAGTCGCTACGCAACAAATCCCGTTATTCCCTGGTTTGCATCGCTCTCTTCCTGATTAATTTTTCTGGGATAGCGCAATCCATCACCTCCTTCTCACCAGACACCGCTATTACGGGAGCTTCTATTACCATTTTAGGTAATTTCCCCGGATCTGTAGACTCCGTTAGGTTTGGTGGTTCCCATGCCAACTCTTTTCAGAAAATTTCAAGTACCGAAATTCAGGCAATTGTAGGATCGGGAGCTTCGGGAAGTTTAACCGTAAATACTTCAAATGGGTCTACCTCACTATTAGGATTTGAATACATTGATACTTCTCCCAGTTTAGAAATAACAGATAGTATTATTCCCACATGTAGTGGGATTCACCCAAATAATGCGGGAGTTTGTAGCGGTCATGGAAATTGTGTGGGTATTAATAAGTGTGCATGCGCCCAACAATATGGGGGTACTAATTGTCAAACACATATGATATTTGATAACAACTCTTATAGTGTAACCTCCCAGTTGCAATTTTTCCCTCCTGCAACGATGTATGGTGGTCCGGTATTAGATGATACCAATGCGGTGTATATTTTAATCCTTAAAATTGACGAGGTATTTATTGACGCAGCATCCTCTAAAGGAATAACTATGGGGGTTGGATCAACAAATACGGCAAATAACAGGCATAATTTAGGCGCATATTCAAAAGAGTATTCTTACATGCAAACAGGAGAAACTTATTCAAATGGCGTAGTTACTCCATTTGGCCTTGCATTAGTAAAAGGCGACCAAATTAAGATGGAATTGGACATGCGGGATAAAACGCTCAATTTCTATGTGAAACAGGGTCCTTCTGGTACTTTTCAATTACAAGGTTCACAAGATGCATTTACCAATGTAATCCCGAGTCCAGGGGAACAACTTAAATTTTATTACAGCGTACTCTGTTTTGGTCGGTGTATTGTCACCATGTCTACCGAGCAATACCTGGGTCCCGTTACTGGTATTAACCAATCTGAAATCTCGGTATTCGGAGACACCTTATTTGGTCAGGTAGACCCAAACACGGGAGCAGAGGTTAAATCTTTTGCGATCAAAAATTCGGGTGCAGCCGATTTATTCTTAACCAGCATTCCTTCTATTTCAATTTCGGGGACTAACGCCAGTCAGTTTGCCATTTCAAAACAACCCAATGCCGTTGTGGACACCAATGGTTTCACCACATTCGATATCACCTTTGACCCATCCACATTGGGGAATAAGCAAGCGGAAATACATATTGAGAATAATGACCCCGATGAAACCACTTTCTCATTCGACATTTCGGGCACCAGCATCAGTTTAGCGCCACCTTTAGCTGCTTCCATAACAAATCAAACGAATGTCACCTGTCATGGGTTAACCAACGGATCATTAACCGCTACCGCATCAAATGGCTCCGCTAATTTCAGCTACGCTTGGAGTAATGGTGCTAATATTAGTCATACCACTGCAACGACTAACACTATCTCAAATTTATCCGCAGGCACCTATACAGTTACCATTACAGACAATAATTCGATTACGTCTATAGCGAGTACTACCCTTACACAACCAACCTCAGGTTTAGTAGCCGCTTCATCGGTAACAAGCGCCATTGCTTGTAATGGTGGGACCAATGCGCAAGTCACCGGATCTACTACCGGTGGAACATCACCATTTACCTATATCTGGAACACGGGAGGAATCGCAGCGTTGGAAACTGGATTAGGAGCGGGGACGTATAGCATCACCATCACTGATCAAAACGGATGTACCGATTCCGCTTCCACAACGGTAAATGAACCGATAACATTAGTAGCCGCATCATCGGTAACAAGCGCTATTGCTTGTAATGGCGGGACTAATGCGCAAGTCACTGGATCTACTACGGGTGGGACTTCCCCATTTACCTATATCTGGAACACGGGAGGAATCGCAGCTTTGGAAACCGGATTAGGAGCGGGGACGTATTCGGTAACAATAACAGATCAAAACGGATGTACCGATTCTGCTTCCACAACTGTAAATGAACCGATAACATTAGTAGCTGCTTCATCGGTAACAAGCGCTATTGCTTGTAATGGCGGGACTAATGCGCAAGTCACTGGATCTACTACGGGTGGGACTTC
>CAJXZP010000026.1 GCA_913062955.1 uncultured Flavobacteriales bacterium | reverse complement strand
CCCTAAACCATTTAGTCGTAACGAATTACTTTCCGAAATAACTCGGGTGTATACCAAAAGTGATTATGTCGTAAATAAAAACCATCAAAAAGAAACCTCCCCTCCTATTCTGAGTCCAAATACACAGGTTACCAACTTATCCTACTTACGAGAATTTTGTAATGGGGATAAAAAAAGAGAACATAAATATGTTGGCTTGTATTTGAAATCAATGAAATCCAATATTAAAGAACTCCAAATAGCTTTAAAAAACTCCAATGTATCCAAAGTAAAAAGCATCATTCATACCTGTAAACCGCATTTCATATTTATGGGTATGAACGTCAATTCTAATTTGGCATTAGAATTAGAATCCTCTTTAAAAACAAAAAAAATAACTAAAAAAAGTAAATTACAAATCTCTGAATTGATTGATAACTGTCACCAATCTATTCTTGAATTATCTTAATATTTTAATAACCAACAAAAAAAACAACGATGAACTCAAAATTAATTTTCGTGGTTGACGATGACCAAATGATGTTAGAAATGCTAAAAGATCACCTGGAGCAAAACCCCATGAACATCGTCAAATGTTTTGAAACAGGCGAACAATGCATTGAACATCTCGGTAACAATCCGCACACTATCATTTTAGACTACCAACTAAACAGTATCGAAGCAAATGCGCAAGATGGTTTAGCCATTTTGAAAGAGGTGAAAAATCTCAATAAAGACGTAAACGTCATTATGTTATCTTCTCAAGAACATTACGGTAAAGCAGCTCAAACCATTTCGAATGGCGCCATACAATATGTAATAAAAGGGGATCAGGCCTTTCATGAAATTGACCAAATTCTTGAAAACTAACAAAAAAAGGCCAGTTGCTTAAAAATCTTTTATCTCAGCATCGGCTCTTTTCTTCGCATCTTCCAGGATTTTATCGGATTGCTTTTTAGCTTCTGCCACTAGTTTTTTGCCTTGTTTATCCGCTTCTACATCTAGTTGCTTCGCCTTTTTATCGGCTTCTTTCTTCATCTGTTCCGCTCCTTTTTTTGCGGCAATTTTAGTTAATGGATTAGTTGCTTGTTTGATTAATTCCTTGCCTTGTTTTTCCGCTTCTTTTCGCAATTGAGTTCCTAGTTTTTTTGATTCTAACTTAAGATTTTCTGATTGTTTTTGGGCCTCTGCCATTAAAACAGCTTGCTGTTTTTTGGCATCCTTCATTATTTGATCTGCTTCCTTTTGCGCTTCTTTTTTTAGATCCTTTTTTACTTCTTCAATTTTTTCTTTGACTAATTCCTTTACTTGGTTTTTCACCACATCTGACTGTTCTCCTTCACCAAAAACAGGTTTAAATTGTGGGTCATCCATTTTACCCGTAACCGAAATCACTACAGGAATCAAATCTGGAACTTCTGCCTTCACTCCGTTACTTGATAAGGCCTTATTAATTTGACCAATCAATGCATCTGCACCAGCTCCCATTTCAGACGTTTTTAATTTGGTTTTAATCAAATAATTGATGTCTTGATCCAGATTAGAATACCCCGAAACATTGGCCAACTGTGTTCCTAGTTTCACATCAAATGGGTCTACCTCTAAAACGCCATTTAAACACTTAAAGGATATTTTCATATCCTCCGCTTTCATGGGGTTAAAGTTTTTAGATTTCGTTACCGTATTTAGGCGTTCTAAGTTTTTGTTATTAATTTCAATTTTGTTTGTACTTGCATCCCCAGCGAAAGACAGTTTCTCCATTATGGGTTCTAAATTTCCATCTAGAATACCGTGTGTATGTACACTCGAAGAAAAGGTTCCCTTCGCATCTTGCAGTAAAGGGGCCAATTTGGCTATCGAGTTATAGGTATTCGCTAAGGTGTTAATCGACCAATCCTGGATTCCCATTTTAAAATCAAAACTAGGTGCTGCAGGATGAGTTGTTGGGTCAAAAACCCCATCCATAGAAGCCTTCCCTTCAAACATTTCAATAGATACACCTTCAAAAAACACCTGGCCATTTTCAATTTTAATGGTACCCAGTAGGTTTTGAATATCCATACTATCATAAGCGATTCTCTTCATATTTGAATTCATCACAAATTGAATATTGGTAGGGATCTCATAGGTTTCAGCCACAGCAGTATCTGTCGAAGCTATTTCAGTACCCGTATTCTGCTCCCCAGTTTGGTTGGATGACACTGAATTTTCTTCGGTAGTAACCACCATTTCTTCAGCCGTTTCAGGTTCATCCTCCATCCATTCATCTGCATCAAAATAATTGGAATGGAAATCAACTACTCCCAAAATGGTTTCATCGCTCATGTACCAAGGAATAAAATTCTCTAAAATTCCAGTAGCATGAATATCACTTTTACCTACCAAGGCATCAAAAGCCATTAAATCCACTTTATTCATATCAAAATTCATGGCCACATGTTGAATCTCCATCGGTATACCACCCGTACCATCATCATACTCGATATTCCAAGCTTCAAATGAACCATGTGCTTCCATTTTATCGTAGTGTTCATTATCCAAACTATTCAAATCGGCCTTAAAATTTAAGTCGGTTTTCAGTTTTCCTGAATAGGACTCCCCTTCTTCCACCGGCATCATAGTAGGGATAGTCGCTAAATCAAAGTCCATTTTGAAATTACCCGTCATCGTTGGATTGGTAATGGTTTTCTTTACCAACAACGACATATCAAAGAAATTATCTGCCAATTCTAAATGTGCCTTTTTCAAATTCACTTCCATTCTACCCATATCACCAGCTGGAGAGTTAATACGTAGATCAATCCCAATATTTTTTGCAGTAGCTGGTAAATCCGGGTATTGAACGGATCCATTTTTCACTTCTAACCCGATGTCGAATGCAGGCATCAATTCCTCATAATACACCCCATCAAAGTCCGCATGAAACGACATGCTTCCCTTGACTTTTACATCTTGATAATCGGCAATATATGCATTGGGTATTAAAGAAAATAGTTCTTTAAAGGAGTTGTTACGTGACGCCATTTTTAAATCCATATCCATCGAATCACCTGGCATGGCCAACCAACCATCTATGTTCAAAATCAACGCATTTAATTGAATAAAAGTAGTATCAAACTGAAAACGCATTTGATCCATATCCATAGCCATGTTGATTTCGGAATTTAAACTTGCCTTTTTCAAAAGCGCATCTCCGTCCATTTTGAAACTCATGGATTCAATCTGGGTACTTGTTTCTAAAATGAATTGAGCCAAGGTGAAATCTCCTTTCCCTTCGTGATTCAAGTTTTTCATTTCAAAATACATATCCCCTTGCTGATCTTCATAGATCAAATTGAAATCATGAATAAAGTAACGCTGCAACTTCATTTGAAATTCTGTTTCTTCTTCCGTTTCACCTGTGGCTACCTCTGGGGTAGGCACCGATTCCATTAAAGCATCCTCCCCGGCAATGGGCTCTACTTCTTCGGGTAAAGTAATATCGTAATTAGCTGTTCCATCTTTTAAAACCGATACATATACATGTACTCCACTTAAACCTATTTCCTGAATTTCAATCTCCCCATTGTATAGCTTGGCTAAATCCAATGTGGTGGTAATTGTTTGGGCTTTAAACAATGAAATTTCTGAAAAATCACCTTTTCCATTGACAGCCAAATCGGTTATTTCAACCGTCAACTTAGGAAAATTTGGGATTAAGCTTAAATCAAAATTGCCCATGGTCACTTCTGCCTTCACGGTTTTATTGGCTTCATCCAATGCCAATTGTTGCAATTCGGCCTGGAATATCATTGGGATAGCTACTAGGGCACCAATGATTAACAACATTAATACACCTAGGATAATTAGAAACTTTTTCATAGTAATTCTTGTGAGGTTTTCTCTTTCAAAATTAATTTACTTTTTGATATAAAACTTCTTTTTTACCATTCTATTATATCCGCATAAAAACTACTTTTGAGTGGAAATCCTTTGTTGTTAGAAGGACTTCCAAATAATTGAAGACAATGGCATTAGCCAATAAAAGCTTGGATAGCCTGAATACAAAATAAAAGATTATGAAAATATTAATTTTTGGAGCCTCTGGATTGGTGGGGGGAAATATGTTGAAATTTTTTAGTCAAAAAGAAGATATGGAAGTTGTTGGAACCCATTTCTCCTTCGAAACCAAAGAAACGGTCCCTTTTAACACCTTGGACTTAGAGGCGAGTACTAACTTTGATGTCGCCAGTTTTAATCCAGATATTATTATTAATTGTGGTGCCTTAACATGGGTGGACTACTGTGAAGAAAATATAGATGAGAGCTATCAGAAGACCGTGGTTTCTACCATCAACACTCTGAAAATTGCAAAAAAACTTCATGCCAAGTACCTGTATATTGGAACCGATTATGTTTTTGACGGAAAGAAAGGGCCGTATACAGAAGATGCAGAAGTACATCCACTTAATGTTTATGCCCGTCATAAACTAGAAGCTGAAAACTTGGTTTTCAAACATAACAAAGAAGCTTTGTCCCTTCGTATTACGAATGTCTATGGAAACGAAATTCGGAATAAAAACTTTGTATCCCGATTATTCAATTTGGCACAAAGTGGCGAACATCATCATTTAAAACTTCCATACGACCAATACGCAACCCCAGTAAATGCAATGGATATTGCTAAGGCGGCCTATCTTTTACTGAAGGATAAAAAGACGGGTATATATAACATCGCATCTACCGATTTTGTAAACCGAATGCAGTTAGCACAATTGGTATTAAATAGCGTTCCTAATCATAAGGTAACCACAGAACCCATTAGTACCAATGAATTAAATCCTCCTGCCAACAGACCGTTAATGGGCGGTTTGATTAGCGCCAAGTTTTTAGCTGAATATCCCGAATTTAAATTTGCAAACGTGAGTGAATTTTTATCTGAAAAGATGAAATAATAGAGATATTCTAACCCAATTAACTATTTCAAGGCTGTTATTAACGTCATTCGCTTAAAAACAGCCTTTTTTTGGAGAGGGAAGTAATTCAAAAACTTTGTTACCTTTAAACCGAATTATTTCATATATCAGGTTTAAGTTTCTTAAACCAAAAAACAGAATAAAATTATGGGAAAAGGTGATAAAAAAACGGCCAAAGGCAAAAGGGTAATGGGCTCTGCTGGAGTTACCCGACAAAAAATAAAAAACACATATGTACCCTCTGCTGCTCCCGTAAAAAAAGCGGTTGAAAAGAAAGATGCTTCTCCCAAAAAAGCAGCGGCTAAAAAACCTGCGGCTAAAAAGGCAGCTCCCAAAAAGGCCGAATCCAAATAAAAAGACTACGTATACCTATGTAATTTAATGACGAGTGTAATCGGATGGTTGCACTCTTTTTTTTGTTCTAAAAAACAACAAAGCCTGATTAGCGGTAATAAAATCAGAAGCCAAACCTAACTTAGGGCCTAATGCATTAGATGCCTTCAATACAGGTACATCCGCTACGCCTTCATCCCTAATGAAATGAAAGAATTTCATGACCATAAACACATTAAACCACCGGTAAAACCGTTTTTGAAAACTGGGTAAATCCGTAGTGTAAGTTCTAATTTCTTTTAAAATTTCCTGCCAATCTTCTTTCACCAAGAATTTCAACGTCAATTCATCTCTAATGGTGACAGATCCGTCAAATAAAGCATCCACGCCTTCCAAAAACACACGTAATCGTTCAAAACTGGAAAATGGAGCTGTAAAAAAGGTATGGTCCTTTTTCTCGTTCATTTCCGTCATTGCTCTTCCGGTTCCAAAAGGAACTCTAAAAGATTCTCTAGAAGATGGATATACCGTTGCCTC
The DNA here is from genome assembly GCA_913062955.1 of uncultured Flavobacteriales bacterium. Taxonomy (GTDB): domain Bacteria; phylum Bacteroidota; class Bacteroidia; order Flavobacteriales_G; family Salibacteraceae; genus CAJXZP01. Next base: position 39,984 of record CAJXZP010000026.1, on the reverse strand, counting down.
TTCAATGGCCGAAATATCACCGGCCATCATCAGTTTGAGCATAAACCAAAAGTCCTCCCCAGCTTTTCGTCTATTCATTCCCCCTTGAGCCACATAGGCATTACGTGTAACAGCCATAGAAGAACCCACGGTAAACTCAGCCTGTGGATGTTTAGCATATACCAAAGCCGCTTGATAATAACGTAAATGCAGTTCGTATTGGACGATGCATTCATTTAAAAAATCATCGGTATTAGTCGTTAGAGGATGTTCGAAATTTATGGAACACCCCAATGATTTAGGATGATGAGTAAAGTGAAGCTCAATGGATTTAAGGTAGTTAGATGAACACGTAGCGTCTGCATCAAAACAAGCAATGACGGGATTCTCCACTTCCGAATATTGTAATCTTACGGTAGCTTCATCCATCGCCACTTTACGGGCCAATCCAGCTCCCGCATGTTTCTTTGGTAATTCAATAGGATGCGATACTAAAAACTGCAATTGTTTCGTATTGTTTTTCTTAGCCCAATTTTGAGCCTCCAAACTTATACGATTATTTAATTGCTTTTGCTGGTCGGTGGCTGTTACGGGATGATTGATCAGTACAATCACCTCTACCGGACAAATAGGAAGTTCGCAGGCCTTCAAGCTTTCTAAGGATTCGAGTAAGTCTGGTTCAGAAAATGCAGGTAAAGTAATCATCAACCCCACGTTAGGGCTTGGATGCTCAGTAAAAATGGGAGGCAAAAAGGTTTGCCTAGCCACATACTTTTCAATATTATTCATTAGGGAGCTACTCTATATTTATTCCAGTCAGAATCCGTTTTTTCAAAAACAATTCGATCATGCAAACGAGCAGGGCGACCTTGCCAGAATTCAAAATAGGTTGCTTCTATTAAATACCCCCCCCAATGTGGTGGACGAGGCACGTCTACTCCATCAAATTTTTTATTAAAATGTTTCACCCATTTTTCTAATTCGGTTCTATCTACCACCTTTTGGCTTTGAGCCGAAGCCCATGCTCCAATTTGACTATCCCGAGGACGATCGTGAAAGTAAGTATCACTGTCTTCTTCCGATAATTTAGAAACCTTTCCTTCCATCCGTATTTGACGTTCCATTTCCGACCAAAACACATTGACCGAAACAAATGGATTAGCCTCTAAATCATGTCCTTTACGGCTATCATAATTCGTGAAAAATTTAAATCCCGTTTCATTTATTCCACGGTTATACACCACGCGAGAGGAAGGTTTACCATTTTTAGATACGGTAGAAACCACCATGGCCTTAGGATCCAATACCTGAGCCCCTACTGCTTCTTCCAACCATTTCGCATACAATTTCACGGGACTATCCCCTGCTGCTTTCTCATTCAAAGCTTGAGAGGTAAATTCATGACGAATTTGGTTGAGGTAATTTGAAACTTCTTCAATCATTCCATTTCTTTTTTAGACTTCGACTTTGATCTATTTTGATGATACAGATATGCAGGAATTAGAACCAATGTGAGTATCGGATGTATTAATATTCTACGTACATAAAACAGAAACTGATAGTTATTTGGTGAACCGTCCCATATCAAATAAAACAAGATGGGGGTCAATATCAAAAACGTAATCCCAAATAAAACAGCCGTAACTTCTAAAATTTCGCTTCTTTTAAATAAAGATTTGATGAGGACAAGTGATAACACACTATTCACTACAAATCGAATCAGAAGAGAAATAAACAATGTGAAATATTGGATTTCGGGTAATACGTTTATCTGATAATCCACTTGGTGAAAAAAAGCAATAAGTGGATCATAAAATACCATTGGAGCCAAAAACCGAACGGCCATTAAGCCAAGGACTCCGAACACCGCAAATATGATTTCTCTCGTACTCATCCTAATCTTTTTTAACTAAAAACTTGACCCAAATCATCCAAAGCAAAAATGTGGTTCCATATATTACTCCAGGAAAAATAAAGTCATGCGCCATGTTTGTGTAATCTGGAAAATATAAGCGGATCATCCCAATAAGGTAAATCCGAAGTAAGTTAGACACATAGAGCACCACCAATCCTAGAGGGACAAACCATAGATAATTTTTAAAACTCCCTTTAAATGCGAATAAAAAGGACATAAATAGAATCATCACACTCACCGCATTACACCCTTCTATTAAAAGTAATAATATGGAATCAAAATACCTAATCTCGGACATTGGATTCACCTCCGAATATACACAACTAATTTCGGGTAAGGTCCAAGAGAACATGACGGCCACTTGTTCGGTAACCCTTCGGGTTATGTCATCCAATTGGGAGCCGAATTGATCCAAATAAGTGTTATACACCAAAACGCCAAGTAGATATACTCCAAAAAACCGAAGTAGAAATAGCCAGACTGCCTTGTATTTCCTGAGAAGTTGCACGTCCGCAAATGTATCTTAAAAAAGATAGATTAAGGTTTAAAACAATTGGAAAACTATCCACAGTTTTTTTAAAAATACATCTGCATAAAAACAGTTTCGAGTTACTTTTGCGGCATGGAAAAGCAATTACCAAAAGATTATAAAATTCAGTTAGCATTTGAAACCCCTAAAGAATGGGTGGAAGCAGCTATCGAAAATTTTGACGGATTTTTAATTGATCATGCCGATAATGAGCGTAAAGCTTCCAACATGGCCTTAAGTTTTATTGCCAAGGCTCCAGAAAAAGTAGAGATCATTCCTGAATTGATTGATATTGCTTTGGAAGAATTAGTGCATTTCAAACAAGTGTATAAAATCATGACGAAACGTGGGCTTTCGTTTCCTAAAGAAATTGAAAAGGATTTATATGTAAATAGACTAATAAAAGCCTGTCGATCAGGATGGAGAGAACGTTTCATGGATCGTTTAATTATTGCGTCTATTGTGGAAACTAGGGGTGCTGAGCGTTTTCGTTTAATTGCCGAAAACCATCCAGAACCAGAAATGGAAGCTTTTTACACCATGTTGTATAAAAGTGAAGACCGTCATGGAAACATTTTTGTGGAAATGGCTTTGGTATACTACGAAAAGGATGAAGTATTGAAACGTTTGGACGAAATGGTTCAAATTGAAGCTGAAATCTGTAAAAATCTTCCGTTAAACGGATTGGTACATTAATACAAACTTAAAAGATTTTCTATGTCGTTTTTAAATTTAGGACTTGCTCCATCATTGCTTCGTGCATTAGAAGGTCAAAACATTACCAAACCCTACCCTATTCAAGAAAAAGCTATTCCAAGCATTATTTTTGGTAGAGATGTACTCGGAATTGCTAAAACAGGTTCGGGTAAAACCGCCAGTTATGTTCTGCCAATTTTAATGGCCACCCAAGGTCAACAAGAATTGCGTGACCGTCATGTAGCTACCTTAGTTATTGTTCCTACCCGTGAATTAGCGGTTCAAGTCCAGGAGGTTTTTCAATCTTTAGGTGAGTTTTTACCACGTCCTGTGAAAACAATGGCCGTATTTGGTGGGGTATCCATCAATCCGCAAATGAAAGGTTTGTTTGGAGTGAATGTATTAGTAGCAACTCCTGGTCGGTTACTAGAATTGGCAGAAAACAAAGCCATCCATTTAGATTCGGTAAAGACATTAGTACTGGATGAGGCTGATAAATTATTGAACTTAGGTTTTCAGGAAGAAATGAACCGTATTTTTGGCTTACTACCTAAAAAACGTCAAAACCTTCTATTTTCGGCTACATTGGATGAAAATGTAGATCAAGTTAACAAGCTTATTCTTAACAATCCAGAGGTCATTAATGTAGCTCCTGAGGAACAGGAAAACAATATAGAGTTAATTAACCAAACCGGATATTTTGTAAACGAAGAAAACAAAGGTCCCCTATTCCGTTACTTATTGGACGAAAAGGATATGGATCAAGTATTGGTCTTTGTATCGTCTATTTTTAAAGCAGATCACTTAGTTAAAAAATTAACAAAAAACGGAATAAAAGCGGCTGCCATTCATGGTAAAAAGAGTCAAGGTTCTCGAACCGATTCTTTGGTGAAGTTTAAAAACAAAAACATTAATGTATTAGTCGCTACCGATTTATTGGCTCGTGGTATTGATATTGAATTTTTACCCTTTGTGATAAACTACGAATTACCCCGGTCTCCAAAAGATTTTGTTCACCGTATTGGTCGGACCGGTCGTGCCGAAAACCCAGGGGAAGCCATTACATTTGTGACACCAGAAGATGCCCATCATTTCAAAATCATTCAAAAGAAAATGAAGAAACGGGTGGATATGATTGAGAGTGATAAACTGATCTAGTTTCGATTGAGGTGCTCGTCTAGGTTTGAACTTTCCAAGTGGAGGGTTGAATCATTGGTGTCCAATTAATCTCGTTATATCCAATCCGAATTTTGAGCAAAATAATCGAAATAGCTACGGATAATACCCTAAATACCAGAGTGACACGATTCAATCACAGAAAAGTATTTAATTCCATTTACAATTAATTCGGTATCCGGGTTGGTGCACACTCTTTTGTAGCGAAAATCCTCCTTGCCCGTATTTTTTTTATTCTTGAAAGGTAGCCATGGATATAGGCCAGGTCATCATTGAATCTAAAACCAACGAACATATGGGTGATAGCACCGTTACCCTTATGCTTAGCCCCGGTTAAAAAGACGGAAACAAACTCTTTTAGTATAAACTCTTTTAGTATAAACTCTTATCCAGTTCAAAATTACCGGTAGGTAATCCTCCTGACATATTTAATCTGGACTAGACATTTTAAAATAACCACATCGTTGGTTAGCGAGCTATATCCCTACCAATAATTGGGAAACCCAGGAAAAAAAGCACCCGGGAAATTACTAAGTATTTTATTATAGGCTTTTTGGCTATATATTAATTACGAATGCACCTCATTTAGGAGAAACGAAAGTTAACAACAACAACTTACCTCGTGTTTCAACTAGCGTATAAAATAGTTTTTTAGTAATACCCCCCATTTTCATTCGTACACTCTACCCTAAGTAAATTAGTGAAACCCGGAACAAGTCGTGTGTAAATAGCCATAAAAAGAATGATTTCCGTGTACGCCTATCGTAACAGTTCTCTACTAGGTAATTATTACAGCAGGATTATTCAGGTATTTACCCTTACCAAAACACCTGTTAAACAGGTATTTATACGTGTTATTTCAGGAGTAAGAATAAATAGATTTGAGCAGTAGATTCGCGAAACCTACTCCTAATTATTAATTTTTAAAACGTCAAAATAATGGCAGACAGAGATTTAGTATCGATGGCCCAGCAATTTTCTGGGTTACCGATGGACTCCTTAATAGGAGCACCGTTAAATGCAGCGGCTAAGGGTAATGCTTCAATGGCTTTGACACAGACAAGTTTTTTATTGGACACATGCTTTAACAAAGTGACGGCTTCACCAGGTTCTGGAACAGGGTCGGGTACTGCTAGTGTGAGCTATTCTCCAATAATGATTGAAATGTCTTTGTCAAGACCTGTAATCGTCCAATCGGGCGGAGCTCAAGGATCGGGTTCCGGTTCTGGAAACAATGTTACTTTTAATAATGTAACGACTCAGTTTAACCTTCCTTTATTAACCATCATCCCAATAAACTCTTTGGGTGTAGATAACGTAGATATTACGTTTGAAATGGAAGTGAAATCTAGTTTCTCGGAAGACACAAACAAAACCATTTCTAATAGCACGGCAGGACAAGCCAGCTTTGAAGCTAAGATGGGTTGGGGCCCTTTTTCGGCAACGATAAAAGGAAGTGCGAGTTATGATCATAAGGATTCTGAAACACACAGTACCCATTATCAAAAAAGTAACTCGGCCAAGTACACGGTTAACGTACATGCCGGACAGTTACCCATACCTAAAGGGGTAAATACCATTATTGAGGCATTTACCAATGCAATTCAACCGATAGAGGTATCCTAAACATTCTAAATGGGCTGATGAATTTCAGTCCATTTTTTTCAATAATATTCCAACCAACTATGTTTCACAATAAAATACGTTCTTTTAAACCCGGTAAATCTAATTCACATGCGATTGAAAATATAATTAGTGCCCCATTGGTGGCTGCTGCTCATGCCAATTCAATGATGCAACGAGAACAAACCACTTTTATGATGGATACAGGATTTAACGAAGTAAATGGGCGATTTGAACCCCTAATGATTGAAATGGTATTGATTCAAAACGTGCTGGAGGACACCACAGATGCACATGGAAAGCCTGTTATGAAAACCATAGAAACTACGTTCAATCTACCTATTCTTACCATAATCCCATTAAACTCCTTAGCGGTAGATCAAGTGAATGTACAGTTTGAAATGGAGATCCATGAACAGATTAATCGGAACACCTCCACTTGTAAAAACTCCACCAACTCATTTGGTCAACCTACAAATAACACCCAATTAAAAGGAAAAATAAGTTACGACTCGCGTGAAGATACCTCCGCCACCTCTCCATATCGTAGACAAAATAGTTCCTCCTTGAAAGTGCTCGTAAATGTATCTCCACTCCCTCTTCCCGTAGGCGTGAATACTATTATTGATTTATATCAAAAATCCATTCAACCGATTCAGTTAGATTCTAATAAAAAATCCAATCCAATAAATAATTCCTAATGCAATTCAATATTCAAATTCCATGCCCGGTATGTCAAACACAAATACCGGCCGATTCAAATTTATTATTAACAGGAATCCAATTTTCATGTCCAAGTTGTAGTGCAGCCATTGGTTTATCGGCAAAAAGCGCACCTCTGGTAGAGCATGCCATAAATGAATTTGATGAGCTTCGTAAAGAAGTATCTGCAATGAAAAGTGCCACCCAAGAAGATTAGAATATGATAAGTTTTAAATCATTTGTCACCTCTATTCATCAGGCGATTTTAACAGCTAACGACCAATTAATGGATCAGAACTTGGCCATGTTAGATAAGTATTTTATTGACACTGGCAATAAAGAAGATTTACAAAACACTTTAGATGATGCCTTAAAAATTTCTCATTCTATTTCAACTAAAAAGGGTGCCGTAACCCAAGAGGACTTACAAAATGCATCTGATGTATTTCAAAAGGCCAAAGATGCCTTGAGTGGTGGATCAATTACTCCGGAAAGTGCACAAACTCCGGGTACATTGTCGCCCAAAACCGTGGTCATTGAATATCCTCGAGAAACTGAAAACGGAATGGAATCTATAGAAGTCCATGTCCCCCTTCTAACGCTCACTCCTATATCGATGTCGCAAATAGAAAAGGCCGTTTTAACAGCCGAATTTGACTTAGAGATTGTGAATGATGAAGTTCAACTAAACTTTACTGATAGTAAGACCAGAAAAGGAAAAAACAACGTGACTAGGGGTAGTTTAGAAATCTCCATTACTCCTCAAGAAAATTCGGAAGGTTTAAAAAAAATAATTGATGGATATGAAAAAGCCTTAAAAAGCCAGATTCCATAACCGCCCTATGGCCAACGGAAAATATACGCCAAATAAAACCTCCTATTCCTTAAAAACACATGAGGCCAAGAACAAGGATCAATGGTTTGATTATGATCCCTATGACTCGGAAAGGGTACATACCAAACCATATGCGCCTTATTCATTGGATTACAACCCCTTATTGGTAAAAGCACCATTACGGGTCGTTATTCCCATACCGGATAACATCGCATCAAAATCCATGGGAAATCTTGTTTTTGGCTATCTGTTAAATATTATATATCCCATTTTCACAGAGATCAAACTAGGTATTTCAAATACAGTACATCTACTTCTTTCAAAAATTAAACGCAAACCGTGAGCAGCTTAAACATAAAATTCACCCCTCAAAAAAAAAGGAAGAAATCGACCATTCAAATTCACAAAATTAAAAGGTGGGTTATTGTTGCGGTAACCTTAAACCTAGTGGTAATTGGGATCCATTCTTTTTTTATGCTAGGTGGAAACTGGGTTTCTGTCAGGTCTCAATGGGATAAGGTGTTTCCTGAAAATATCGAAGTAACCGATTCAATAGTAGCTCCATTTATTCCGGTTTCTAGCTATTATTTGGGTCATTCGTATCCTACCGATAGTTTAATGGATACCGTTAACTTTCAAAAGCATTTAGCCCATTATTCCGTAAAATTAAAAGATAGCACTACCGGAAACATGGCTGCAATATATGGCATAGATGTTTCTCGTTGGCAATCCAAAATAAACTGGGATGATGTAAAACTAGATACAGCCCCTCACCCACTACAAGTTGTCATCATGAAAGCGACTCAGGGTGACTCGATTGTGGACCCATATTTTGAATACAATTGGAAACAAGCGAAAACAAAATTTATTGTAGGCATTTATCATTTTTACGAATACCAAGCTACACCCGATGCTCAAGCAGAAAATTTAATTCACACGGTTTCCTTATCGAGCGGAAATTTACGGCCTGTTATTGACATAGAGTTAGCTTGTGCCTCCTGTAATAAACCAGGAGTTTCAAAAACCAAAATGATTCGAGATTTGAAACTTTTCTTAGCGAAAATAGAATCCCATTATCAAGTACAACCGATTCTTTATACATACACCTATTTCTACGATTCGTATCTGCTAAAACATTTTTCGGACTATACCTTTTGGATGGCTCAATATGCAATAAATCCACCTCCAGGAATGCGTATTACCGAAACCGATTCCACGGCTCAACCACCAGATGTAGCCATGTGGCAATTTTCTAGCAAGGGTCGAATTAACGGCATTATCGGTAACGTTGATTTAAATTTTATTCCCAGCTATGAACTAAAATCTCTTCTTATTCAGTAATAAAACTCAAAAACGAATACGATGCAAATAATTGATATTCAAAACAATGGTTTAGGAGATGTCATTTTAGGATGTTGGATTATTGAAAGTGCGCGGCAACAAAACAAAATGATTCAGGTTAATCCTCGCAATCATAGAGCGGTTACTCAAATTCTGAGTATGCCAGATGAGAATATCACCGAAAACTCTGGTGGTAACTGGACCCAAATGGAAGAAAGTGGTTTTAACCATGAACTTAAAGAAGCACATAAAACCAAGCGGAATCGATTTGATTTCTGGAGTCGTAGCGTTGGACTAGAAAACCTAAAGCCAGTAAGACCCGTATACGGAAATAATGAAGATGCCGATTGTTGGGCTAGACAAGAATGGGAAAAGATGTGTCATAAAGATGCGCCCAAAGTAGTGATGCTTCCCGAAGCTACTCGTGTAACACGTACGTGGCCGATATTGTATTGGATAGATCTAAATAACCGTATTAAAGAGAATTACAATACCTGTGTATTGACTTTAGATGGTGGAATTGCACGACAATTTGATACGTATCATTATTGGGGATTGGACCTTTTTAAGCTCGCTGCATTGTTACGCCAGGCTGATATTGTAATAAGCGGAGATTCTGGAGGTGCTCATTTGGCTGCCACTTTAAAAACGCATGTAATTGCCCTGCAAGGCCCCACTATAGGAGATGTTGTTTTTGGTCATGATGAATTTGTCCATCCTCTAAGTGTATCTAAAACACAAGTGGATTGTGTGGCATGTAATTTTTCAAAAGAAAAGGGGTATTGGAATAACTGTAATAATGGATGTCAAGCGTTGTATATGCTCAACCCTAGAGCGGTAGTAAATAAAATGGAGGAAGTCTTAAAAGAAAAATTGGAAGTATCAAAATTAGTGTTCCATTAGTGTTCCATTAGTGTTTGGTTATATTTCTCTTTCCATACCACAGTAAAAAACCAGTTAACGGTAAACTTGCCATTAGTAGACTAGAAAAAAAGGCGATTACCTTTCCCCAAATACCACCGATAGCTCCTACATGGATATCCTAGTTCATTCGTATCATTTTATCGGCAAATTAGTGTCCTTATATTACACGTAAATACAAGCGGTTTCCAGTTCTTTTAAACTGTATTGATCAAAAAACAGGTAATCCACATTGTAATGAATCCCTTCATTAAACTTAGTCTCCACATAAATTGAGGAAGTATCAGTAGCTGGATAATGAAGCTCAAAACTTACCGCTTTAGGATATTGACTCTGTAATTGAGGGATCAAATCATCCATAGAAACATGATAGGTGGATTCTGAATCGAGTTCCTTCGATGAAGGAGGAATACATACAACGCACATTAACTATTATTCCTACTCCATTTACGATCTCTTAGCTTGGGGAAAAAATCACCAATGATAAAGTATAAGTTATTTGCGGGATTAAAACGACCCATGAGGTAAACCTACTTCTCGATTTTCATCCATTTGCGTGGATTCCTGCAGAAAACAACTTCGTTTTTTGTACCTTAGCTATTCAACAATTGAATCAGTTATATAAAATACTCAAATACATGAATGCCAACGAAGTATTAAAAAGATTAGAAGACGGGAATGCACGATTTGTCAGTGATCAATTAGAACATAAATTACAAGACGGTTCGCGTAGAAAGGAACTAATAAATGAACAGAATCCCTGGGCCATAATTTTAAGCTGTGCGGATAGCCGTGTAGTTCCGGAACTCATGTTTGATACCGGATTAGGTGAATTATTTGTAATTAGAGTGGCAGGAAACATAGCCAACACCTCTTCCTTGGCCAGTATTGAATATGCGGTTGCAAATTTAGGATCTCCTGTTATTGTAGTTCTCGGACATCAAAATTGTGGCGCAGTTACGGCTGCCATAAAAGGAGGGGATAATGGGTACAACCTGAACATGTTATTGGCACATGTTACTCCTGCTGTTTCTGCCTGTGGAACAGATGCGGATGTAAATGAGGTGGTGAAAACCAATGCCCAATTAAATGCCAAGGAATTAACCATTCGTTCCACCATTATTAGTAATGCAGTAAACGAAGGGAAAGTAAAAATTGTTTCCGGATACTATAATTTAGATTCAGGTAAAGTAGACTTGATGTAGTCTTTTTAACAAAAGAAAAAACGCCATTCGTTAAACGAATGGCGTTTTTTTATGCATAAAATTGATTAAATCACTCAAAAAATCCTATTTAATAATCTTATTTCATATTCAAATGCTCCTTATTGATAAAGCCTTCTTTACCCCCTAGCAATTTAATTTTGTACCAGGTACCTTCCTCACTTAGCATAACAAATTCGGTGTCTCCGGGTACTTTAGCAACTACGTCACTCCCTTTATTGGCATCAATGTACACGTTTATTCGGTCGTTCTTTTTGCCTTTAGTTTTCACTTTAATAATATTCAAACGTTCTTTGGCTTTGGGATCAAATTTATAGGGCGTTATATCTGCCCCCAATCTACCCAACTCGTTTAATGCCTCTTTACTATCTAAGGCACGTTCTAACGATGCTGTATGTGATTTAGATGGATCAATTTCATAGGCGGCTTTATGGTATTCAATGGCCTGCTCAAAATTACCCACGGCTTCATAAACCACTCCCATATTATGTGCCATGGAGGCATCATATGGATCTGCGTCATACACTTCCTTCAATACAGAAAAAGCTCCGGAAAGATCATTATTAGCCACCAATTCACGGGCTTCTTTAAACTCTTCTTTATAGTCTTTCCCTACGGGTTTTTCCACTTCCAATTCCTGGTAAACAAACATAGGCGTAAAATGGGATACTAACTCTTTCGCTACCATTTTCAAACATTCACGAACCAGGTAATCATCGGAGGGTAAGCCACCTGCCGCTTCGGAGTAACTTTGTCCACTAGAACTTCTTTTAGTAGATGCTCTTTTATTCACCATCGTTAAGATTTCACCCGTTTCAATAGAAATAATTTTCATGGTTACATCCACGTTAGCTTTCTTTTTCCCATTATAACTAGACCCTTTACTGGAACCTTTAATCGTAGTATTCACATCTGAGGAATACCCCCCCGTAATAATAACATCCAAGCCTAATAATTTACCCACTTCTGCAGCATCCATATCCGAAACCGCACCACTTGCCCCTAGGGATTGCTCTTTCATTATTTTATCCAATTGGCCACGTTCTACCACCGTATATACATCCGTATGATACCGATCCATAAAATTGGTGCCTTTGGCAAATTTCTTAGCCTTCTTTTGAGCCATCAGCTTCTTCATGGTGAAATCATCACCCGTAACCTTAGTTGCTTTATTTTTCTCTTCGGTATACACTCCTCTGTGCTCCTCCAAAAGCATCCCAACCATATAATCGGCTAATTGAGAACCATAATCATTTTGCTTATAATAATGCCAAGACTGGTCATTTCTATTCTGAAAATTTAAAATGGCCACCTTCTCCATTCCTTCCACCATAAATGTGGGTGCTTTTAAACTGTAACAGTTTAATTGCGCGTGTCCCAATTGAGGTAGAATTAGTAAAGAAAAAGCAGTAAAAGCAAGTAAGAAGAATTTTTTCATAATTAATTGTTTAGTTCTTCTCAAATATAAGAGTAGCAATCGAATAAAGGGAAATTTTGGTTAAATTTTCTTTCCTATGAAAATAATCCTTTTGATTAAATCTTTATTTTTTTATACACAATATAGGGTCTAAAAAATTGGGCTTCCACCAACATTTCAAATTCTTCTGGGGACGGATTAATTCGATATTTGCCCTTTTTGATCTTTTTGAATTTTGTGATTTTAAAAAAGTCTTCCAATGCACCATCGTATTCTAACTTCTTATCGATTTTCCCATCCCCATAAAAATTACCTTCTGTATATATAATGAGCTCCTCCCCTTTTTGTTCTATCAATAAAACTTCCCATGTTTTGTTTTCCTCTTGTTTACTTAAAACATGGTAGTTATTGAATGGCTTAATAACTAAAGCCTTGGACAAGTCCATAGAGTTGTAATGCGAATAATCATAAAAAATGGTATCATTCTCAATCGTAAAAGGAACTCCGTTTGAAATGGATAAGTTCTCCCCATATAGCAACCCATTTTTAATATAAATGGAAGAGTCATTTTCCAATTCTTGATTGGATAATTTACCACTTCGCTTACCTCCTTGTAAGTATTTATCATTTCTAATAATCAGGGTATCCAATTCATGCCCCTTCTCAGCTACATAGGTACCTTGTAATTCAACCGGAAAGGAGGAAAGGGTTTTAATTCCTTTGGGTTGTGCTTTTTTAAATTCGACATTACTACAACTGGTAAAACAAGAAAGAACAACGATAATGGAAAGATAGAATTTAGTCATTTTAGGTAGATTTTTTATTTCAGTAGGACTTTAAAATACCAATCGAAGATACAGGGTTTATCCATCCCTTGAAGTTTGATTAACATTTTTTTTGTTTAAAGGGAATGGAACTACCAGGGGAGATAATGGGAATGAATCAATCCTCACCCAAGGTCCATGAAATGAAATTATTCATTACGTTTTTCCATTTACCATTTGCATGATCTGTTCTTCCATTAGCTCTCACCGGAAAAAAATCATGATCCAAACCAACATATCTTTTCAAAACATAATTGGTCTTTTGTTTTTCGATAAAGCTTAAGGGAATTTGATCGCAATATTGCGCAATTTCATCTTCAGACCCGTAGCCAATATATACAGGTATTACCAAATTAGCTAAACTTTCCAAAGAGCTTTTTGAAAAGGATTTCCACGAACGATATTCTGGGTGCTTCTCAAGTGAATCAGGATTTTGAACATCTTTATAAAAAGTATAGAGGTTTTGTTGAACCGAATCGGCCTCTTGCCAAGTAATTCTTCCTTCTTTCGCCCTATTCCGTTGTTGCCATATCAACTGATCTATTCTACGCATTGGATTATATCCAAATAAGCCCAATTGAGAAACGATCGTATTAGATGTCGAAATACCAACGGCTACCCTAGCTCCTTGAGAATGCCCTACCACCACTGTACCTAATTTGGAAACCCATGGTTGTTGCTGCAAATATTCAAGTACTTTATTGGCTCTTGAAATATAATTATCCAAATTATCGGACCTCACATAATTCGAATCGAAACTTTGGTTAATTGCCGTATCTAATACATAATTAAAAGATCTGTTCAAATTTAGGGGAACCACTTTCACCGGTGTGTATGGCATTGAAATTACTACCACATGGAAATACCGATTCATTTCATCGACATCAAAATTATTTAATGTTAATGGTACTATTCCTCGCATACCCAGATCTACAAAAAGAGGTACAGGCTGAGAACCTTGGCAAAATAAAAGTATGGGCTTTGTTTGGTTGAGCTGGGTATCAGCTACCACAAAGTCAATCTTTCCATTTTTATGACCCAATTCAAAATGGCTATATGTATTGGCAATGACGCCAACTTTTTGACTCCATGCTCCATGACAGAGGCAGATAAAAACAAGGGTAACAAGTAATTTCATATAATTATTTTAAAGTTAAATTTGTTAGAGTTAATTAGAATATAGCGCTGTATTACGACCAAAATGAAAGCTAAACCTTCCATTTTGTTCTTGCCAAAGAGTTTTAAATATTGAATTTAATGATGGATCTTTTTTCACTTCAAACGGATCTGGATAATCTGTAATAATTAGTGATACCCATTATTTATCTACTTATTTAGCACATATAATTTTAAATCTAAATCTAAGTTAGGCAGTTTTACATAGCCTTGATGCGTAAACCCGATCTTTTCTAATACGCTAGCCGAACCCCAATTATCATCATTGGTAATGGCACTAATTTGAGTTTGTTGATATGTATTGAAAGCCAAATCCACCATTTCTATTGCACCTTCCGTAGCATATCCCATTCCTTCAAATTGGGATAATATAGCGTACCCAATATCCATTCCTTTTACTCCTGCTCTATCATGTACACTACAGGTTCCAACAAGAGCCCCACTGGATTTCTCTACCATCACGTGGTTAACGAACCCCTTTACATCCAAATCCGGATGCATTTTATCCTTCATGTACTTCACCGCATCCTCTGGGGAATGAATACCTCTATCGCCAATGAATTGAAACCATGCTTTGGTATTCATCAATTCGTAAATAAATTCGGCATCAGAGTCTTGAACAAGACGATATTTTAGTCGGTTGCTTTCCATATTTTAATGAATGAAATAATAAAGCCCTAAGATATACTAAAGCAGAATCACAATCCATACTTTAAGAATCACCGATGGTTCTTACTTCACACAAGCGTACACCACAAATTTTTCGTCTTGTGCCAAAATCTTTACTTGGGCAAATAATGGGTCTAAATGCACCTTGTAGTTTAAATGTTTGTTGGCCACCAATTGTAGGCTCCCTCCTACTTTCAAACTTCGGTGACATCCTTTAAAAAGGGCCAATGGGATTTGAATATTTATTTCGTGTTCAAAATGAAACGGTGGATTGGAAACAATTATATCCAAGGAATTATCCTCAAAAACAGATAAATCATTATGGTAGTGATGATGGACATTTTCTCCTCTCACATTTAGTTGGCCAGAGGCCACCGCTAGAAAGGAATCGTCCATCAAATGAAGTTCTGAATTTGGAAGTTGGTTCTGAACTTCTGCCGCAATAACACCATTACCGGATGCCAAATCCAATACAATTTCTGGTTGACTCGACAAATCCATATGTTCGATAAAGAACTGAGTGGCATAATCAATATGATTGGCGGAAAATACGCCCCAATATTGATGAAAGTCTTGATTATTGTACGAAATTGTTTTTCTAATATTTTGTTTAGTCCCTGATTTCTTTTTACGTAAATACACCAATCGGGCTTTTTTTACCGCTTTACTTTGCGTGACTTCTTCAAAATACTGTTCCGCTATTTTGATAATAGCAGGCGTAAAATGACGGGTCATAAACCCACAAAGTACTTGCACCTCATCCGTACTATTATCCGCTAGATGCTCCAAATACAAATGAAACAAATCGAGTGATTTAGGGACCTTCACATACACCTCATCCATTTGTGTAGGTAGGGTTGTTATGGGATGATGAAATTCTATAGTGGGTAAATTATTCGCTTTCAAATTGGCTGAAATAGCCAATTCCTCACTTTTATGAATGGAAACTACGGTAGGGTTTTTCTCATTTAAATGACACGTCAAATACCCAAAACGATCGCCATAAATCCCGATGGAAGAAGAGGTCATTTCGGAATCAGAAAAGGATTGCACCAATAATTCATCTGCGGCACTCCATGGTTTTAACGATCTATCTTCAGATAAATCATATCTCTTTAATTGGTAGCTAGACTGGTCCATAAACGATGCAGATTTCTTGGTGTTACAATGAAATGCAATGGTACGGTTTTGTGAAGAGTCAAATGACTTTTAGAAAAGGAAAAATTGTAATTATTTCAATTTCCAAGGTGGATTTAAACGGTTCTTACCGGCATAATACAGTATTAAATGATTGCCATCCAAATCACGTAAGTGAGCTTCTCGCCATAACCACGGTTTGCCATTCGGTAATTCGTCAAATATAATTCCCTTGGATTGTAAATGGGTTACTTGCTGATCCAAGTCATCGCATTCAAAATAAACATGAACGCCATCTCCCAAGGGTAAGGATTCTACTTCTTGTATTGAAAACGTACTGGCTCCATCGGGACATCTAAACCGGGCATAATGTGCCGTAGATTTCACAATTAATTGCAATCCCAAGGATTCGTAAAAGGAAACCGCTTGATCCACGTTTAAGGACGGGACGGTAATTTGATTTAGATTCATGTTTGGAAGTTTAAGTAAAAGTAATACATATTAGAAGTCGTAAATAAATTAATGGCTAACACCTACCAATGCACACTTTTTATTTCTCCATTCCAAGCCATATCGATCAGTACTTTCGGTTTCATCTCAAGCGTGTCTGTTGAATAATAAGAAGAAAACAAAATCCTATTAATTTCGGAATAAGAAGCTACTTCAAAAGAATTATGAACGAGTAAGATAGAGGAATCACGGGAAATTCCACAAACCTTCATGGACGAATAGGACGAATTATCCGATTGATACTCAATAATCCGACCTATGGATAAACGTTCTAATCTATCTACGTTGATGCGTCTATTTGAATACCTATTACATCCCCACCAAATCCCCACCAAAACGAGCATAAGAACTCCTGAAAAATGCCAAAACCTAGGAAACTGATTCGATTTAAAAGGCTTATAGTACTTTCTTAGTTGAGGCCCCATTTCTTGGTAACTTACAGATTCATTACAATTCAAGCAATTAAACTCATCCGAAATTTTGATAGGAAAAAGCGGAACGTAAAATACATGAACGGATACGATATGTTTCTCTACCACTATTTGCCCATTTTGACCACAGGAATCACAGGTCAGCCCCTTGGGACGATTACTTGAGCTCACAGATGAAAAAACTCCGTAGGGAATAATCATATTTATTTTGCTTTTTGCGTTTATTGGAGATCCAATATGGAATTTTTATTCCTTTCAATCCCAAGGATTCATTTGGGAATGAATAAAACCACCATTTCCTGTTTATCATTCCGTATTTGACTAAAATCCAAATAAAATAACTTTTCAAAGAATCCATTTAATTAATGGGAACCGCTTTTCTTTGGTAATGCGATTGTACCAATTCACCAATGAATGTTTCTGTTTTCACCAATTCAAAATCCAAACGTTTGGACATTGCTTTAAATAAGGGAATACCTTCTCCTAAAACAACGGGGATCTGGGTTAGGATCAAATCATCAATAAGATCTTCTTTCAAGAAGCCCTGTACCGTTCCTCCCCCATCCATGTATAATTGCCCATGACCCAGTGTGTGAATCTTAGCAATAACCTCGGTTAACGGACCATTTACCACAAATGCCTTTCCGGCATATTCCACAGGAACTTTAGTCAGTGAATTACTCAATACAAAAACAGGGATGGTATAGGGCCAATCCATATCAAATCCACATACGGTTTCGAAGGTATTTCGGCCCATTACAATGGCATCTATATTAGCAGAGAAATTCGCATAACCTAAATCAGATTGTTCGGGGTTTGGTGTTTCCGTTAACCAATCAATACCTCCGTTTTTGTCGGCAATAAAACCATCCAAACTAACGGCAATGAATACTTTGTTTCTTTTAATCATATTTTGTTATTCTAATTGGAGAGAAGGTATCAAAACTAGGGGGTTCTACTGACATGTTTTAACCAATCCTCTCGATTCAAAACATACCAATTTACGGGTATTTCTTCATATTGGAATACCTCTTTAAACTGCAAGCCTACTTTTTTCAAAACCGCATTTGACGCAAAATTAGCAATATCAGCAGCCGCACAAATTTGAGTGAGATTCATTTTTGTAAAACCGAATTTCAAACTTTCTCTGGCAGATTCGGTAGCGATACCTTGCCCCCAATATTTTGGTCGCAAACGAAAACCCAAGTCAAAATAACTAAATTCTTTACGTAAATTTAGTTCATATTTTAATCCACTCCATCCCACAAATTCATTACTTGCTTTATCAATCACTGCCCAACGACCCACGCCCTTATCCACATATTGTTGACGTATTAGGCAAATCATTTCTTCGGCTTGCTGCATGCTTGTAATGGGATGATTTCCTAAATACTGATGCACTTCAGGATCGGAATCTAAAGCGAAAATTCCTGCAGCATCCGATTCTTCTATATCTCGGAGCAACAATCTATCTGTTTCTATATAAACTTTCATAAAAAAAGGTATCCTTAATAAAAGGCGGTTTATTGCCATTAATGTACAGAAGTAGAAATGAATCTATTCAAAAGACCAATTATGCATGTTAGAGCTTATTTACAAATCCCATATATTTCAATAAACGGGATGAAAAGGCGAGTATATTTTGCACCTCTTCGGTACGAGCAATACGAACATATTTAAAAATCATAAGTGCCTCTCCGTTGCTTTCAATATGATAAATTTCATTTTCATCTAAAAAATGGATGAGATCATCGGTAAAAAAGTTCCGGATGGCATCCTCGTCTTCGCCACTCAAATGAAATTTACGGGAGAATCCATGATGTTTATTAAAATCAATATCTCGATTTGATCGGGAAAAAGCTCTTACTCGTTCATATATTTTATCAAAGAGTCCTTCTTTGTCAATAATAAATCGGGGTATTTGGGATGGCAGACGGACAATATGTACGGTGGTTTGATATACTTCCAGTGCAAGCATTGCCCCTTCATCAAATACAATGTCGGCAATTTCCCATTGCGCATTATTTTCTTCATGATGTCCTTGAAGGGAATTACTCTTCATTTCAATGGGGCGTGTATCGAAGAAACGGAAGTTTCTCAAATAGGAAGTATTCCAATCTACATCCCGATCGAAAGACCAGCCATTTAAAATAGCCATTTTATGTAAACGTATCTGACGTTGAGTAAATCGTTGACTCACGCGCCCAGTGATAATTTTCAAGGCTCGGTTATGACTCGTTGAAGCCACGTGACTATCCAACCCTATTAGCTTTACATCGCCTCCATTGTTCTCTTGAATGCGCTTAAAATCGATCATATTTTCCATGATAGACAAGTCTACCAAACGTGTTCGGGACAAATCAATACGTACCGAAGATCCTTTAGGGATTTCTTGCAGCAGTTTGTCCAACTGCAATGCATACAAGAAATTGGCAATCCCTTTCAATTTAACCTCATAGGTACCATTGTCTAACTGGCGTAATTTCGATCCAGATCTATAAATCATTTTAAAGAAACGAATAAAACCCACCTTTGCTAAGAGCATGTGTAAGGCTAGAGTAATGAGAATACCACCTACGATTCCATACAGCAGGTCTGTAAATAAGGTAATAATGAGTGTAGATGAAAGGAATAATAATTGTTCTACTCCTTGATCATAGGCTAATTTGAATACCTTGGGGGATGCCAATTTAAAACCGGTGTGTAATAATATGGCTGCTAAGGCCGCCAAGGGAATGCTTCTTAGAACAGGGGCAAAAATTAGGATAAAAAGTATGAGAAAGATTCCGTGGTAAAGATTGGCCCACTTGGTCTTGGCATTACTATTTACGTTTACTGTACTTCGAACAATTACTGTAATGATTGGAAGCCCGCCTAAAGCTCCAGAAACCATGGTACTTAACCCTACACCAACCAGATCTTTATTTAGGTCAGTGGTACGTTTAAATGGATCTAGTTTATCAATAGCACGAGCACTTGCCAAGGTTACCACCGTGGCAATCGTTGTAATGGATAAAACGGTTAGCCAAAAAGCCGAAGTACCAATCATTGCAAAATCTGGATGCATAATACTATCCAGAGGATTTTCAGGAATATTAATAAGTAAATCTGGGCCTACTCCATATGAATTACCCATGAAAAAAATGGGATGTTCGTTGAAAAAATCAAACACAAAAACCAAGGGTAAGGTTAACATCAAAACCCACATTGGGGCAGGTATAATCCGAATAAATCTATTTTTTATTTTATTGTGAAAAACAAGTACCAAAATACCAACGAGTGCAATTATAAAAACAAAGGGATTGGCTGCTGGCAGTTGATAGAAAGTATCTGCTAAGGTGCCAATAATAGTGTCGGCATTGGAAGTTACCCCCAGTGCATAACGCACTTGTTTT
Source organism: uncultured Flavobacteriales bacterium (assembly GCA_913062955.1). GTDB lineage: Bacteria > Bacteroidota > Bacteroidia > Flavobacteriales_G > Salibacteraceae > CAJXZP01. The sequence continues at coordinate 19,485 of CAJXZP010000026.1, read as the reverse complement.
GCGATGATAATCACACCAATAGCCGCCAAAATACCGTGGAGTACCGATGTAGGTAATAACTTGGCAAAACGTCCCATTTTTAGAACGCCCAATAAAATTTGAATGGCACCTGACACTACTATGGCTGCCAACACATAGTTGATGTTTCCTTCTAAAGCAATAAGACCACCCAAGATAGCGGCAATTAATCCAGCTGCAGGGCCGTTAATGGACACATGCCCACCTCGAAAGAAAGTGGTCACCACTCCCCCAATAATTGCAGAAAGTATACCCGCCATGGGAGACACTTCTGAAGCAACCGCAATACCCAAAGCGAGCGGTAAAGCAACCAAAGACACACTTAAAGCAGCCAATATATCGTTTCGCCAATTTTCTTTCAATCCCAGTATTCCACTGGAGGGAATGGAGTTGTTGGTGTTCCTCATGTATAGAAATATTTTAAGATTTGTGTTTTAAAACGGAACGTTTGATCATACGCTTGGTTGTTCGTTGAATTTTCTTTCAATTACATTAATATTTAAAATGTTTGCCAACGTTTGCAATCTAAAATACGCAGAAAGGAGCGAGAGCGAGTGACCGACAAGACAACGCTTAATTTACGGTTTTAAACCGTAATTAAAAGCTAAAAATAAAACTTGAAAATTAACAAACTAGAAATAATCTATTTACTTTTCATGCAATATTAAACACGGCAACCTTGTAAGAGCCGAAATCAGGGTGTTTTCCGGGGATATCAAGACATAAATGACGATGTATTACTCTTGTCATTATTAATAACTACCGACATAAATGAGAAGATAAAAAGCACATTTTAGAAAAAATATCGGACAATGGTCTTGGTTTTACGCCAATGCTTCACCCTTTAAATGAAGGTAATTTTAGACCTATTACTTGCTTCAAAACCGCTTTCGTTGCCTCGTTTTCAAAATACCAATCCGAAAAAGGTAAAGGAAATATTTGCACACCTGCCCTATTTAATATGCGGTATCGTTCAACTCCAAATACATCCTCCAATTCTCCAGGATACCCCACCAAATCGATACCGATATAACGTCCTTCGTATTTTAGCAATAAATCAATATGCAGACCCGCTATTGAAAAGTTTGACCAATGTGCGTTCATTCCCCAGTTATCTAAAACGACCTTTACCTCCTCCAAAAATGAATCATGGGCAGGGGAATTCTCATATTTTTGAATTATTGCTTTGGTTGGATTTGCTAAATAGGATCGCAACAATGAATCACCCTTCACTTCTTTTTTTGTTACGGATACATAAACCAGCTGCTGTTTACGAGCACGAGTAATGGCTACATTAAAAACATCCGGTTTGTTAATATGAATAAATGCCGAATGATGACTTTGTGCATCTAAGGCAAAGGAAAGATACATCACATCACGCTCTTCTCCTTGAAAACTATATGCCGTACCCACACGGATATGATGCTTTTCTATATCCTCTATTTGCAGGTTATCCAATACCATTTTGGCTAACAAATCTACTTGCGCTCTAAATGGCGAAAGAATACCGATTGTAGAACAAAGCCCGGGGCGCAATTCCTTTTCCATTAGAATGCATTTTTTAACATCCTCCAAAAGTTTTTCTGCTTCCTTACTATTGGTCCCGTTCTTCCCTCTAACTCCATTGCATTGAATAAGGTAAACACCCCGTTCGGTTTCATCGGGTCGTTCGGTCATAACTCGTAAATCATTATCGTAAAAATGGGAATTACTAAAGGCAATTATTGGAGCTATACTTCGGTAATGTTCATCCAACATAGCCACTTGCGTTCCTGATTGTAGAGCCCCCATAGCAACATCGAGAACACTTTTATCTCGGTAATTTAACTTGGAGTCTGGAATACCATTAAGCTGATATTTAGTTTTATATAAGTTTTGGATTCCTCTTGATAAAAATGATACATGGCGAAGCTGATTGGGATCTCCGGCAAAAACTACTCGTTTGGCCCTTTGCATCAATGGTAAACAACTGGCTATATCGCATTGTGTGGCTTCATCAATAATCACCACATCAAACATTTCCTTACGAAAGGGTAATACATCTTTTACCTCCGACAAATTGGTCAGCCAAATTGGAAATGCTTTTAAAACCACCTTAAAATCTATGTCCTCAAAAGACTTCATTTTTTCGGTATCACTCGATAGTTTTAGTGCTTCATGAAAATTCTTTAGATCTTGCCATTGATGATGTATGGTTTTAACCACTTGGTAGATGTATTTCAATTTAATGACTTGCAAGACCATTCTCATTTGGGATTCATCCGCTAGACGTAATTCTTTACTATATTCCCATAGTGGTTTTTGAAAATTATTTCGAACTTCTAAATAATACGTCTTCAATTGGTTAAACATCCCAGATTTACTAGCTCCCAAATGTTTACCCCAAGTCACCTCATTTTCTACCTCATCTTCAAAAGACTGTTCCAACTGCGTGATTTTATTTCTAAGAGAAGAAATGGAATGATTCAAATCGCTCAGTGATTTTTCAATCTTCTGCAAATTTAACTTTGGATCCATCGCAAACTCCTTAAGCAAATAACGCATGGGATTCACACGTGTTATTAGTGCCTTTAAATACCTACTTAATGGTGTTTTATAGGCTCGTTTCTTCCCTCCCCTGACTACACATTTATTAATCCCAATTTGGTCAGTAATTTTTGCTACAATAACATCCACGGCTTCATGGGTTCTAGAGGCAATTAAAACAGACTCTCCCCTGCTCATGTGTTCAATAGCTATGGCTCCAATAGTATACGATTTCCCAGTACCAGGAGGACCCACAATTAAAGTTAATGGATGAATAGAACTTGATTTAAGTATGGCTTGTTGCGCTTCACTTAGCACCATTGGTAATTCACACTTTTGGTAAACGTTTTCATTCGTAGGAATTCGTTCATCCGTTAACAAAGAGCGTAAGGGTTCGGAAAAATTGTTGGAGGATGCCAAATGAGAAAGTTCATTCAACACCCCTCGGGTATTAGTCGATTTGGAAACAATACCTAACATACTGCTAGGTATCAATAGCGTATTGGATATATTTTCTTTATCCAGACTTGCCCATTTTTGCTTAAGCGATTTAATAGTGAAATTATCCGGATAACTGTAAACGTTTTCAAAATCGACACCGGTAAAATACTTTTTACAGAGGCTCACCAACGTACCGATATGTCCAAATTCAATAAAACCTTTGGGTAACTGCTTGAAAAGGGGATCGTGTAAAATGTCGGATTCCGAGTCCTTGGATAGCCATTGAATTAAGGGGTGATTTATTCTACGTTCCTCTTGTTTAATCGATAAATAATGGTATTCCTCTTTATGTTCAATTTCTGCGGGGTAATAAAATAAAGGAGAACATAACCTTTTGGTTTCGCCCCGGAAATCGATGTAATGTCCGCATATAAAAAACGCTCCAAATAACAACTCTTTTTCCTTTTGGAAAACCTCTAATTTCTTCTCAATCCGAATGGCCTTTTCGGAATTAATTGGAATGATGGGATGTTCTCCGGTGACTAGTTCTTCTCGACCTTCAAAAAACATTTTATCTTCTACTTTTCTATCTAAAAAATCGTAGATAAATAAATCCCTATTATCCGAACGGTAACAATCATGAAAATAGGAAACAATGTTTGCTAAAGTATTGGCCATGGAAGAGCTTGAAATGAATGGGTGAAAATAGTATTTTTTCTGTGTTTTAAAATACCGAAACATTAGGAGATATTAACCGTTTTACTCCACGGCTAACACTTAACGGTTAACCTATTTAAAAACCCATAGGACGTGTCGTTTTGTTTATTTGAGTACATACGTTTCCAAACACAAAATCCCCCATCCAAAAGTAGGACGGAGGATATGACGGGATACACTTGCTCAACTAATTATATATCCAAAGCAATACCGGTAAAGTAGCAGATTGAAGAGTGGAATCGAGAAACCGCATCATGGAATCGGAAACCATAGGACATCCCAAACTATTTGGAGCGTATTGTGGGAAAACTTCTATTTCGGGTACCTCCCCCCAGGAGTGTAATACAATAATTCGTTTATATGCGTGGTTATTGGTAGACTCAAGTCCGTGAAGTTTATAATTGATATGGATTCCATAATTACTGTATCCTCGATTTCCAATTTTATATTTTCCCTTGGAACTACAATAACTCGCATGCACATTACTAAATTGGGCGGTATCGTAAGAGCCAATTACTCTCGAATTACCATCACAGCTACCATGACAACAAATACCCGTCTCCCGAGCCGTATTAGCATCAAAGTCCCATAAAACTAATCTGTTTTTACCCGAATGAATAGCCATATTTATTAGCATACAATAAGTCGTATCCATCCCATTCGCTTGGCAATAGGCCAAGGCTTGGCCCGCTTTCTGTTCAAAGGATTGTGAAAAGAGGTGGATACTCAGACTCATTCCTATTACGAAACAACCTAATAATTTTATGTTCATATTCCTTTTTGTTTTTTTCATTCATAAATTTTCACTCCCTTATGCCATTTATTGAGGAGCTCTGGGTTATTTGATAATTCCCCTAAAACAAATCCTTGAGAGGATTTCAAAGATTCTGAAGTTGCCACCCTTTCTCGGATTACGTTACCCCCCAGGTAATCGGAATGCACAAAAAAGGGTTCCCCATTCTTTACAACAATAAATCCCACATGGTAATCTAAACCGACCACGAAAAAGGCGTTATTCTTAGATTTCAAGTACGCTATTAAATGGTCAAACCCATGGAACGTTTGTGTATTTGCCTCGCCACAAATCTCTTTTGTGATTATAGCGGAAGCTTGTTGTGCCAAATGGTAACGATTCAAATTAAAACCGGCATGTTTTAACGTGGTACTTACAAAATACCCACAAGCTATTTGTCCTTTACCCGGAACATTTGAAATCCCGTTAAAGTCCCAAGGTGTACCATACCAAGCAGGGAAAATCTCATTGTCCAAAATCGCAAATAAAGAGTCTGCCCCTTGTAACGTATCGCTCCCCATTTTCGTATTTCGTAAAATCAGCAATTTGGTAACTGACCTTTGGTAGGCGGAAGTATCTTGCGTTTTTTGGGTAAAACTAAAACACAGCATACCTCCCCATAACACTACAATTTGGATGATTGCTTTAATCATTCCTTATTCAAAACGATATGATTTTTGAATGGCTTGTTCTTTTATAGCCGCCACGATTACCTCATCAAGTTGAGATGTACCGGAGTTATTTTTACGTTTTTCATTTTGAACAAACACGATTCGCTCTTTACTTAATTTGGCAATTTCACTTTTAATTTCATTTCGTTGGGTTTTGAGCGTTTCGATGTATGTCATTTTTTCAATGGAACTCATCGATTGCATATTCTCGGGTAACTTATTCACTTTCGTAATATCAAACCCCTTTTTATCGGAAGCATCCACCAGATCCCAACTGGTATTTTTATATACCTTACTCCCTTTTGACATATATCTTTTGGTAGCATTGGCACTACTTAACTGCATGGCATTTTCATCTTGAACCAATTGTTTTTCCTTTTTAAGATTTCCCTGCTTTCCATAGGGGATATAGGTTTTATTCAATCGGGCATTGCATGCAATAATTTTTTCATCGTAAGGGGATTTGATATGTACAATTTTAGCATCATGATCAATATTCATGTATTTACCATGTCCTATTAAAGCACCATCGTTCCAATGCGTTCTAGCTCCTTCATTGTAATCCCCACAAAAAATAGTATTCACGATCACATGTTTATTGACAGCTGCTTTACAGGCCTCTGCATAGGCTTGTGGACCTTGACTAAAGGCTTCGTTACCCGCAATAAAAATGATTTGTAAATCCTCTTCGTTAGCACTCCATTCCAAATTCCCGATCGCCTCATTAATCACCGTACCACAATACTCCGAACCGCCATTGGTACGTAAAGCAAACAACTGTTCCGAAATTTCATCTAACTCGGAAGTAAACCCACTAATTTGCTGCACATACCCATCCATAGCCGAAAGCCCATCATTTCCATATTGGTATAGGGCCAATTCTATTTCCGGATCCTCCCCATCCGCATCTTTGGCCAGTGCCAATTGGTTCACAATTTTCCATAACTGGTTCTTCGCTTGGGCAAGTAAGCCCTCCATACTTCCAGAGGTATCTAACAAAATAGCCAACTTTATTTTTTTGGTTCGTTTGGGACTTTCCTCCGGAGTATTTTGTGCGTTAATTATTGGTTCTGTTGCCGTGAGTTGTTGGGTGACTTCGTTGGACTCACAAGCCATTAATCCGATTAATAATCCGTAAGAAACTGTTTTGATCAAATTTTTCATGGTGGTATATGTATTGGTTTATACCCCAAAGGTCACCCAGAAAAAAGGGGAATAAAAGTAAGAGTTAGTCAACCCCCCGTTCCATTTAGGGAACCGGGCATCTCATTTAGTTAAGCTAATATTTGACTCTTTAAAGTGCTGCTATTCGCCCCTTAGTTTTGAAATATAAACTCTTGCTTCAGGTGAAAAAGGCTACTTTTAGGGCATGTTAAAATGGTTACTCACTTGGGCCTTGAGCCTTTTTATAATAGGTGCAGGATTTGCAGGCGGTCCTGAATACCAAAAATTCGTTTTAGAAAAAGAACAGAGTAAAAAATTACATAACCTGGAGCAAACCCTAACCCTAAACCCAGAGCAGGCCATCACAAAATTGGATGGGATCATTAAGTATTCCATTCAAAAAGATTTACAAGGCTCCCTATCCTACTCCTATTACTTGATGGGGATTGCCTATACCGAATTGCAGCAACCCCAACTGGCGTTACACTTTATGAGTTTGGCAAAAGAAAATTATGCCAAGCCTAAGGATAAATTCAAAAATACCAAGGGGACCTTTTCCCCAAGTCTCCCCATTAATTATTACCGAGTGATGGGCGCTATTTATACGCAACTCAGCCAATATGAAGAAGCCAATAAGACCTACACTACGTTTAAGGAATTGAGCCACAGTCCGGCATTAATTCGAGAAGCCAATTATGCGATTGCCCAAAATGAATATGCCTCAGAAAATTATACCCAGGCCATTTTATGGTACCAAGAATTATTACAGGAAGAAATCCACTTAACCAATGAAATCCAAATACGGGTGTGTTATTCCCGATTAGCGGCTTGTTACATTTCCCTAGATGATACAGAAAAAGGATTAGTCTACTACAATAAATCTATCCAAGGAATTGATGAGCAGATTCAATTCCAAAGTGAGGATATGAAAAAATCCATCGGTTACAACACCCTATCCAAAAACAAAGAAGTGGTTTCTAAGGCGCTTCGTAAACAAAACAAAATAGCGGAAGAACTGGAACTTAGAAGTAATGCTCTTACCCTTATAGATGATAGTATGGAGCATTTGCGTTTGGCCCAACTCTATTTGAAAGAAGGCGATGAAAGCGAAACTGAAAAATCGCTGGATCATTATTTCAGTCACATTTCCTACCACTTGATTGACGCCAAAGAAATTGAAGTGATCCGTGAAATGGCATTGGTTCTACAGAAGCAAAATAACCCCGAAAAGGCATTTCAATATTTAGTTCGATTTGAAGAACTTTCAGACACCATTCGGAATCGCTTGGCCACTTTAGCGCAAACCTCTTCCCGTTTGGGTACCATGGGTTACCAAAACTTCTTGCAATTAGAAATTTTACGCAAAAACAAAGAAATATCGGATAATACCATTGCTTTATTAATGCGTCAAAGTGCCCTAAAGGAAGATAATTTAAAATCTCAAAAAACGATAATATTCCTTTTAGGGGCGGTGGTTCTAATTGTCATCATAGCTCTGATATATATTATTCAAGTTTCCCGACAACGTAGAATTGCTCATCAACAATTGGCCCTACGATCGTTACGAACGCAGATGAATCCACACTTTATTTTTAATGCGTTAAACTCGGTCAACAGTTTTATTTCGGTAAGTGATGAACGTTCGGCTAATCAATTCCTTACCGAATTCTCGACCTTGATGCGTGCGGTGATGGAAAACTCTGAACACGACTTTATTCCCTTAGCTAAGGAAATTGAAATACTCGAAATTTATATCGGATTGGAGCATTTTCGATTTAAGGATAAGTTTGATTACGATTTAACCATTGATTCTTCTTTAGATACCGATGATTTGGTAATTCCACCTATGCTAATTCAACCCTATGTAGAAAACGCTATATGGCATGGACTCCGTTACACCGAGACCAAAGGGATGTTGCATATTTCGATTTCAATGGAGTTTGACAACTTAAAAATTGTAGTTCAGGACAATGGTATTGGACGTGGAAAAAGTGAAGAAATAAAAACCAAAAACCAACGTAAGACTTCCAGTACGGCATTAAAGAATATTGAAGAACGAGTTACGTTATTTAACCAATTACACGACTTAAAAGTGGCGGTTCAAATTGAAAATTTACATGACAATGGTACCGGTACCGTGGTTACTTTATTGATTCCTCAACCTGAACTATGAAAACCTTGAAAGCTATATTGGTAGAAGACGAAGAAGCCAGCAGAGTTACACTTCGAAACTACCTCGCCAAGTATTGCCCAACCGTTACCTTATTAGGCGAAGCCGCTAACGTAAATGAAGGCTATCAATTAATTGTACAAAAGAAACCCGATGTTGTATTTCTGGATATAGAAATGCCCTATGGAAATGCTTTTGATTTATTAGAGAAATTTGAACAATTGGATTTTGAAGTCATTTTTGTGACCGCATTTAGTAAGTATGCTTTGGAAGCGTTGAATTTAAGCGCAAGCAACTATCTTTTAAAACCCTTGAATATTGATCAATTAATAGAAGCGGTGGAGAAAGTTCAAACGGGAAAGGACCAGCGATCAATGGTCAAGAGCTCTGCTATTTTACTGGAAAACTTAGCGATTGAAAATAAGCAATTAAAAAAAATGGTACTCCCTATGTTGGATGGCTTTGAGGTGGTGGTACTGAAAGATATTGTGTGGTGTGAAGCCAACGACAATTTAACGGAATTACACTTTGTAGATGGCACCAAAAGGACGGTGTGTCGAACCTTAAAGTTTTATGAAAATGTATTGCGTGATTACGACTTTATCCGAATCCATAAGTCGCATATTATTAATCTCAATGCGGTGAAACTCTACCGAAAAGGAAAAGGTGGTGAAATCACGTTAAATAATGGAACTCATCTAAAACTATCCCCTACCCGTAAGGCTGCCTTTTTGGAGAAGTTTGTTTTATAGTCCTAGTTGTAATGCGATGAACCGCAACACTGTTTAAACTTTTTACCGCTCCCACATGGGCATGGGCTATTACGTCCAATCCGGTGGCTAGGGGTACTTAAATTACGCTGAGACATATCTTGGTTAAAAATCTGCTCCAGTAAAGCATAGAGCTCCGGATGGTTTTTCTTCAGTAGTTTGGGCCGTTCAAAGAAATACTCGCTCGTTACCGAGAAAAACTCGGCTTTATTGGTACCTCCATAGGGGTTAATATCTGATTGTTCGGAATAGATTTCTGCTATCTTTTTATTCATCAAATCAATCCACGGGATGGAATATTGCTTTTCTAATAAAATAGAAGGAACCCCATCAATCACCCCATCTGCTTTGTCGATTAAATGAACAAATTCATGAATAGCGGTATTTTTTTTATCCGATTCATTTTCAAACCCATGTTTCAAAGCCGATTTGGACAAAATCATTTTCCCTTCCATATATCCCGTACCAACCATGCCGAGGATGGACCGCCCATCGCCTTCCACTTCAAAGTTGGCATTGAAGGTATCTGGGTAAATTAATACCTCATGAATATTGAGGTATTTCCAATCTTCAAAAGCAAAAATGGGAATGATGGCACTGGCAGCCACCAAAATTCTATCTGTCGTATCGATTTGGGTTTTGATACCCGTAATCCTACAATTCAATAAAAACTCGTGTACCTTAAACTCAAACCGAGCTTTCTCCTCAGAAGTAAGGGAATTGTAAAAAGCGATCTCCTGAACTAAAATGATTCGCCATTCTTTTGGAAATTGTTCGGTTGGAGATTTCCAAGATCCCTTGATTTTTCGATAAATACTCCAAATGACAAATGCAAAAAAACCGATAAGGACAAAATAAATAAGTGGATTCATAAGGAAAGCGAATATAGGTTAGTCATTCAATTATTTATCATTCCAATATTTCCATTCACAAACATTTCTAAATCCGGGATGGACATCATACAAACAACAATATAAAAACCTACGTAAATAAACCATTAATCTAACTTATTCCTGAACGGTAAACTCGCCAGAAACTTGAAGGGTATCATAGAAATTCATATGAAGTTTTAAAAAATATTCACCCCTCCATTTGTAGGTTCCTGATTCTTCCACATCAAATATAACATTCACACTTCCTTTGTATAAATGTGAGGAATAAGTTGCTTCTATCTCTTTACCCTCTAAATGCACAGAATGAATTACCAGCTTGTCTTTTAAATTGGAGGTGTCATAAACCCCATAAAACAAGGAAACTTCTTTACCAGAATTAAACGAAAACAAATCTGCTTTTGAAAATGAGGCACATCCCAATGTTCTTTGATAATAGCTACTCAAAACTTCATTGAAAAGCCTCAAGTATGCCACGTGACGTTGGAGATCATCTAAATCGGGATCTTCAAAACGAGTAACCGAAATCAAGGAATTGGAAATATAAGGGTATAATTTATTTGCTTCTTCATATACCTTTTTCAAATCACTATTTGCATAAATACCACCTTTGATCTCTCGCTCCATTCTTTCTAATAAAACTTCTGTTTTTTGAGAGAAATCCAATAAATGGGGTCTATTCACCCGATCAGTTCTAGTTCGCAACACAAAATCTCTATTCATTTTCACCTTCTCATAAAGGCGTGCTTTTTCATTTAGCAGATAATTTGTGGTCTTCGATTTAAAGTCATTCGAAGTGTTGTTACACCCCCCCATAAGAATGATACTTAATCCAAGTAAAAAATAGTTTTTCATTTTAGTTTTATTACGGAAAATCATTTCTTTTTAATATTCCTTAGGTTTGAAAATATTTTACGTTAAAAGGACAAAATTCAATTATTTATCATTCCAATATTTCCATTCACAAACATTTCTAAATCCGGTGAACGTATTAACCGAGTCCGATACCTCGTATATATCATTGCTAATGATGGTTTCAAAAGAATCTTTCCATGATCCTCCAAAACAAATATTTGGCTCGGATGACCACTCCGCTACATTACCTCTTAAATGTAACAAAGGTTCTTTGGTATTAGATGCATATTCTTCCCATACAAAGCTCAAAAAATGACGGTTATTCCCCCCAGGAATTAAATCGTTTTCCCTTTTGTAATTGACGGTTCCATACTTTAATGAATACTCCTTTTTTTGTTTTCTAGGCACTTTATTTTCCTTTCGAAGACTATCAGAATAACTTAAGATTCGTTTTCGTTCAATTATTGTGGGAAGACGAAAATTTGGGTATGGGATTTCAAAATTGGGCTCTACCCCTTTATAATTTCCGGAATAGTATTTTTTTATTGTAAAAAAATTTTCAAAGGTTTGATTCGTATCAAACTCAATGATATTTGTTTTTAATAGTATTTGTTGGAATACCCTATCCGATCGCCACACCGAAAATAAGGAGGCCTGTTCTTGAGAAACGCCAACTACAGGATAATCTCGAGTAGCTGGGTGACGTAAATAATAATCGACATAGGGGATATTGCAAGAATCCATTCCCCAAACGGATGTATCCGGTAAAGCCTCTTTGTATTCCATAGATGTTTTACCATAGATTCTAGATATCCAATACAGATATTCTAACCAGTCGAGATTTTTAATTTCCGTTTCATCACAGTATAAATTAGAATCTACTACTATTTGATTGGGCGGATTTATGTAGTCACGATAATGGATAGCGGTCATCTTTCGATGAACCGAACAGGCACTCATTAAGAGAACCACTAGGCTAAATAAAGCCATGCAATTATTCGTTTTCATTATTTCTTGTCAAGATTAAAACGTCATAGATAACAGGGGTAATAGGAATTGACCTACATCTAACATGAGACACTACTCTGCATGAAACACCACCTCGTTTTTCACATTAAGTAAAACATATTTATTTTCTTTTTTTCCAAGCGCATATCCATTACTAAAATGCTGCAGTTTTTGGTATTCAAAGGGAATAACAATATTCCCCAAGGAATCAATCATTCCTAGTTTCCCATCAAATTTTAAAATGGAATACCCTTTCAAAAAATGATAATACCAATAATAATCATAAATGAAGGGAATAACGACCTTCCCTTTCGGATTTATGAATCCTACACAATTATTGGAATCATGAATCATAGCCAATTCTTCATTAAAAAAAATCATTTCTTGAGACCCCATTTTATTAACTTCTTTTGCTTTTTTATTTAGTGCATAGAACAGATTATTTCTTTTCCCTTGACAATAATTATTATCAGATCCAATTTTAATATCGGTATACCACCTAAACCTATCCACAAATCCAATAGATGAATACTCATATTTTGATTTTCGCCTCCCCTTCTTATTTACCAAGAAATACGTTGAATCCATGCATAAACTAATATGCTTATATGTAAACTCGTCATTCGTCATAGAGGGGCTCTTGTACGCTACTTTAATGACTTCCTTTCCTTTTTTATTTATAAAACCATAACTCGCATCAGCCCTATAACCTACCACACCTGTATTGTTTAATCGAACCGATGCTAATCCTCCGTTAAAATTAGAAATCCCATCATATTTTAAATTAATTACCGTTTCGCCTAAGGAGTTTATCATTCCTTGTTTTCCATAAAAACCAGTTACAATAGCTAATCCATTATTGAAAGCTCGGCACACTTTATATTGACACGCAATTAGGATGGATAAACTGGTATCTATATATCCCCATTTATCATTTTGAAGAATGGTGGCTATTCCTTGGTGAAATTCTCCTACATAATCAAAATTAGTTTCGGTTCTTTCAAATGTTCGGATATCAATGACGAAATACCGGTCCCCTTTTATGGCTACCAAAAAAGGATACGGAAATCCCTTCGTATTATTAAACCCCTGAAAACTATCATATTCAAATTTTATTAGGACTTCTCCACTTTTATTTATTACGCCATATTTCCCATTCTTTTTCATTCTTATCATTCCCCTATGGATGGTTTCTGCACTTCTATTGGTTTTGTCATAAATACAAGGAATTACCTCTTTCCCATTTTTATCCATAAAGCCATATTTACCGCCTCTTTTAACGTATACCCATTGGGTGTGCTCATCAAAAAAATAGACCCATTCATACTTGGGTTCGGCCACCACTTTCCCGTTTTTATTTAGGTAACCAAAAAGCCTATTATTATCCGTAAAAGAGGCTAACCCGGAAACAGAGTTAAAATTATTAAGCCAAGGGTAGGAACACGGAATTACCTCCTTCAAATTTGTATCCACAAACCCAAAAAGCCCCTCTTTTTCAACCCGTGCAAAACCATTTTGAAAACCATACAATCGTTCATAAGGAGATTTATTTTGGCCATAAGTCTGCATGGCTATCAGAAAAGCAAAAACGGAAATGCACTTATACATCGGATTATTATTTAGAAACGATTTTAAGGATGCCAGAGTTTAATGGGATACTAACGAAAAAGTAAATTAATATTCTGTGCATTCTTAAGATCACTTACACTGATTAATTGCAGATCTATATAAAGTCAGGAAATGGAGTCAGGATCTAGGTTTTAATTCTCACGTACTTCGTTTCTTTATTCAAAGAAACCACCTCTTTATGATCACTTATATATATTGGTTCATTTTCATAAGAAGTTATTTCCAATATGTTGTTATACGATTCGGGAATATCAAAATGGCTCGCTGGTTTCCAATGCCCCATACCCAAAACGGCCACTTCTTCATCTCGTTCTAGAATACCCTCTTTGTAGCGTAATGTTTTATTCATTCCCAAAAAATTCTCGCTACTTAAATCATGAGATTTTAAATAGTGTTCATGCATCGGATTGGCATCTTTTAAAAACCCCGAAGAATACTTCGCATCTTTAAAAATGAGCGATTTTATATTCGAGTCATTGATCATTGCATGGTGATTCTCGTCCCTGATTAAAAATTTGCATGCATTTGTATCGTTAATAAGCGTGTGCCAATTACCTCCATTGTTACTTTTCGTTTTTTTCTCTACCGTGACATGATATTGTACACATTGCCTACCCGAAAGCGGGGCTATCAAGTAATCATCAACGGAGTGAATTACCCCCAGAAGTTTAGCTACCTCCCCATTTTTGAAATCTCCAATTTTTTTAGGATTTGCATTTTTAAACTTTCGTTTGATTTTGGCTTCGGTATTAAAGAAGTAAAATAGGAAAATGACTATTAAAATAAGAACTGCAAAAACAAAAAAGCCTGTAAAATCATCATTCATACGTCAAGAAAGGCATCTAATTGGTTATACAAAAGCGCGATAAATAGTAAGGAATTATCGAGAACAATACTAACACATTTCAGAATAAAGCGTTGGTAATCCGTTTGGTAATAAAAACCTCTTCGCATGCATTAAACCCAAACGCTACATAAAGCAAATGGGGTAAAAAACGCATGTCCTTTACCCCACTAATTTCATGTGAAAAAGTGTTCTATGCCAATACTTCACTTACTTGAATCACAGGTTCAATATTGGTAAAGTTAGGCAAGTCGCCCATTATAGTTTGTGCATGGGGACCAAAGGCATTTCCAAAAGCTTTGGGAGATTCAAAATACATATTTCCCATACTTGCAAAAGGAGCTGGGGATCCTGGAGTGGCTCCACCCAAGCCTTTCTCTACTGTGGCTCCTTTTAATTCCGCTCCCAACAGTTTTTCAACCAATGGAATATGTGTATTTAAGTAATAATCCATATCGAATGTTTTACCTTCTCCGTTTGGATAAAGTACACTCACTTTAGTCATTCCTTTTTTCATTGTTGTATTCTTAGGTCCCTACTCTTGTGGCTTTTCGGTATCGCCCCGTTTTTTAAAGTGGTGGCTAGACTCCACTTTGAATTGGTTAATTGCTCCTTTTCGAGGGAAATGCAATTGGGTTCTACAAGATACAAAATTTACAACACCATTAGCTTAAGAACCTACCGGATTATCCCTACACCATTTCAGCGATACTTGCCATCTTCCCCTTCTCAATCGCATCATGAATAGCGTCCCATAGGGCGATTCTTTTTTGAAGAGATTGTTTAGCTACCTCTAGTGTTTCTCTCCATTTCACCTCATCATTTCCGCAAAGTTCAGAAATCATTTTTAAGGAAAGAGGTCCATGTTCATCGCCATCTAATTCGATATGACGCTCTAAGTAATAGATAAACTTGTTGTATTTGGACTTATTCCCTTCGGCTTTTTTAAGAATTTCAATAAATATATCTGGGATAACATCTTCTCTACCAAAAGTAAAAGCAGAGGCAATTAAATGCGCTTTTTGGGTTTCGATAATAGAAAATGAAAACCGCACAAAATCGGCCACTCTTGCATCTATATTGATTTCATTCAACGAATACTCTACGGAATTTCCTTTCGCTATCCATCCGATAAACGCATCCATGGGTTGAGTATCTGCATTCACCTGCTGCATGGCCTCTAAGTACATTTCAAAATGGCTTTTTGCTTCGCCTAATTCATTGATATCACTTTCTTCTCCATGAACAATTTCATTAATAAACCGAGCCAAAACTGGGTTTTCTCTTGGGGTCCAAGGTATTTGAACATTGGTTAGTTTTTGTTGCAACGCTTTCAGTAAAGACATAAAATCCCAAACGGCAAAAACATGATTTTTGGTAAAAACCTGAATATCATTTAAATCCTGTAAACTCCCATACAGTTTATGCTTTTGTAATTGAGTTCTTAAATCTAATATTTCGTTTTCAATGTGCTGTATTCTATTCATTTGAGTCGCTGATTTGTCATTTAATACGAGAGTTGTAGGCTATGTTGATTCTTACAAAAATCTCCAGTCGGCAAATCTAAGCGTTGCTTGTTCTTTGGATGTAAGGTTTAGGTTAAAAAATAAGAATCCAAAGTAACTATGGAATGTTCTTGT
Organism: uncultured Flavobacteriales bacterium; assembly: GCA_913062955.1. Classification (GTDB taxonomy): domain Bacteria; phylum Bacteroidota; class Bacteroidia; order Flavobacteriales_G; family Salibacteraceae; genus CAJXZP01. The sequence continues at coordinate 3,349 of CAJXZP010000026.1, read as the reverse complement.
TTTCCATTCATTACTTACCCTACAAAATTGTTTGTCTAACCCAGTAAAACGATTAGACAAACTTTTTTGTATCCTGAGAACCCACCTATTTTAGGATTCCATCACTTTATTAGCCGCATCTTGTCCTGCTCTTACCGCTCCATCCATATAGGCAAACCACTTCGAGGCCGTTTCTGTTGTGGCCCAATGAATAATATCACCCACGGGTTCTCGAAGGGTGTTTTTATATCCGGTCCAAACACCTGGAGGCATGATTCCGGCATAACATCCACCCGACCATTCTTCCTTACTCCAATTGGCAACATACACCTTTTTAGGTTCCGGTACATTCCCTTTACCCAGGGCAACTTCGTATACCTCTTTAACCACCTGAGTCACATATTTTGCAATTTCTTCCTCGGAATCATTTATTAATTCGCGTCCTTTTTTAGCATCCACAAAACAACCCAATACCGCAGGACCATCCGTATTGGGAACACTATTGTTAACTATAAATGGCACCTCATGACGATCACTCATTGCAATCCCACAATATCCTTCGCTTTCCCAAAATGGATACTCATAAACTAAGTGACATTTAATGGACGAGCCCATAGGCATTCTTTGATTGAATTGTAATCTACGTGGTGGAAGTTGGGGACTAAAATTTATCTTAGAAATTATTGCGGGAGGAATCGCCATAATCACCTTTTTTGCAGAATACGTATGGTTATCCGTAATTACTAAAGTGGGTTTTGACTTCCCCTTTTTAATGAGATTAGGATCCGGCATTTGAACCTCTCGAACGGGCTCATTTAATCGCACATGACTTTTTAAGGTCTCGTGTACCGCATTCGCAATACTTTGAGTGCCACCCGACACTCTAAAACTGGTTGCTTGGTTCAGTTTATTCGACAAACCGGCACAACGGATGTAATGTAACATATGTAACAGAGACACGTCAGAAGGAGGTGCCGCAAAACAAAGAAGACTCTTAATTCGAAATAAAAACTTTCCCCCATCCGTTTTTATGTTTTCTTCCATCCATGATTGGGCGGTCATGGAGTCCCACCTATTGATATTTAGTTGCGTTTGCTCGATATCCTTGCCTATATTTTCACTTACTTTCCAAGGCGTTCCACGGTCAAAACATTCGGCCATGTCATCCATTTTTTTCTCAGCCGACTTGTACTCATTAAAGTCTTTCACAAAATTTTCTTTCATAAAAAAGGACACCATATTAAAAGGGCTCTTATCTTTAAAACTATTCATATCAATTTTGTAAAATTCTCCCTTGAAAATGAAAAGTAGGCATCCCTGGGTTGGTGCTCCGTTCACATCGGTAGGTATACCCATTTCTTGTGCAAGTCCTCTTATGGCAGTTTGAGATCCTTCGATCCATTGTGCCCCCATGTCAATCCAACAAGTCTTTCCTGTTTTATGGTCTATATATTGCTTGGTCCAAGCTCTTCCTCCCACTCGGTCTCGAGCTTCCAGAACAACAAATGATTTATTCTTTTTCTTTAGGGCCAAGGCCGCTGATAAGCCAGAAAACCCAGCTCCTACTATCACTACATCGTAATTTTTGTTTGTCATAATATTTATTTAAATGATGAATTATTGATTACTCAATGGGTACATACAGGGATACTCACATTCCTAATACCTACCATTCTCCTATTTAAATTCAATGACAAGTCTGAAGGTCAATCACTATAGAATCTTTTGAATCAGTAGTTTAGGAAAGAAAACCAGTATTCTATTGAAGCATACCGAGTTTTGGTAAATTTGTCAACACGTTAATAGAACATGAAAGAATCGTTGAAATAAATTTGAGATGTAAATACCTTGTATTGGAAATCTAATTTATCACACCTATAACTAACTGAAAACCGTACAATTACCCCTTCCCTCAAATAGGTGATAATTACCAGTTAATAAAATCAGTTGGTAGCTGTAAAGTCGCCCTTCTAAAAACACAACTAATTACCTTAATAATCCGGGTGATTATTAAGGGACTTTTCCACTCTTCAGTTTTCAAGAATAAAAGTAGCATTACTCTTTCTTTCGAGCACAATTATTAAGCTGCCGATTCCATTTCTTAACTCACTCGCCAATCACAATCTGTTTCCCCAAAAACTTTGGTTGCACATTAAACAAGTGATCCCCAAAAACCTTTACCCGGGCTAAGTACTCACGGAGACGAACCTTTAATCCGAACTTTGCAGAAACATCCTTGGCATTGAAACCAATTACGTCCATTCCTCTAGATTTGGCAATATAAATAGCGCGTTCATTATGGAATTTTTGAGAGATGATGGTGTACTGATTTTGACCAAAAACTTCTTTCGCTCTCACCACTGAATCTAGGGTACGGAACCCCGCATAATCCAAATAAATTTTATGGGCTGGAACCCCTTTTTCTATCAAAGCATTTTTAAAATCGGTCGGTTCATCGTACTGGGAGTTTCCATTATCGCCACTTACCAATATGTATTTGATTTTTCCATTTCGGTACAAATTGGCTGTGGCATTGATCCGATAGGTAAAATACAAATTTACTCGCCCATTTTGGAGGAGTTTAGAGGTTCCAAGTACCAAACCGACCTTATTGCTTGGAATGGCCTTTACGTTGGTGTAGGTACGTCCTATGGCGTTATTGACAATGACTGTGTGGGCGATATAAATAGCACAAAGAGCGAGTAAACCAAGTAACACTCCTATACCCAGGATTCTTTTTAAATAGGTAAATAATCTGCTCATTTATTTGATTTATTAGTGCATTACACGTTGGTATTCATCTTCTTTTTATACAAACTACTTCACCACCATTTTTTTCACATAGCGTTGGCTGCCCACCGTTAATTCCACAAAATAGATTCCTGATGCTAGTTGGTTGGACTGGATGTAATACTTACTATTCCCCAAACTCATAGCCCCTTGGTGAATCCTTTGAACTTCTTTACCTAACATATCCAATACCACTATTCTACATGGCTTATTGCAATTAGAATTCACCGATATACATGCAATATGACTCGAAGGGTTAGGGAAAATATCTGCCATCGAAACCTCAATCTCCCATTCGGCTAGCCCATTAGGCGATAATACATGAAAAGACCAGGCTCCTGTAGGAGCTACCATGGGCCTCACCTGTTCTTTACCCGAAACGGCTTCCCCATGTACGTAATAAAATATATGTGTATTTTCGGGTTGCGCTGGAATATGACCTTCGAAGGTATTTGCTCCAAGGGCGGACATAGGAACAGCATTAAACCCAATGGTGGTATCGGTACTCCAAAATAAAGTGGCATTTGCAATTCCAGTAACCTGATTCATATAGGCTGAGACGGAATAATCATTGGTAGAA
>CAJXZP010000025.1 GCA_913062955.1 uncultured Flavobacteriales bacterium | reverse complement strand
GGAGAAATGTTCCGAAAATCAAGAAGTTCCGAGACTGGATACTGTCAGAAATACAAGAGCACTACGTTCAAGAAGAACTGGCCATTAAAGAACGTAAAGAGGCGAGTGAATTACTTTATTAAGTTCCTGATCTTTGAGATTTATCTCTTAAGAAAAGAGAACCTATCAATAGCCCGCCTAAAAATAAGGTTACCTGTGCGACGACAATAGATGGACCTGAGGGTGTATCCCACTCCAAGGAGCCCATTAAGCCAAGGATCACTGAAAATCCGCCTATCAGAGATGCGATAACAGCCATTTGTTCCGGTGTACTTGAAAAACGACGAGCAGCTGCGGCCGGGATAATGAGAAGGGAGGTGATGAGCAGTACACCCACAACCTTCATCGCGATCGCAATTACAATGGCGACTGTTACCATGAAAAGGGTTTGAACTAGCGCGACATTAATACCTTCAGCTCGTGCCAATTCCTCGTGTAAAGTAACTGCAAGCAAGTCTTTCCATATGCGGGCTAGTAAAAGTAAGGCAAAAATACCCCCGCCGTATATCCAGTAAATATCTTCTAGAGTAACAGCCAATACGTCACCAAACAGATAGGATAGTAAGTCAACGCGAAAGCCTTGAAGAAGGCCAAGAACTACGAGGCTTATAGCAAGGCTCGAGTGTGCCATGATCCCTAAGAGGGTATCGCTGGCCAATCTTTTTTGGTGTTGAAACAACGTGACCAGGAGCGCAATCATTATCGCCGTGGCGATGATGCCAAGGGTAAGGTTGAACCCTAAGAGCAGCCCTAATGCGACGCCAAGAAGAGCAGAGTGGGCAAGAGTATCACCAAAATAAGCCATCCGGCGCCAGACTACAAAACATCCCAATGGGCCCGATATGACTGCAACGCCAACACCGGCTGCCAAGGCCCGCAGAAAGAAATCTTCGAAGATCATGGCTGGTCACCTGCAGTATCATTGTGGGCATGATCATGCTCACAATCATGGGAATGGTCATGTAAGTGGTGATAAACAGCCAGTCCAGGTTTTGTCTGGCCCCCAAACAAGGCAAGGTATTCCGGACTATCGCTTACTTGTGTTGGCGCGCCAGAGCAGCAAATATGACCATTAATGCATACAACCCGGTCTGTCTCTGCCATGACAATATGCAAGTCGTGAGAAACCATGAGAATACCAAATCCAACCTCTTCTTTTAGGCGGGAGATGAGTTTGTAGAGCGCAGTTTGTCCTTGGAAATCCACACCCTGAACCGGTTCATCGAGAACGAGGAGGTCAGGTTTTCGAAGAATTGCTCTGGCGAGAAGTACACGCTGAAACTCGCCCCCTGAAAGGCTTTGAACCGATTGATTAAGAGTGTGGAGGGCGCCTACATCTGTAAGGGCTTCTTTTCTCTCACTCAAGGGGCGGCTTGCCGGAATTGATAGGAAACGCTCCACTGTCATCGGCATGATGGGATCTATATTCAGTCTTTGCGGTACATAGCCGATGACCAGGTCATGTTTGCGCCAAATTTCGCCTTCTGACGGTTTTATCGCCTGAAGTAATGCCCTTAATAAAGTAGATTTACCCGCATTTGGGAATCCTACTAAACCCACATCCGCTAAAAGTTTTAATTCTAAAACTCTCCAACCATCTCGTCCATCTTCACCCGGTTGGGCAAATCGTGGCGTTTGAAAGGTAGGCGATTTAAAATGTGCGTTCCCTTGTCCTCCACGACCACCTTTGAATAAGATAAATTCTTGACCTACGTCTGTAATTTCAGTCAAAATTTCTAAGGTATCCGGATCTCTGACCACAGTACCCAAAGGTACTTTTAGATAAATATCAGCTCCATCCTTACCGGTACTGGTTTGTTGACCACCATGACCACCTTCCTCTGCACGGTTATGAATACGAAAACGTAAGTGAATCAATGTCCAAATTTGTTTATCACCTACTAAAATAACATGACCACCCCGACCACCGTCACCACCATCGGGACCGCCTTTAGCAGTTAGCTTATCTCTACGTAAATGCGAAGAACCGCCTCCACCTTTACCAGATGAACCGTATAATTTCACATAATCTACAAAGTTGGTAGATTGTTTTTTTCGGTTTCTTGAATAGCTCATATTATCTAAAAAGGATGCCCAAAGGCATCCTTTTGTATTAATTGTTTAAGGATAATAATTACCCGATAGCCGATATTAAACGACCAAAAATATCATTTAAAGAACCTACGCCATTGATACCACGAAGTTTACTTTGCTCTTCGTAAAAGTTTTTTAACGGAGCCGTTTTAGAATTGTATTCTTTAATCCGATTCCACACCACATCTTGGTTTGCATCATCCGCTCTTCCACTGGTTTTACCCCGATTTAAAAGTCTTTTCACCAACTCCTCATCTGGTACTTCAAGTGAAAGTACATGCTCAATTTTCATTTCTTTATCTGCCAAAAACGCATCCAAAGCTTCTGCTTGAGCTACTGTTCTTGGAAACCCATCAAAAATGAAACCAGCCGCTTCAGGTTGTTTTTCCACTTCTGATTTAAGCATTTTGATAGTCACCTCATCTGGTACTAAGTCGCCTTTATCCATGTAGCTTTTAGCCAACATTCCCAATTCTGTTTTTTGAGAAATATTATAGCGAAAAACATCTCCTGTAGAAAGATGGTATAAGTTGTATTTTTCAACCAAGCTAACTGCTTGTGTTCCTTTACCAGCTCCCGGAGGACCAAACAACACTAAATTTATCATACTTGAATTTTATTCAGTAACAGTATATATATGTCTAAGATTTCTTCCTAAACCATTATAATCTAATCCATAACCAATCACAAAATCATCTGGAATTTCAAACCCATAATAATCTACCTTCAAGTCACCTTTATATTTGGTAGGCTTGAACAGTAAGGAACAGATTTTTATTTCATTTGGATTTAAATGATGCAATTGATTCACTAATTCCTTAATTGTAGCACCGGTATCTACAATATCTTCAATAATGATGACTGTCCGGCCACTCACGGCCATATCTGCACCAATTAAGGTTTTCACCTGTTGCGTAGAATGCATTCCGGTATATGATTTAACCTTAACAAATTGCATTTCGCAATTCATATCGATTTCTTTCATTAAATCAGATGTAAACATGAAACTACCGTTTAGCACAGGTAGGAAGAGGGGGTTTTGATACTTGCAATCAGCCTCTATTTCACGTGCAATTGCTGCTACACGTTGTAAGATTTCCTCTTCAGAAATAGACTTTTTAAAATTCTTATCGTGAATCTTGATAATACCCATATTCAAATTTGGTGCTGCAAATGTATAACATTAGGTTATCGTAGCGTCAAAAATTTCACGAATACCTATTTTTGCAGTTCAATATTTTTTATGCAAAAGTCATTCACTTCCAGTCAATTTAAACTGGGAATTTTAGGAGGCGGTCAATTAGGCCGTATGTTCATTCAAGAAGCCATTAGCTATAACTTAGATGTTCATGTTTTAGATCCAGATAAAAACGCTCCATGTAAAGATATCGCTACGACTTTCCAAGTAGGTAGTTTACAGAGTTTTGATGCCGTTTACACCTTTGGTAAAGACAAGGATGTAGTGACTATTGAAATCGAACATGTCAATGTTGATGCGCTTGAAAAACTCGAAAAAGAAGGTGTGAAGGTTTTTCCTCAGCCCAATATTTTGAGAATGATTCAAGATAAAGGATTGCAAAAGGAGTTTTATACTTCGCATGGTATTCCCACTTCCGATTATCATTTAATTGAGAATAAAGAAGAAATTGCTCGTTTTAGAAACGAATTTCCGTTTATGCAGAAAATGCGTAAAGGCGGATATGACGGTAAAGGGGTAACTCCTTTAAGAAATGATCAAGATTTAGAAAAAGCTTTTGATGTACCATCGGTACTCGAGAAATTTGTGGACTTTGATAAAGAAATCAGCGTAATTGTTTCCCGGAACGAAAGCGGAGAAGTAAAATCTTATCCGGTAGTTGAACTGGAATTTAATCCGGAGGCAAACTTGGTAGATTTCTTATTTTCACCTGCAAACATTGATAAAGTAGCAGAAACTAATGCGCGTGATATTGCAGAGGATTTAGTGGCCAAAACGGGTATTGTCGGTTTACTTGCGGTAGAAATGTTTATTACCAAAGACGGACAGGTACTCGTCAACGAAATTGCTCCAAGAACCCATAATAGTGGACACCAAAGTTTTGAAGGAAACGTGACCTCTCAATTTGAACAGCATTTACGTAGTGTGTTGAATTTACCACTGGGCGAAACCCGTATTACCGAACCGAGTGTCATGGTCAACTTATTGGGGGAGAAAGGATTTACAGGCGAGGCACAATACGAAGGCTTGTATGAGGTAATGGCAATGAAAGGCGTACATGTACATTTATACGGAAAGAAAATCACCAAACCATTTAGAAAAATGGGACATGTAACGGTGGGTGCAAAAACCTTAGAGGAAGCCAAAGAGATTGCCGAGAAGGTGAAAAAAACTTTGACGGTAAAAGCGTAGTTGCGTTTGGAGGTTCCGCTCCATTGAAATACTAAAAGAAAAACTTCGGTCTTCGGTTTTCCGACTTCCGACAAAAAGAAATAGAATGAAACCACAAGTAGGAATTATCATGGGAAGCAAATCGGATTTACCGATTATGCAAGAAGCAGCAGATGTATTAACCGAGCTAGGTGTTGCATTTGAAATCAATATTGTATCCGCTCACCGCACCCCCGAGTTGATGTATGATTATGCTAAATCGGCTGCATCAAGAGGCTTGAAAGTAATAGTGGCGGGTGCTGGTGGTGCTGCGCATTTACCAGGAATGACGGCTTCATTAACACCTTTACCCGTAATTGGCGTACCTATTAAATCTCGGAACTCCATTGATGGATGGGATTCAATTTTATCCATTCTTCAAATGCCCGGAGGAATACCGGTAGCAACAGTCGCATTAGATGGTGCTAAAAATGCGGGGATATTAGCCGCTAAAATTATTGCCAGTAGTGATCCTGCCCTATTGAAAACCATGCAAGACTATATGGAAACATTAAAACAAAAGGTATTAGAATCGGCTAAAGATTTATAATTACCTTTCTACCCTAATCAAACCCATGTATGAAAACAAAAGAAGAAATTGTAACCAATTGGTTGCCTAGATATACGGGTACTCCCCTCGAAAACTTTGGGGAGTACATTTTACTCACCAACTTTATTGGATACGTCAACATCTTTGCAAATAAGTATGATGTAGAAATTATTGGCACGGATAAAGCGATGCAAACGGCTACCCACGGCAACATTACGATTATCAATTTTGGGATGGGTAGCGCAATGGCCGCTACCATTATGGATTTATTATCGGCAATTATGCCCAAAGCAGTGTTGTTTTTAGGTAAATGTGGCGGATTAAAGAAGAAAACCGGGCTGGGTGATTTCATTATTCCTATGGCGGCTATTCGGGGAGAAGGAACCAGTAATGAGTATCTTCCTGCAGAAGTACCTGCGCTCCCCTCTTTCCGATTACAACGAACCATTTCATCGGCTATGAAGGAGTATGAAACGGACTATTGGACTGGAGTAATTTTCACCACAAACCGTAGAGTTTGGGAACACGATGAAGTATTTAAAAAACGTTTAACCGAAGCCCGTGCCATAGGTATTGATATGGAAACAGCGACCTTATTTACCGCAGGTTTTGCAAACGGTATTCCAAGAGGTGCTTTACTGTTGGTAAGCGACAACCCAATGATTCCAAGTGGAATTAAGACCGATGAAAGTGATAAATCGGTAACCTCCAACTTTGTGGATTTACATGTAAATATTGGAATCCGTGCCTTGGAGGAATTACGAGACTCGGGGGATAGTGTGAAACATATGAAATTTGATCATAGACCTTAAATGGCTGTAATTCTAGAAATTTCAGGAATCAACTAATAGGGGGGGGGAATATTTCCAAATTCAGACACTTGTACGGAGTACAATTACCCGTGCCAATCCAATAAATAGGAAACAAAAATGAGGGGAGTAATAATACAAGGCAGCTCAAGGACGGAGGGTAATACGCACAAAATATCCACCTATATCCAGGAGAAAACAGGATTTGATATTATTGATTTGAAATCAAAAAACATCTCCCATTTTGATTATGAGTTTAAAAATCAGGACGATGATTTCATGCCGTTAATGCGAGAAATTGTAAGCAATTATGATATTATTATTTTCACCACTCCGGTATATTGGTATTCTATGAGCGGAATAATGAAGATTTTTTTCGACCGAATAACAGACTGTTTAAAAGTGGAAAAGGAAATTGGCAGAAAACTCCGAGGAAAATCGATGGGTGTGATAAGTTGTGGATCTGATTCGGAATTAAAAAAAGGTTTTGAAATGCCTTTTGAAGAAAGTGCCAATTATTTAGGCATGCACTATTTAGGCCATTTCCATACCTGGTTAGACAAAGAACTCATTTCAGAAACGTTAAAAGAAGAACTACACACCTTCCTGAAAAAGAAAATTAGCTCGGTATAAAAAATTGAATTAAATAATTGACTCCTCCTTAAAGATCTGAAAGAAACAATCCTATAGAGTGGTCTCATTTGCTAAACTCAGCACCTTCCGAAACCCTAACACAGCCATTTAAACCAAGGGGAATTAATTCCCGAAAACTAAAAAAAGCATACGAATGAAATTAGCTTCGATTCACAACAACACGAGAGATGGACAATTGGTGGTTGTAAATAAAGAATTAACACAAGCCATTGCCGTCAGCGAAATTGCCCCCACTATGCAAGCCGCTATGGATAATTGGTCGGTTATTGAAAGCCAATTACAAGGTCTTTATGAAAAGCTAAATGCCCAAGAACTACCCAATGTTTTTGATTTTTCAACCGTTAAAGTTTTAGCCCCAATACCGAGAGCTTATCATTGGGCAGATGGAAGTGCGTATGTAACTCATGTAGAGTTGGTACGAAAAGCCAGAAATGCAGCGTTACCCAAATCATTCTGGACCGATCCCTTAATGTATATGGGAGCCTCTGATGCTTTTATTGGAGCTCAGGATGACGTGATTATTGAAAAGGAAGAATGGGGAATTGACTTCGAATCAGAAATAGCCGTATTCACGGATGATGTTCCGGCAGGTGTGAATGCCAAAGAAGCATTGAGCCATATTAAATTAGTTACCATTATTAATGATGTTTCTTTACGAAACCTTATTCCTAATGAGTTATCCAAACAATTTGGGTTTTATCAATCCAAACCATGGACCACTTTTGCCCCCGTAGTGGTTACCCCAGATGAACTAGAAGAGCATTGGAAAGATGGGAAATTACATTTACCCTTATTATCTACACTCAACGGAAAATTAATTGGTTCTCCAAATGCGGGAGTTGATATGACCTTTGACTTTGGCCAGTTAATAGCGCACGCAGCCAAAACCCGTTCTTTAATGGCCGGAACAGTAATAGGGTCCGGGACAGTAGCCAACAAAGGAAACCTTAACGGGTCGAGTTGTTTAGCCGAAGTTAGATGTTTAGAAATAATTAGAAACGGAAAACCTTCCACGCCATTTATGCGCTTTGGTGACCGTATTGAAATAGAGATGAAGAACGCTAAGGACCATTCTATTTTCGGGAAAATAGACCAAATTATAACAGCGTATAAAAAGTAATTGTTTTACCAGAAGTAAGTCATAACTTCGTTACAGTGTAGCTATCAGCTATCTTAAAAAGGACAGATAGCTACACTCATTTAATACGCAATAACCCTACTATCTCCATCATCCGAAAACGGATTATGGAATTGAATAAATTCAATCGGATGAAATTTCAGTCCAATTCTCTTTCCTATTAACCATCGGTGTTACTTCTTTACGCATTTGTCTAGGCTCCTCTTTTACGAGGTCGCTTTTTAATGCAAAAAAAACATTAACAAAACCAAAACATCCTATTCACCCAACCAAACTTAGCTTTGGAAGCTCCTATGGGCCACTAATTTAGGCGAACAAATTATTCTATACCATGAATCTATCTTCCGCTCTTATTTGTATTTACCTCGCCTTTATTAGCGCTTCTTGTTTTGCTCAAACCAAGACCAAAGCCTATAAAAATTACAAATTTGAATGGGATTCTACTTTACGGGTGAATTATATCGTGGATACTCTAAGTAATCAAAAAATGAAGATAGATTTTAGGTCATGTCCAAAGGATCGGTGTTGGTTTGTTCATGGTTTTGTATTGGTTCGAATTGGTGACCAAAAAGCGTTGATGGATTTAAATGGAAAAAAAATTCTCACCCCCTCTCACCTTATTCGGTTTAACCCCAGAGACAGCATCATATCTGCATTTGTATGTGAAAAAAGGACTTGGATTTTTTTAAACTTTTATGGAGATACATTATCCATAGGAAGATACTCTTCTAATAATTACATTCCCTCACTTACCCATGCATTAAATCTACAAGCATGTATTAATGAAGAGGGTACTGAAAGTCATTATGGTTATTTAAATAAAAAAGCAGAATGGCAGATCGAACCGAAATATCAAAATGCAACCCCTTTCAGAAATGGATGTGCAAAAGTGGTAATTGACCACAAATGGGGCGCTATTAATAGCGCTGGAGAATGGGTCATACCGCCCCAGTTCGATAATGAAAACTTCCATATTTACGATATTCTATACAATTCTATCCAACCCCTATTATACAATGCCTTGTTTACTTTTTGACAATGTGCGTAACGAATCAATAAGAATCTGAATTAATTCACCTTAAAGCAAACTCCCACTTTTCATTCCCCATTTTTAAATAAAAAAAAAACCCCTAATTGTCCCCTTTACCCGTTTTCATTCTTTAAGAGAGTAAATAATTAAATTTACTAAAATGAAAATTTAATACCCACAAAAATTAGCGACTCCCTAATTCCTATCCTCAAAACTCACCTTCCAAACCAAAAACTCATATTAAATAATTCCCCTCCTTTTTTATTCGAGTTTAGACCAACGAACAAGGCCCTCATCCTTAAACTTTCATACTTGTTATTTAACCTATAACCCCGCATTATTACTTAATTTTATTTTAAAATAAAATAAAAAAACACAAATTCCCATAGGTAGTTGCAAGGATAATAGCATATTCGCAAACTCGAATTTCCACAGCTATAATTTCGAATTCCACCATGTTTCTAAGAGTCATTCACACCATTTTCATATTCGTAGTATGTGTTGTTTTTTCATCGACAGCGCAAACCGACAGTTTGTTTTTAGCACTAGATCAAGCGAGTAGTGATAGTCAACGTGTTGATATTTATTTAGAATTAGCCAGTATCCAAGGAAAAACAAATTTAGCGGAAGGTATCAACTGGGTAAATCGTGCCGAACTCATTTCCAACCGAGAAAACTATGTTAGCCGAAAAAAACAGGTGATCAGAACTAAAGGTTACTTATATCAAACGTATAATCTTACAGATTCATCCATTGTCTATTTTAAAAAATTTTTCAATCCTGATTATTTAACCTCCGGAAAAGACAGTGCCGAAATTTACAGCCGACTTGGAATTTATCATTCCTCTTTAACAGACCCGGATAGCGCTTTATATTATATGAATTTAGCGGCAGAAATTCATGAACACATAGATGATCCAGAAGGTTTAATTCAGGTTCTAAGTAATATGGGGTTAGCTTTTTACGCAAAAGGAGATTTGATTCAAATGAAAAACTACGCTGAACAATCCTACTTGTTAGGTCTTGAAATAGAAGGTTTTGACGAATTAGCGTTACTTCAAGCCAACTACCTAGGTAGTCAATACATGCTAAACAAATCACCCGAAGACCTTCTGAAGGCTATGGAAGAAATATTTAATGACCCATCCTATCAAAGCAACCCCGATTTGGAAGCCAGTATGTATATCAATACAGCCACCATATACCTAGACCAATTCCAAGATTTAGAAAAATCGGAGGAATTGTATTTAAAGGCACTGAAAATTTACGACTCCACTGGCTATAAAACCGATCCAAATATATATTTCGGGTTAGGTAACATCTATAAAGCAAGAAACCAATTTAACAAGGCTCTTTCGTATTACCATCAAACCTTGGCTTTCGATATAGGAGTAGATCTTAGAAAACGAACCTTTATTAAATTAACACACATTTACACTGAAATTGGAAATTCGGATAGCACTGCGTGTTATTACAAGGAAATAATAAAATTGATGTATAAAAACGAACTTAAAAACTCGGAAGAAGTAGAGCTCAAAGCCAACAAATTTTTAGCTGTCGTAAAAAAAGAAAATCAAATTACAAAACTCGAAAAGCAACATGAAATAGACCTATTAGAGAAAAATAAAAGTAGAATAATCTTACTCCTGGTTTTGCTAACTTTCCTTTTTTCGATTACTCTAACGGTTTTACTATTTCATAGAAAAAAACGAGAGACCGCATTGCAAAAAGTCGAACTGCAATTAAAAAACAAAGATTTGGTAAATTTATCCTTGCACATCAACGAGAAAAACCAAATTTTGAAATCGTTTGAAGAAAAAATAGAATCCGATAAAAACCAAAAAGACTCCGATAAGGCTTTGTATACTGATGTACAGAACACCCTCAAAAAATCACTAAAACTAGATGAAGACTGGCACCAGTTTGAAGTGTATTTGAATGATCTGCATGCAGGGTTTTACACCCATTTAAAAGAAAAATTTTCCAATCTTACCAAAACGGAATTACGTGTTTGTTCTTTAAGCAAACTCCGATACAGTTTAAAGGAAACGGCACAGACCCTATCTATCTCTCCCGATTCGGTGAAATCTGCCCGTTATCGGGTTAAAAAGAAAATGGAATTAACGGCCAAACAAGATTTATCGGATTATTTAAATGCCATATAACCATCAAAACAACCCATTCCTCCTATTTTTTTAACCCTTTGATTTACTATCACTTATTAAATTGACACCTTTTGCACACCCTGGTTTTCATGGACTTTCATTTAAGTTGATTTTATTTGCCTATTCACTTCAACATATAACAACAGACATGAAAAAAATTTTACCCATACTATTTTTAATAATCAGTACAAGCAGTTATTCCCAATTTGGAATTCCGATTAAAATAGACAGCAACCTCCATTCTGCTTTTAGAAATATGATCACATTTGATGTAAATAATGACGGTCGAATGGATATTGTGGTGATGGAATATGTCAACATTATCTCTTGGTACGAAAACACCGATACGGGTTTTAGCAGCCCTCAGAATATAACCTCATCCATTTTCCGTCCCTATCACTTCGATAAAGCAGATGTAAATGGAGATGGGTTTATGGATCTATTAGTGACAAACAACGCAGGAAACTCAAGTGGTGCAAGTGTTTTTTTAAACAATAATGGAGGGATATCTTGGACAGAACTAATTATTGATAACACCCTTGAACTTGGTAGCTTTAAATCCTTTTTTATCGATGTAGAAAATGATGGTGATTCAGATATTGTCATTATTAGCGATTCAAAAATCACCCTCTATAAGAACAATGGAAATGGCGGATTTTCTTCTGCCATAATCATTGAAGATACGAATCAATTTTATTCCCTCATCGTTGGCGACTTCAATACCAATGGTTTTACAGATTTAATCATAAGTACAGCCAAATCAGAATTGTCCATTTTAACGAATAATACCTCCGGTTCATTTAATCCTCCTTTAAGCATAGATAATGGTCTAAGATCTTTTCTAACTTCTACCGATATAGATAATGATGGTGACCTGGATTTGATAGGTAATCATCCCAATATGACCAATGAAGTACAGTTTTATAAAAACAACGGTACTGGAACTTTTACTTTAAGTCACAATGAGCCCAATTGTGATGTATTAAGTGGTTCGGACTCCAAGTTCCGATTCTCTGACTTAAACAACAATGGCTATAAAGATATCTTGTACCTGGATAATTTTAAGGCACTTTGGAAAGAGAATGACGAATCGGGTTCATTTGGAACTCCTATTTTAATAGATAGCACTTATAAATATAGAATTATTTCTTCAGCCGATGTAGACAATGACGGGGATAATGATATTATTTGGCTTGGACTAGTTACCACAACGAACACCTATGATTTTGGATATATTAAGAATGAAAGCCCGTTAGGCCTTAAAAACATCCATCATGAAAATGAAATAAAAATATTCCCTAACCCGGCATCAAACCGGGTGTCTATTCGCATTCAACAACCTGGAACACTTACTGTTTACAATACGTTAGGCCAGGTGGTGCTGAGTGATATTACACTTATCAAAGGCGAAAATAATTTTGAGTTTAGTTTATCTCCTCAACTCTATTATTTTACCGTACAATCTAATTCCACCACCAAATTATGGCGTAAATTGATATCGATCCAATAAAAAATTGAGACCATCAATCCTTATTGAATAAAAAAATAAAAGGCCTTTAATCTATGGTTAAGGGCCTTTTATATTAGGAGTATCTCCCACCATTAAAACAAGAGTGCCCTAACATTATTAAGTTTCAATTTCACTAAACGAACAGAAAAACAAATGATTTTTTGGCATATTCTACCCAAGACCAAAACTCATCCCTTTCTCCAAACCCGGATGTATTGGCCATTTTCGGATTCAACTAGAATATAAGTTCACGACCAAACAAGATAAATCTCACCATAAAAACAGGAACGAAAACAAAAAACAACGCAAAACCTACCACTCTAACTCGTTGATTTAATAACACTTAATAAATTGACACCTTTTGCACACCCCTATTTTTGTTGCATCAGCTAGATCCATGGTTCTTTTGTATGGCATATTAATTTAAAACCATTTCAAATGAAAAACATTTTAGTAATTCTGGGATTAGGACTAGGACTGAGCAATGCATTTGGGCAGACAAGAGTAACGGATATTAATACAAGTGGCTCAAGTTCCCCTTTTACATTAACAGCTCTTGGAGATCATTTATACTTTGGAGCCAGCACTCCGGCAACAGGCAATGAACCCTACCAATTAGATTCCGCAGGAAACGTCATTTTATTAGGTGAAATTAGAACTGGAGCTCCCTCTTCGTTCCCCCGAGGATTTGCCGAAGCCAATGGGCAAATTTATTTCCTAGCCTCCATAGCCAATCCCGCACCTGGCCAAAATAACGTAGAACTTTTTAAATACGATCACAACACAATCACGCAAATTTTAGTACAGGGGTCAAACCACGCATTTAAATTACCCCCAAGCAATCGTTTAACCTCGTACGATGATAAAATCATTGTTGGACATCATGACCATCTGTCAAATTTTGGTGCAGAACCTTATTTCTACGATGGGGTCGGTAATTTTTTAAAAATCCTAGTGGATATAAACCCCAATTCAACTTCTTCTTTACCTGATGATTTTATAGAATGGAATGGTGTATTGTATTTCACGGCAATCAATCATAATTTTGGTTTCGAACTATTTAGTTATGATGGGACTACCGTTACGTTAGAAACCGATATCGCTCCAGGGCCCTTAAACGGATTACCGAATTCGACTAGTTTTACACCTACACCTCGTTTCATAGTTTATAACAACAACTTATATTTTGCGGCAAGTACAGGCACCCCAAACGAAATGGGGCTGTACAAGTTTGATGGCATACATGCGCCCGTTCTGGTTTCTAATACCTCCAACTATCGTTCCATCCACCGATTTTATGAGGTAAACAACACATTGATACTAGTTGCCACGGATTCCAATTTTCAAAACCATATGTATACCTATGATGATATCCATAAAGAACAAATATTGTCGGATACCCTCATAAATAACGGGGTGGTTTCAAATAATAAAATAATGTTTATCCGTACCGATTCGGCTACGGGAACCGAATTATGGGAGTGCGATGGCATCCATAAACCCCAATTGGTTGCAGATTTAAATCCAGGTACAGCATCTTCCTTTAGTTTGTCAACGGCCTCAAAATTTGATCAGAATGTATCCTTTGAAAATAAGTTTTACTTCAGCGCAAATGATGGACAATCTGGAAATGAGCTATGGCTATACGATGGAATTAACCCACCCACCCAAGTAGCAGATATTCATCCGAATGGAGATTCCAACCCTTTGGATTTCACCCTTTTCAATAACGACCTCTATTTTACTGCCGATGATGGCATTAATGGAATTGAAATTTGGAGACTAAATCAAGATCCTCTTGCGGTAAATAACAGGGCACCAATGCTGTTTAACCTCCATCCAAATCCAGCCACGGAGTTTGTACAAATCGACACACAGGAAGAGATTCAGGAAATTAAGATAATGGACCTCACCGGGAAATTGGTATACTCGGCCACTAGCCCAGACACAAAAATAAATGTTAGCCATTTAGCAAACGGGGCGTATATCTTTCATATTTCACTCCCGTCTGGATTACGTTCACAAAAAGTCATTATTTCAGATCATTAAAGATCGTAAAAACAAGAAATATTCTGTACTCATTTAAATAATGAATTCACCCCTACCCCCTTCCATAAGGAATCTAATTTCCTTATGGAAGGGGGTATTTGATTAAAACAAACACTATGAACAAAGTAATTTTCACCATTGCGGTATTAAAAACCTTGATCCTATCACCTGTTTTGGGCCAGTTTTCAAGCCCAACTCTAATTGATACAAATACTACCCAAATCACCAATATTATTACTGCGGATATCAATAATGACAATTTAAAGGACATTATCGTTACCCGAAAATTTAGTGCCAGTATTATCTCCTACTATCTAAACCTGGGCAACTCCCTATTTGGACCTGAAACTATTATCTCCACTGGATTTACCCACTTTACAAAAATTGCCTCCGGAGATTTCAATAAGGATGGATGGAAAGACCTTGTCAGTATAGGGGATGACTTAAACACCGTCATTCTTTACACTAATAATCAGACCCATTTTACAGCAACTACTATAGATACCCTCGTATTTTTTGATAGTGATATTCAAACAGCAGATATAGATAACGACTCAGATTTGGATATTATAGTTGTGGCGCAGAGCACCCTGAAAATTTACTACAATGATGGATTGTCAAACTTCACTTCACAAACCATAGCTGGCCCAATAGAGGACTTTTTTGATCTGACCATTAACGATATTGATGGAGATGGATTTAAAGACATCCTTACGGGAGGGCTCAATATTTCGGTTTACAAAAACACCAACGGACTCATCCATTATGATTCCGCAAGATTAAGTACAATCCCAAGTTCTGGCAACATTTTTTTAGAACTAGTTGATTTGGATATGGACGGAGATTTTGATCTATTTAGTGCGGCTAACGAAAATATGGGCATACGGTGGATGAAAAATGACGGGAATGGTTATTTCTCCAACCTTCAAATGATAGATACAAATCCACCGAACACGAGGTATGGAGCCTCTATTAAGGATTTTGATAAAGATGGCGATCTGGATATCATCCTACCTAAAGATTTCAACTTTGTACGCTACACCAATAATGGCTCCGGTAACTTTGACACCGCTACCGTTATTCATCCAGGCACGCCATTTTCTATAACTGTTCTTCATTCGGATGACATGAATAATGATGGGAAATTTGATGCCATTTGGTCGTCCAATTTGTCCATTCAATTAAACAATTCAACGCCAGTATCCATCACGGAATCTGAAGACGATAACTTAATTGAATTATATCCAAACCCCGCATCAAATAAGGTTTCAATTTTCACTCCTAGTCCGGGGAAGCTAACCTTCTACAATAGCGTAGGGCAAATTGCACTGAAAAATATTGATCTTCATAAAGGAACGAATCATTTAGAATTAAATTTGCCACCTCAAATTTATTTCTTGACTATTCAGAGTAAAAATAAAACGCACACTAAAAAATTAATAATAGAATAGACGTCTTATCCATACGGGGATTCATCCCTCCAAATTTTATTACATATTTGGGAGTACAGCAAACAAAAACATGATTGAATCAGAAAGATTACATTTAAGACCTATTTCCGCAAATGATAATGAAAACGTGTTTAGGTATAGATCCGATTCGGAAACCAATAAATACCAAGGGTTTATTCCAAAAACAATAACGGAGGTAGATGAATTCATTGCAAAAAACCCCTCCAAATTTAATTTACCCGAGTCCTGGTTCCAATTAGTCATCCTAGATAAAGTTTCCAATACCCTCATTGGTGATATTGGTATCCACTTTATAGGAGATGACGGTTTTCAATGTGAATTGGGGGGTACATTATCCAAAACACATCACGGTAAAGGACTTGCAACGGAAGCCATGAAAATAACCATTGAATATTTATTTAACACTTTAAATAAGCATAGAATAACGGCATCAGTAGACCCTAAAAACATAGATTCTATTCGTTTATTGGAACGTTTAAATTTCAGAAAAGAAGCCCATTTCAAAAAGAGTTTATTCATTGATGGAATATGGGTTGACGATATTATTTATGGGTTACTACAAACAGATTGGCGTAAATGAAATCCGCAAACATGAGATAAACCCCAAACAAGGTTTTTTTTGATTCCCGTCCTAATCGTTATTATTTTCGCTTCCTCCATATGAAAGTACAAATTATTATTCGGATCATTTTGATTCATTTCACTTTCTGTCTTTATTCTTGTGGTAAGGAAAAAACAACTCCTGATGAAGATAGACCAAAAGAAATCCTAACTATTCCTGTAGTGGTCCATGTAATTAATTACTCCCCAGACCCTTTTACGATTAGTGATCAAAAAATTCGATCCCAAATCGAAGTGCTCAACCTGGATTTTAGAAAAAAGAATCCGGACCATTTAAATACACCGGCTGAGTTTTTTAACCTTGTCGCAGATGTTGGGATTGAATTTTCGTTAGCGACTATTGACCCCAATGGCAATGCAACCACGGGGATTATCCGGACCGAAAGCAATTTAACGGGTATAGATGGACAAGATTTAACTGGAACAACAGCCATTGAAGACCTCCGGTTATATTTTACAGAAAAAGGTGGCCAGGATGCCTGGCCTAGCGATAAATACCTAAATATCTGGATAGCCGACTACTCTAATCGTTTGGGGGAGTTAACACTTCCTGGCTATGCCAATCCTCCGGGATCGGATCCTAGAATTGATGGCGTAGTAATAGAACCCAGAGTATTTGGCACCTTAGAACCACTCGCCTTAAATCATGAGTATGGGCGAACGGCCACCCATGAAATTGGGCATTGGTTAAACCTGAGACATATTTATGCAGGAGAAAAAAATTGTAATTCATCGGATTTAGTAGAGGATACGCCCACACAATATGGATCCTACACCGGACATCCGACCCATCCTCAAGAATCTTGTGGAAGCCACGATATGTTTATGAATTTTATGGATTACGTAGCAGACGATGCCATGTATATGTTCACTACAGGTCAAAAAGAAAGAATGCACGCTCTTTTCCAACCCGGAGGACTCCGAAGGCAATTATTCCTCAATTCATCGCATTAATCAACCGCCAATTACACTCCTGACCAAAATCAATAAATATGGACCAAAAGCAAGTCAACCGGGGTTTCGTTAAATCAGTTAGCAAAAGCAAAACCCATTCTTTCCGTAAAGAAAACTGCCCCCAAATTTCATTATTAAAAGGATTGGGAGTGGAAGGGGACGCACATATGGGAAAGAATGTGAAACATCGATCTCGAGTGGCCAAAGACCCAAATCAACCCAATTTAAGACAGGTCCATTTAATTCATTCCGAACTATTTGAGGAATTAAAGAGCAAAGGGTTTCAAATTAAGGCTGGACAAATTGGCGAAAACATTACCACTACCGGAATTAATTTACTGGATCTCCCAAAGGATGCTATATTAAGTATTGGTCCCAAGGTAAAAATTAAGATCACAGGACTTAGAAACCCCTGCCATCAACTCGATTTAATAAAACCGGGATTAATGAAAGCCGTTTTAGATACGGACCCAGAAGGAAATTTGATTCGAAAAGCGGGAATCATGGGAATCGTTTTAGAAGGTGGTGAAGTAGAATCTGGAACCCCAATAAGGATTGAACTCCCGCCAAAACCACATGTAAAACTAGATCGAGTATAAAACGACCAACGTTTATCAGTACGCCACTACTAGTTGATTCACATGCCGAAAATAGTACGAGTTATCTCTAATTAATTTTCAATCCTACACTGAATTTCTAGTAATAAATTTAATCTATGTAACTTTGTGCATTCCCGAATTTGACACATCAAGCCATGGATAAAACCATATTAAACCATTATTTTCATTCGCTATTTCCAATTGAAAAAGGTACGGTAGAAAAAATAACCCTCGCATTCCACTATTTTGAGTTACCCAAAAATGCGTGTTTACTAGAAGCAAACACCATTAGTACCGAAACCTATTTTTTAGAAAAAGGATACATGCGTTCTTTTATCCTCAATGAAGAAAATGAGGAGGTCACCACTCAAATTTATGTTGCCCCCTGTTTTGTAAACGACTTTTTATCCTTTTTTAAACAGCACCCAACTAAAGAAACTTTTCAAACCTTAACGAACTGTAAATATTGGAAAACGGGACTCACAAATGTTCAATCCAACTTCCATACCATTCCAGAGTTTAGAGAGTTCAGCCGGCTTCTATTGGTGATTAACTATGATAAATTAAACGATAGAGTCATTGAAATGGCTAGCCAAAAAGCAGAAACTAGATATCTCAATTTACTAAAACAAAAACCTGATATTTTTCAAAACGTGTCGCTCAAAATTATTGCTTCCTATTTAGGAATTACCGATAGCACCCTAAGTAGAATACGGAAAGAAACGAGCAAGATGTAATTTCTTGTCATTTATCAAGTGTTTCTATGCGCATCTAATTCGAACTTTGCAGAAATAAAATAAATGAGGAATACAAAAAACATAATCGTCATTGGACTTGGCGGAGTAGGAGGATACTTTGGATTTAAAATCAACAAAAATAATGAAAACAACAAATCACATAGGGTAACGTTTGTTGCCAGAGGAAAAACGTTTGAAACCGTTAAAAATACGGGATTGACATTACTTTCCCCAGATCATGAATCAGCTACCACAGTTCCGGATTCCCTACTTCAGAACATTTCAGAAATAACACATCCAGATTTAATTTTCATTTGTGTTAAAGAGTATGATTTAGAAAATGTCTGTACCCAATTATCCGAGGTTATCACTCCCAATACCATCCTATTCCCTATGATGAATGGAGCGAATATTTACGACCGAATCCGAACCAAATTACCAAACAACATCATTCTCCCTTCTTGTGTTTATGTGGCATCACATATCAAAGAAAAAGGTATTGTTGAGCATACCGGAAAAGCGGGTAAACTAATTTTTGGTAAAGATCCAGAAAATCCAGCTTCCGACATTACTTGGGTCACTCAAATAATAAAACAGAGTGCCATTGATTTTGAATTTAAGGAAAACTCGATGGTAGATATTTGGACCAAATTTATTTTCATTGCCAGTTTTGGTTTAGTAACAGCCAAGCACAACTCTTCTATTGGCAAGGTTTGTTCCGATGAGTTTCAACGCAAAGAAGCCACCGAAATAATGACCGAAATTCACCAAATTGCCAAGGGGAAATCTATTCGTTTAGGAGATCACATTATCAATATTTCCTTTTCCAAAGCATCCACCTTCCCTCCAAAAACACCTACATCCTTACAATTAGATGTGAATAATGGAAAAGAACAAAACGAATTAGAATTATTTGCGGGGGCTATTTTGAAATACGGATCTGACTTAAAAATTAAGACCCCTTTCACTCAAAATATTTATAACGAAATAAAAGCGATAAACCAAGGATAGTAAAAACTTAGGTCGATTGATCCTTAATTATTGTACGTTTCTACACACTTCAACAGGGCAGCTATACGGATTAAATGAGATTAAACATGAAATTTTCAATAAACGATATCGCATTCAAACACGTCCATAATTACCCGGACCGCCCCACATTAATATTTCTCCATGATTCTTTAGGTTCTATTGAATTATGGCGAGATTTCCCGGAGAAACTGGGGGAACTAACGCAATGCAATATTCTTATTTATGACCGTCAAGGCTATGGCAAATCAGGTCCCTTTAGTTCTTCTAAACGTGACCACACCTATATGGAAAAAGAGGCAGACATACTTCACAACCTAATTGATCATTGGAAACTTAAAGATGTCATTTTGTTTGGCCATAGCGATGGCGGGTCTATTGCATTAATTACCGCTGGAAAATATCCTAAAAAGATTAAATGCATCGTTACCGAAGGCGCCCATATTTTTGTAGAAACGGTAACGTTAGCCGGGATTAAAGAAGCCGTTCAATTCTACAAAACCACAAACTTAAAATCCAAACTTGAAAAATATCATGGCGATAAAACAGAAGATATGTTCTGGGCATGGGCTACTACATGGCTTAGTGAGGATTTCAAAACATGGAATATGGAATCCTTTTTGCCCTTCATTGAATGTCCATCTTTAATTGTACAAGGAGAAAATGATGAATACGGGACCCTGAAACAAGTTCAAGGAATATTAAAGGCTACCCAAGGAACTTCCTTGAAACTTATCCTACCCAAAGTCAAACACACCCCTCATAAAGAAGTTCCAGAACTCATGCTAAAAAAGGCAAATGAATTTATTACAGGCGTTTTAGTAGATTTAAAATGCCAAAATAAAAAGTTTAAATAGAAAGCTCCCCTTTAAATACGTCCTATTTAGTTCACTATTTACAATAGATAAGATCCCCGTAAAACACCGATACATTATGGAAAACAAACCTCGGCTAACCCGATTAACGGCCATTTTAACGCAATTGCAATCACAGCGACTCCTAACCGCCATTGAAATGGCTAAAAAACATAATATCAGTATAAGAACTGTATATCGAGATATCAGAACCTTGGAAAAATCGGGCGTGCCCATTGTATCCGAAGAAGGAAAAGGATATTCTATCATGGATGGCTATAAACTACCTCCCGTTATGTTCACCCAAGAGGAAGCAAATGCCCTAATTACGGTTGAACAACTAATAAAAAAAACGCAGACACATCGTTATCTGAGCACTATGAAAATGCACTGATCAAAATTAAATCCATTTTAAAACACGGTCAGAAAGAGCAAACTGAATTCCTTGCCACTCGAATCCAAAAACGAAGTAAAAAGGATAACGATAAAACCAGTCGTCATCTCATTGAGCTTCAATCCGCCATCACAAATTTTCAATTCGTAAAAATCACCTACAAAACATTAAAAAACATCCAAAGTCAAAGAGAGCTCCTTATTCTTTAAGTAAACTCCGATACACTTTAAAAGAAACCGCACAGACCTTATCCATCTCTCCTGATTCCGTGAAATCTGCCCGTTACCGAGTAAAAATAAAATGGAACTTACCGTAAATCATGATTTAGCGGATTATTTAAATAGTTTATAGCCTCCAATCCATTCCGTATTTCCTCCCCTATAGCGTATTTAAGAGTGTTGCCGATTATACGTTTTTCGGCATGTACTTATTCCCAAATTTGGAATTCGGATCTGTAATTGGGAAGTTTGTATGGCTAAAAAAAAACACCCCCATCCCTATACAACTCTCATTCACATTGAAATAAAACATTCGTCCTTACAAAATGTGTTACTGGTATTAATCTTGCGTTATTTCTCGAAAATGAAAAATGAACAAAAAACTCCTCGTAAGTATCTCTATTCTTCTATTTCATTGTAGCTTGGTATTTGGTACTGGAGAACCTTCCACCTATTTCAATATTTTTATCCCGCCCAATAATGACAATGTTCAACGAAATGTATGCTTGATCATTACGGCCATTTACGATAGCACTTCATTTTCTATCATTGATGACGATATGGACGGGGATGATGATGATAGTGTTGTAGGTATTTTGATGGCTGGTCAGTCTTATGTTTTGTACATAAAGGATAATGGAATTAATGATGATGCCAAATATGCTTCTGGGGGTGTTTATAAACATGATGGAGATTATTTTATCATCACTTCCGACAAATTAGTTTACGCTTCGCAATCAACGGATAGTGACTGGCAACATGATTGGGTCCCCTCTATTAATAAATCTTCCTTGGGCGAAAAATTCATTATTTATACCCCTAGAACAACTTTTTCTAACCGAGATATTAATGTATTTGTTTATGAAGACAGTACCACCGTTACCATTCGAAATATTTCTGTCACCTCTAATACCACCAGTATCTCCGGTTATACCAATGTGGATTATTTCAAACAAGATATAGTCACCCAAGTAACCCTTAATGTGGGCGAAGAAATAATTCATTTTAATACCCATGGACGAGATCTTTTAGAAACCGGTAAAACCTATGTGATTGAAAGTAACAAACCCATCACTATCCAGTACGGAGCGTTATGGGTAAATAGCCGTGATGGTGGCGGATATGTTCCTTCGTCTAACGGAACCTCCTCTGGTGAGTTGTTCTATTTTGCGGTTCCGTATCAAAGTAGTCAAGAACAAGAAATTAGAATCGTATCTTGGGACAACAATAATAATATTGAGCTTTTCAGGTATGCTTCAGGTACATGGATTTCTTTAGACACATGGACTGCTGCTAGTTTAGAAGCCTCCGATTGGGTTGGGAGAGATCATAATGCTACCTATCCCACTATGTTCAAAATTGTTTGTTCACCGGGAAAAAGGGTCTCTGTTTTTGAAGCAAATTGGATGGAAACTGGATCTCCAGGAACATCGGATATGGCCACCATGGTATCTTCCGAAGAGGGGACCACGGCAGGAAAACGGTTCTTAGTTTACATGGCTCCCCCCGGTAATGAATCCAACGTACTTGATCCATTTACGGGAAGTTTGTTTGGCCAGCAATTAACCCATGTTTATTTATTTTCTAAGGATACCGCAAATGTAACCGTCAAAGATGCCTATTCTGGAGGAGCCGAAATTAATCGGTCTTATACCATTTTACCCAATAGGTATGTAGATTGTTATTTGACTTTGAGTGAATGGAGGGACATTTACAATGGGAACGGTAATTCATCTTCCGGACCAGAAAGGCCTTATTTATTGGTAGAGTCCGATGCTAATATTTCTGTAATGAATACCAATTTCAATGATAATTGGATGATGTACTTCGGGAGTTCTCAGGAACAAAGTTTTGCGCAACAAAGTTCGTCTTCTAGCAATCTATCCGCCCCTGGAGATACTGTGACCATTACCAGCAATTTAGTTTTTAACTCCAATTCAAATATTGAAAATGCTACGGTAGAAGTGATCGTTGGAAGTGGGATTATTCCAACGAGTTCCACCTTCAATAATTCAACAGATGCCTCCTCTATTTCGGGCACTATAAGTAGTAATGACAATCAGTCTTTAGTTAGTTTTTCCAATATTCCAGACCTAGACCCGACCAAAGATTATAATGTGATTACGGAAACGATACTTCAGGTGAATTACAACAATGGGAACCCAATTCCCGAGAACACCGTCATTAATATTGAAACGGTAATTTCGGGTACTATTGATGGTGATTTTCAACAATCTGTGACCACAAACGGAATTGAAAATGAAAGTTCCAATACAGAATCACTCCTCTTCACCGAGATAACCAATGTGGCTTTTGTTCAAGCCAACACGGATTCCTGGACTGCGAGTTGGGTTGATTTTAATGGAGATGGCTACGATGATCTGTACATCTCCAATTATGGAACAAATTCAAGTAATCAACTGTATGTAAATAACGGAGATGGAACTTTTACTGAAAAAACAACAGGAAAAATAGTCACTCACCAAGGAGGTAGTATTACTTCTACCTGGGCTGATGTTGATAATGATAATGATAGAGATTGTTTTGTAGCCGTTAACCTAGGCTCCAAAAGTGATTTATACCTGAATAATTCGGATCAAACATTTACAAAAATAAATTCTGATCCAAGTGTCAACACCCAAGGATATCATCATGGGGCAGCTTGGGCCGATTATGACAATGATGGAAACCTGGATTTATTTGTGAGTGATTTTATGGCCGTAAACTTTAATCAACTGTATCATGGAAATGGGGATGGATCATTTACATCTGTCACCAACCAACCTATGTGTTTGGATGTGGGGCGGTCTATTGGTGCGAGTTGGGCTGATTTTAATAATGACGGGTTAATGGATTTATTCGTCCCAAATGGGGACTCGGCCAATAATAACTTATATAAAAATCTGGGTAATGGCGAATTCGAAAAAATAACCACCGGAATTATTGTGCAAGATGCTAAAAATTGTGTGGCAAGTTGCTGGGGAGATTATGATAATGATGGATATCTCGACTTGTTTGTCGCCTCTTCATCTAATGATGAAAATTTATTATACCATAACAATGGAGATGAAACCTTTTCTTTGGTAACCACAGGAAGCATTGCTACGGATGTAGGCAGCAGTCACGGTTGTAATTGGATGGATGTAGATAATGATGGAGATTTGGATTTGTTTGTGACCAACGATCAAGCGCAACGTAAATTTCTATATATAAATGATGGGACGGGGGTATTGAACCGAAACAATAATGAGGTAATCACCTCTGCCTTATCTAATTCTTACGGAACCTGCTGGTCCGACTATGATAGAGATGGAGATTTAGATCTACTGATGTCTACCCATGGGAATGAAAAGGATCGGTTTTTTACCAATAATGGAAATTCGAATAATTGGTTAGTTTTAAAACTGGTGGGTACCCACTCGAATGTATCTGCAATAGGAGCTAGAGTGCGCACTAAATGTAATGGGATTTGGCAAATTAGAGAAGTCAATTCGCAATCGGGATTTGGTGGCCAGAATAGTTTAAACATACATTTTGGTTTAGGGGATAACGCTACGGTAGATAGTATTGAGATAAAATGGCCCTCGGGTTATACCCAACATCAAACGGGGGTATCGTCCAATCAATATTTAGTTATTCAAGAGGAAAATGCCTCTGTTATATCAGGAACTGTATTTTTTGATGAAAATGGCGATTGTATTCAAAACGAAACGGAAACCTCACTGGCAGGTGTCACCATTCATATTTCACCAGGAGGAATCAGTACAGTCACCAACGCGAATGGCGTTTATTCCGTCCGTTTACCCAACGGATCATATACCATTACCCAAGAAGTAGGAAATTATTGGACACAAAACTGTAACTCTACGAATACTGTAATTGTAACCGCGACTAATCAGACATGGACCGGAAATGATTTCCCAAATCAAGCCTTGTCGCAAGGGGTAGATTTAAAAATAGACATAGCCTCATCTGCTCAACGTAAAGGTTTTAGGAATAATGTGGTAATTACCTATGCCAATGTGGGTACCGAAAACGCTACCGCTGATGTTCTACAAGTCACCTGGTCAGTCGATTGTACTCCTATTAGCGCCTCACCCGAATGGGATTCTAAGGTAAATAATGTTACCTATTGGAACTTAAGTCAAATTCCTATAGGAAGTTCCGGAATGATTTCCATTCTAGATAGTGTTTCTGTTAACGCCACGGTTTCCGATAGTATTACCATCTCAGCCTCAATTACGGATAACCTCAATGAATTAAATAATTCAGATAATCAAACAACCATAAGTGAAGAAATTGTGGGGGCTATTGACCCTAATGATATGTTGGTGACCCCGATTGGTATTGGAGAAGAACATATGATTAACAAAGAGCAAGAGCTCACCTATATTATTCGATTTCAAAACGTAGGAAATTTCCCCGCTCAAAACATAGAAGTACGAAATATTCTACCTGATGGAATTGATTTTAATTCTTTTAAACTACTGAGTTCTTCTCATTCAGGAAACTTCACGAAGAAAGGAAATGAATTGCATTGGGACTTTCCAAATATATGGTTACCTGATAGTACGAATAGTGAACCAAAAAGCCATGGATTTATCACTTACAGCGTTCTCCCATTAAGCAACATTACGCGAGGGAAACTAATTCAAAATCAAGCCGAAATTACATTTGATTATGAGTCACCACTGAAAACCAATGTGGTGTTTAATACCATTGTTACACTACCCCATAAGAATAATAAATTGATTGTTTATCCAAACCCAGGAAACTCGTTAGTAACCATCAAACTAGACCAAGGTTATTTTTGGGAAGGAGCCTATAAATATTTTAAAATTGAGGATGCCACAGGACGAAAAATGAATTGTGATTTTAGGATTTCTGATGGCAACGTGCTCTTAGACATCCATATGTTGAAACCAGGTATTTACTTTGTAACTTACCATACAGAGATAGCTAGGTACGCTACAAAAATTATTAAAGAATAATTGAGAATTTTAGCCCCAATAAAACGGGTGGATGATGCGCTACAACATGAAGTCCATTTAAATGAATTGCACTAGGAAATCAATTCAAATGGAAAGAACCGTTCCATCATCCATATAAACAGAATTACGCAATGGTTCTTTCCGGATCTTACAATAGTGTCTCAAATAACGTTCAGACCCTATTCATCTCTTCCTAAAGGATGAAACCTATCAAATTTCGCTGAGGTTTAATGGGTAAAGACGATTTTCTTGACCCTATAATTTGCTTTAAATTCCAAATTAACCCCCATTTCATTTCTTTAATCCATTGATATAATACCACTTATTAAATTGACACCTTTTGCACACCTAGGTTTTTATTGAAATCCATATTCCCACCGTTTATTTGTGATTCATATTAATTTAAACCAATCTAAATGAAACACATTTTAATACTTCTAGGTTTAAGTTTAGTACTGAGCAGTGCGTTTTCTCAGACTAGAATAACATACTTAGCCACGGACTCTCGGGTCATAAAGTCGCCTCAGAGTTTAACCACTTTCGGTGATTATTTATTCTTCGGAGCTACCGGTTCAGTAGCAGGATCAGAACCTCTTGCAATAAAAAATAGTACTCGAATAGAATACCATATACATGCAAATGCAGCTACTGAATTTGTTCAAATTGAAACAAAAGAAGACATCCGTGAACTCCAAGTTTTAGACCTTACAAGTAGATTAAGTTACGCCATATCTAACCCTGACCACAATATTAACGTTAGCTTTTTAGTAAGAGGACCTTATGTTTTTAATGTTTCATTAAAATCTGGTTACACTCACCAAAAGCAATTATTTCAGAACACTAAACATCTATTATTCACACTTTAAAACACATACACTATGATTTGCTAAAAACACCCCCATGGGAATTCATCCCAATAAGTACATTCTCTAAATACGGGAAATGTAAGCGATCGCTTTTGCACCCAAAAATAAGAATTGAAAGTATCGCAAATAAAAAGTCTCCTAGGTGAAGGAGAGTTTTCACAACCAAAACTCACATTGAATTTCACATGTATTCAATGTGAGTTTTTTTTTCGCTTTTTTGATCTGGATTTTGGATCCCTGAAATAGAACATCCCTATTGTCTTTTAGAAGCTCTTCCCTATGGTGAAAACAGGTAAAGATCTAGTATCACCGAAAAAAAACAATTTCCGAAAGTTGAATTACTTTTTCATAAATTGATTTAATGTCGCTTCTCTATCCGTTTCCAGATTATGAGCAAATTGCTTTGCCGGTTCTACAATAGGGTCGTTCAAACATTTATTGCTCCACCTGCAAAAATAGGAACAGGATCTTTCATCCAAACCTCACTTTATTTTCTCAAAAGGTGCGAACAAAACCCCTCCCAAATAAAACGTTTATTATAGATTAGCACACCCATAAATCGGGATAAAAAAGTTTCAGGTTACATTCTAAACAGTCACAGATGAAAATATCACTTAGAAATTCTACCGTAGCAGATCTGGAAGTATTTTTCCATAATCAAACAGACGAAGAAGCCAATTTCATGGCTGCTTTCACTTCCGAGGACCCAAACAACAAAAACGCGTACATTAAAAAATGGACCCGATTGTTAACCGTGGATTCGGTACATATGCAATCTATATTACTGGACCATGTGGTGGTAGGTTGCGTTGTGAAATTTGTTATGGGAGGCGATTCAGATATTACCTATGCCTTAAACAAAGCACTTTGGGGTAAAGGAATCACCAGCAAAGCCGTAAAGCTATTTCTCGAAATAGAAAGAACGCGCCCCCTTTATGGAAGAGTAGCCAATGACAACTATGGTTCGCAACATATTTTGGAAAAAACGGGATTTAAAAAAATAGGTAAGAACACCGATTTTGCAAATGCTCGAGGAAAAGAAATTGAGGAGTACATTTACCGCCTGGATGATTAACCCATTAATAACTTACATTTAGGGTTGGAATATGAAGGGTTTCCAAACATCGCTCCAAAACAAAAGCTGTTTTAATTTGATGCTAATTTAAAACCATGAAAAATATAATTTTACTGTTCGTTGTTCTTGGAATAACCTGTTCATGTGCCGTACAGAAAACACCTTCTGATAAGAAACTATCGGCCGAAAAAACATTGAAGGGTGATACAAGCATAGCCATTTCTTTTCTAAAGCACCAAGAAATTTATCGTGGGGTGGATAATCAGGTTACGATTAACGTGAGTCCCAAAACATTAGATTATAAAGTGACTTGCACCAACTGTGACACCCTTTACAAAAGTGATTTACCGCATACCTACATTATTAGGCCCAGTAAAACAAACACACAGTACTTTCCGTAATATCCTGTTCAACACCTTCCATACCATACTCCAGACATCAATATATTAACCAATACCTTCCTACCCCTACTCTGTTTTTTGGTCCATCCATCAATGGTGCCAGGGTTCCAAGACATCCCACTTATTTTTCCGTTAAAAATAATCCCGAGAAATTGCAAAGGTTCAATTTTGAAGTATTAAGCTGGAGTTTGTATGTAGGTAGTGAAACTTTTGAGGGAGTAGGACCACAGTTAACCGAGGAAGCAAAAAAACACCTAATGAACGCCCCTCAAGGTGGAGTGGTTAGCATCCTATTAAAGTACATAGGACCCGATGGAAATGAAAACAAATTGGGTGGTGTATTTAGTCAATAGCCAAATCACATTTCTTAAACCACGAAAAAAAAAATGTCTTCCCCTACATGTTCCCAATACTTTGCAGTGAATTTCAAATTCACTTTAATACACATCTGTATTTCAATGGATAAGCAGGATTTATAACAGGTAATTTTACTCATTTATTTTTTTCTCCTAAACCGTACTTTCGATAAATTCAATGCCTGGGTTATGCGTCTTGGAGTTTTGAACAGTGAATACCATAAGATAGTATTAATTAAGTCGAAAAACATGGTCAGAACATCTAGGAAAACACCGGGAGTTTATACGCAAGAACAAGATGCTTATGGAATATCTATTGTAGCTGCACCTACTGACATACCTGTATTTATTGGCTATACTTCTCAAATTTTTACTAACGAAAAAAATGCATTGACCCACCCCGTTAAGGTATCCTCCTTGGCCGAGTTCCATATGATTTTCGGTACCGAAGCCCCTCAAGTACAATTTGGTATTGACCCTACTCATGATTCCTCCAAGAGAATTAACCATTTTAGTTTTCATGAAAAGGACTATATCCTCGCTCCTACCACTATAAATTATAGAATGTACAGTAGCCTAAAATTCTTTTATGAAAATGGAGGTGGTGAATGTTACATCCTGAGTATTGGTTCCTATGATTATTCTAAAAATGCCATTACAGATACCACCGAATTTAAGGATGCCCTTGTTTTATTAGAACAGGAAACAGAACCCACTATGTTGGTTATTCCAGATTTAATGGAAATTAATGAGCCTACTGCAAATCCCTTTTCGGATACGTATTTACAAGATAAGTACCTAAACGCCTATGCGCTTCAGAGCGAAATGATTAATCATTGTGCGCGTATGAAGAATAGAGTGGCCCTCCTTGATATCCCCGGAGGGTTTTCCGAGCCACTTATGAGAACCACCTCCGTACAACAATTTAGAGCGAGTGTAGCACCCAAGCAATCCCAATTTAATAGTTACGCAGCTGCGTATTACCCGTGGTTAAACACTACGGTGTACTCCATGGCTGAGATTTCGTATGCGAATATTAACGAAGCTTCTTATCCTCAGGTAGCTCAGTTATTAACCACTGAATTTACCAATGTCAAAGGGGTTTTAGACCCCGAAATGGCAAAGGTGATTTCTGCTTTTTCGGAAAAACCGGAAATGTCTCTAGATCAAGCTCAGTTAATACTTCAATCCCGAAGCAAGGTGTACCTATTAATATTGGGGGGCATTTTAAAACAAATGAACTTAATGGCTCCTAGTGCAGCTATAGCAGGAATATTTACCTTGGTAGATTCGAAAAGTGGCGTTTGGAAATCACCATCCAATGTAGAAATACAAAGCACCCTATCTCCCGCAGTTACCATTGACAATATGGGACAAGACGATTTAAACATGCCCCTTTACGGTAAATCAATTAACGCCATACGAGAATTTACAGGTAGAGGAAACCTCGTTTGGGGTGCTCGAACCCTAGATGGAAACTCACCAGATTGGCGATATATTAACGTTCGAAGAACGACTATTTTCATAGAAAAATCCATTCAAGAAGCAACGAAAGCCCAGGTATTTGAGCCCAACAACGCAAATACTTGGGCTACCCTAAAATCGATGATCACCCACTTTTTGGACGATCTTTGGAAACGAGGGGCACTAGCTGGTTCTAAACCCAATGAAGCATTTAAGGTAAGTATTGGTCTAGGCAGCACAATGACGGATCATGATATTTTGAATGGAATAATGAAGGTTAGCATTCAAGTCGCCATAATTCGACCTTCAGAATTTATCGAAATTACGTTTCAACAACAAATGCAAGAGGCTTAGAGGAAAATAAAAAACGGCCCTTGTTACTCTCCGTCACAGGTTTTCAAAATTAAAAACAACCTGTGGGTCAACCTATCATTACTGTTCAATTACGTTAATAAACAGAATTAGAAAAACTATAAAACAAGTGGTTTAGACCCCATTCCTCTTTAGGAGGCATCCCCATGTATACACACCACATTTATGTAATTGTGTCTTTGGTATTTCTCGTTTCGAGTTAAATATTCCTATTTTCAATGGCTCCTTGGTAACACTTATGGAACATATATTTACCTAATTTCCCTTTTGGAAAGAGGTCAGCATTAAAAATTAATTTGGAACCCGGTTTGCTTCGGAAATTTGGGCCTTCCCTATGGCTTGTTCAAAAATATCGTAGCTTATATTAAAGCCTTCGGTAAAAAGAATTCTTCGTAACCTAAAATAGCCTCTCTTTTTTCAAAAAAAATTATTGTGCGTTACCACCCTAATCTCAATAATATTGATTCTTTCATCTTCACGTTTATTAAAAAAAATATAGGGCGAGCTTCTCAGCTCGCCCTAATAGGTTATGCAACTTGCATTTCCTTTCTAAATTCGTCTGCATCATAATATATTTTGATGTGTTGAATTTTCCCTTCCTTCATCTCATACCACTCGCTCATATCCAGTTCAATAATTTTACCCGTTGGCATTTCTACCTTCATCTGCATCTGAGTAATTAAAAAATCTCCGGCTTCAACTGCTCGTATCATTTCATTACCTCTAACCATGGGCATAAAATTGGCATTTAATTTTGCAAAAGCTTCTATTCCGTTTACCTGATCCACAGGACCATTAAAAGTTACATTTTCTGAGACTAATTCTTTCCATGAATCTGTTCCTGACATTAAGCCTTTTCCAAAGGCTTGAAAAATTTCCATTGTTGATTTTTGCATTTTTTCAATTTTTGATGATTACTATTTAACTTGGAATTCCGAAGCGAAATTAGATATTAACTTCGAATATGCAAGTTAAATAAAAAATATATTTTTATATTTGCACCATGAAAATGCGTTCTCACTGTCCGATAAATTTTTCTTTAGAGCATTTTGGGGATAAATGGACTCTCCTTATTATTCGAGATTTAATGTTTAAAGACAAAAGGCATTACAACGAGTTTTTTGAGTCCAATGAAAATGTTTCCACCAGTGTATTGGGAGACCGATTAAAGCAATTAGAAGAATCAGGTATTATTAAAAAAGAAGCCGATAGCGTAAAAAAATCCCGTATAAAATATAGCCTTACTCCTAAAGGAATCGCCTTACTTCCCCTTATGATAGAAATGATTGTTTGGGGAGGAACGTTTGATACAGATACGGAAGCCAATCAAGACTTTTTGGACCAAGCCAACAACCATAGAGAATTATTGGTGTCATCTACCCGAGAGCAATTAGAAAAGGACCATTTACCAAGTTAATACGGTAGTAGTTTGTACTAATTTCTATTTGGGATAATTACCTTTTTAGAACTATCCATCCCCTAGAAATTGCAAATTGAGAGATTTAATTTTTCGGTTTCTCAAACTTACCTCTTCAGACCTGAAACCATCAACTCCCAACATCCTTAACCATAGATAGGAAGGTGGCTCCAACAATGACCACCACTAATAGCATGACATACAAAAAACCAATTACCGACATCCGCATTAAAGTGGTCGTCCATTTCCGACCATATAGTTTTCGAGCTCCAATGACAAAATAAATAGGTAAAACCCAAATCAAGTAGTTTTCATACGAAGCGGTTTTATTTGGGAACATCATCCCAATAAATAGGATCACAATAAATATCAAGTAACTAAAGATATGTTGATTAATAGCCAACACTAGGTGCCCTAAATAGTATTTATATGTCTTCCTAAAAAACACCCATAATAAAAACCCATACCAAGGCATGAGAAAAAACATGGAGGTAGAAATATTACCTAAAAATTTGGCCCAATACAAATCTTTATGCTCCAATACATCCTTGAAATCTATCTCCACATCCTCCGAAAATCGAATAGGGCTACTCCACAAGGAATCCGTCAGTTTGGAATTTGGTTTTGCGGGTATTTCAATGCCATTCAGATTATCAAATAGTGAATGTGACGTATCTGAAATTTCCACAGATAACGTTGGTATTCCTGAAGTTGAATCCGCCACTAAAGCTAATGAGTCTTCTTGCTTCCCTATATTAAAATCCTCAAACCCATTGGAGGTATAATTCAACAATAGAAAAAACAAAAAGCTAACGAAAATATAAAATCGAAATGGCGGCATATATCTAGCTCTTCGGCCATGGGTAATGTCGTTGGCCAACTGCCCCGGCTGAATTAAAATTGCTTTCAGCGTATTTAAAATACGAGAATCGAAAGCAAATATATTCCCGGCAAAATCGGCAATAATAAATCGGAAAGGTTTGTCAAAATTCTTTACGGATTGGCCACATTCTGGACAGTAATTTCCGTTAAGTACTTGGCCACAATTTTTACATTCTAAAGATTCATCCTTTTCAAGGCTAGCCAATTCTTTACTCATTTCATTCAATTATTCTGGGTATTCACCAATTTACCTATAGGCTCAAAAATAAGGCTTTTTGTAAGGCAGAATATTAATTACCCTTAACTCCTTTACAATAAAAGCATATCGGGAGGAATAAAACGATTTGAACATGGAATCCGCCATGTACTCTTACAAAGTGACCATTCATAGTTTGTTTAAAACTGCCCGTATTTTACCCCCCACTGAAACAAATGGCTAAGTATTTTCCAATTCATCATGGCCCTATCCTTAAAAGTCAATGAAAACTCCAAATGGGAAGTGTAAATTTGCACGTACTTCCACTTATGAGGTAATCACACATCCTCTTATTGTCATATATTAGTGGAACGAATTGCGCATTTCAAACTATGGGGAAAAAACTAACTATTCTATTCATTTTATATTTTCTAACTCCATTTGTCCACGTTGCCCAAACCAGTTCAAGTGTAAATCTAGAAGAAACAGGTATTTGGGCTGGTTTATATTTGAAGGTCCGAATCAATGACAAATTGGGTTATTATGCAGAACATCATTACCGGGCTCGAAATGCATTAAACAATGTCACGTCCTTTGTAGGTCGTCCTCGTCAATTTTATAACAGAGCCGGTTTAAATATTTTTTTCACTAAAAACATAGAAGCTGTTATTGGTCCCGCACTTATTGTAAACTACACTCCAGAGCCTGGGAATTCAGCTTATGAACCGTATACTTTAGAACCACGAATATGGTCGCAATGGGTATTTAAATCACCCTATATAGGAAGGGTAAAGTTGGTGAACCAATTCCGTTTTGAACATCGTTGGAAAAAGAAAAACGATGTAGGGTCGGACTATGATTACACCAATCGTTACCGGTATAAGTTCTTTGCTTACATTCCTATCAACACACGAAGAATTGAAGTGAACACGCTCTATTTTTCGCCCAGTGCCGAAATTTTCATGCACTCCGGTAAATCCATTGTTTTCAATCCTTTTGAAGATTTTCGTACGTACAATGGTTTTGGATATGTATTGAATCCAAGTGTTACTTTCTTTGTCGGTCATATGTGGACTCTAGGTCAAAAATCAACAGGATACGAATACCGAACCAGTCATGTTTTTCGTTTCAACGTATATGTCGGGTTGGATGGACGGAAATCAGAAAACAAAGTACCAAAAGTCAATCTGGGTTATTAATCCTCTAAATGTCAACGATGCCAAAAAAGTTAGACCTCCTTCATTATATATTAATGGGACTCCTATTAGGATCCGTCATCCTATTTAATTCCCCCTTTAAAAAGGAGCATTCCAAAAATGTATCTGAAGAGAAATCAGCTACTCTTTTGACCGAAAACCCGGGTGATACGCAACCATATGATGAAGGGTACTCCACTTACAAAACATCGGACAGCACCTCTAAAACACCCCCTTTAGATCCATCAATTTCACAAGCACCCACCCTTTCATACCTGGAAAACAAAGAACTCCATGAGGTAACTCAAATTGTAAAAGGCATACTCCAGATCACCAATTTTGATGGTGCTGAAATTGATTATATCGGAGAAGTAAAAGAGGGTAAAGCGCATGGTTTTGGATTTGCAATATTTGAGAAAAAAGGATTTTATGAAGGCGAATGGGTTAATAACAGACGAAACGGAGAAGGCATCTATTACTGGAAAAACGGGGATATTTATGAAGGGCACTACCTAGCTGGTTTCCGTACTGGATATGGAATTTACACATTTGCTACGGGTGATATATATAAAGGAAACTGGAAAGACAACTTCCGTCATGGGGAGGGTGTTTTGTATAATAAACGTGGAAAAATTGTTTCTAGTGGACCTTGGATCCAAGATGAACCCATCCTAAAGAAACGAACAAAAAAGAAAAGATAACGACTTACAAAACAGTCCATACCGGCTAAGGGTTCAAAATGCGCATTTATTGCCATTTATCTAGTATCTTTTAAACATGTATAAACGGAAACTATACCTTTTCTATTCCAGTATTATTCTTTTGATTGGTCTAGTGATTTATGGATGTGACACACATTTGGATACCACCTTCCAAATTACCCCTACCCCATACAAAACAAAAAACATAGTTGTGGTTATGATTGACGGGGCACGTTATAGCGAAACTTGGGGACATCCTGAAAAAGCCTATATTCCTAATCAAGCATCTAAATTAGCCACGAAAGGAATTATCAATCAAGAATTTTACAATTTTGGAAATACCCAAACTATATCAGGTCATACAGCTACCATTACGGGAGTTTATGAATTAATGAATAACAACGGGTTACAATACCCCAGTTACCCTTCCTTTATGCAATACTGGTTAGCAGCTACGCAAAACCCACCAGAAAAAGCATGGATCATTACGGCCAAGGAAAAACTATCCGTGTTGGCCAATAGCTCGAATGTAGATTGGCGAAATTCCTTTCTCCCTTTAGTGGATGCCCTTGATCGTTTGGATGTAGACACTTACCAACGGATTAAAGAGGTGATGACCCACGAACAACCCAATTTGCTATTTATTAATCTGAGTGGTCCCGATCTAGCCGGGCATCAAAATAATTGGGAGAGTTACCTTCAGAATATATTGATTGCCGATAGCTTACTCAACAAAATTGTAACGTTAGTAGACTCTTTACCCCATTACAGAAACCAAACTACTTTATTTATGACCAATGATCATGGCCGTCACTTAGATGGAATTGCAAGTGGATTTAAAGACCATGGCGATTTATGTCACGGGTGTACCCATATCAACTTTTTTGCCTATGGGCCCGATTTTCATTCCAATCTTATCATCCGTAATCAACTCAGAGAGCAAATTGATATTGTTCCAACTATTGGTGTTTTACTAGGTTTTAAAACCAAACAAACGACTGGAAACGTCATGACCGAACTTTTTAAATAAACAGCATGTATAAAGTAATGACCAGCTTTTTGATTCTTGTGGCACTAATGACTCACCTGCAAGCCCAAGAAAAAGATCAAGAAAAAATTAGTTGGTCCACCGATATGGGCATGACCTACAGTTTGGTCGGGATTTCACAACGGGTAGAAATGCAACTCGGAATCATGGCCACCATCAAGAACCATCAATTCAGGGCCGCTCCATTGATTCACCTATGGTCAAGCGAAGCGGCAAATAACCCAAAAAAACTTTCTCTTTCCGGGTTCGCATTGAACTATTATTACACGATTCCTACCTACAACAAAAGGTTTGATTTGTTTTTTAGATATGAGATGGCATTTCAGTTTTACACGAACAAATGGGACGGAACATATTACAACCCAAAGGTTAATGGCTACCAAACCTATAGCGATGAGTCCAGGGAATTTTTTTATGCTAACTCAGTAGCATATGGATTTACATTTCACCCCACCACACGTGTTTTTTTTCGCTTAGATGCTGGGGGCGGAGTGTACCTCTCTACAATTGACGGGAACTATGAAGATTATTATGGCCAATCGGGAGCACGATTTGATTTTAGAGGCTACAAGGACACAGGCGTTTTTATGAAACTATCCGTTTCTGTGGGTTATACGTTTTAATCATCTCTAAATATTCAAGACCGTAATTTTTTAAAAAAAAATCACTTCCAAAGTGTAATAAATTGATATTGCAGTAATCTAAAGGGTACTTCTTAAAAACATTGAATTATGATAAATACCAAAATAAAAGCCCTTTTTGTATCCAGCTTAGTACTAATTTCGGCCGTTCAGGTAGCGCAATACTATCTACAATTAAATGATATTATTTTCGGTATAACCATGGGGTTAGCTATAGGGTTAGCCATAATGGCCATCCAAAAACAGATCCATTTCAACAAACAAATCAACACCCATTAAACCGGTATGAATGAGCACAAAGGCGCATAGATTTAAAAGTATTTATGAGGATTCCAAAGACAAAATATTTCGGTTATGCCTCGCTTTTTCTGGAAATGATATGGAAGCGGATGATTTATTCCAAGAAGTGTACATTAAAGTATGGACACATCTCGATTCTTTCAAAAACGAGAGTCAAATAAATACATGGATTTATAAAACCGCCACGAACACGGCACTCCTTTCAATAAAAAAACGAAATCGTACGAATGAACATCTCCAACAATGGAAACATACACATTTTGATTCCGAAGATCCTATGGATTCCTATGCAACCATGGACCATAAAATGGGGCTTCTTTTTTTAGCCATATCCCGTCTAAAAGAAGACCATAGAATAATAATTAGTCTGGTTTTAGAAAATCATAGCTACCAAGAAATTTCAGAAATTGTTGGTATTCCGGTGACTCATGTCGGAGTAAAAATCAATCGGATAAAAAAGGAACTCAAAAAAAAACTTAAAGGATAATGGATTCAGACATTCAAAATTGGAGTCAACTATGGTCGCATAAAAAGGCCACAAAACTGGATATTGTCCAGTTGTCGGAACGCCTTCAAAAAATAGAGCAGGTGGATAAATTAAAACGCTTTTTTATTCCCGTTTTATTAATTTCAAGTGTGGCAATTATGGTTTATCGCTTAACCTTCAATACATCCAACTTTATAGCAATAGCGCTTGTTATTTCTGGTTTTCTGGTTTCCTTAGCCCCCTTGTTTCGTACTAAAAGTAAAACACTGAATGTGGCAACACTCACCAACAAACGCTATATTAAGTTAGAAATCACAAGGTTAAAAGGTAGACTAGATTTACCGAAAAATCATTTTCTAATTTCTTGTATCGTCATTCCCCTTGGTATGGGCATTGGCTATTTCAGTTCCTTGGAAAACGCAGCTTTGGAAGAGCATTTATTCGGGTATTTTATTCTAGTAACGCTATTTCTCGCACTTCTTTATTTAAGAAAATTAAGTATCAAAAAACACCAAAATCATTTAATTCCCATTATTTCAGATCTGGAAACAGTTTTAGTTAACCTAGAGGAATGCACTTCTAAATACACTTAAAGTAGTCAAATGGTTCTAAGCAGTCCTTACATTTATAAAGTGATTTACACGCAGTAGACCCAAACTGACTGACCATCTCTGTATGGGTAGATTTACATTGCGGACAAGCTACTATTGGATCTTTACCCAGTAGAAAGTTCTTATCACTGGTAGTCCCATCAGGAG
Source organism: uncultured Flavobacteriales bacterium (assembly GCA_913062955.1). Classification (GTDB taxonomy): domain Bacteria; phylum Bacteroidota; class Bacteroidia; order Flavobacteriales_G; family Salibacteraceae; genus CAJXZP01. The sequence continues at coordinate 7,366 of CAJXZP010000025.1, read as the reverse complement.
GTGCAATTCCAAATCTCCGTAGTTTTTCGCGTGCTTCTTCACTCAGCCAATCTGTGGTCCATGCAGGACTGTATTGAAATGAAATATCTATTTGTTTGAATCCTACTTTTACCAATTCAATTTTTATGTCCTGCTCAAAAATATTGGTAGCGGGACATCCCGTATAGGTAGGGGTGATTTTTATGGCGACTTGATCACCAGTTACTTTTACCTCCCTAACCACACCTAAATCGGTGATCGAGATCACAGGAATCTCAGGGTCCGGAATTTCCTTTAGAATTTCCCAAACCTGCTCTACACTAACCCCTTTTTTTGATTCTTGCATGTGATCCCTATTAACATAAAAACCTGAAGCGAGCTTCAGGTTTTTATTCTACTCTGTATTGCTTTTATTTTACCATTTAGCATCCGGATAGGCTCTCGCCAAGGATTGCATTTCGGCCAACATATGTCCTAAAGCTTCGGTGTGTATCCCTTTTTTACTACCCGTTAACATGTATTTGTTTTCTGGAATAGTCACTTTAGCATCACTCACCGTTTGCATCACCACTGCCATCCATTGCTCCTTAATCTGAGCACAATCTACTCCAATTCCGGAATCCGAAAGGCTTTGATCGATATCATCCATTTCGAACATGTTACCCGTAAAACGCCAAATCTCATCAATTGCAGATTGCAATTTTTGGTGACTTTCCTCGGTTCCATCCCCCAAACGCACCATCCAATTAGCCGAATGTTTTAAATGATATTTAGCTTCTTTTATTACTTTTTGAGCAATTCCAGCTAAGGTTTCGTTACTACTCTTGGTCAACTCTGTGTAATACAAAAGTGAGAATGCATCAAACATGAAATTACGTACAATGGTTTCCGCAAAGTTTCCATTTGGCAATTCAGAAATTAGCATATTTACATAATCACGTTCATCTCGGTGAAAAGCCAAATCGTCTTCCGTACGCCCTTTGTTTTCAACTTCGCCTCCATAAATCAACCATGCTCTTGCGGTTCCAATATGATCTAAAGCAATATTGGTCATGGCAATATCTTCTTCCAAGATATGCCCATTGGTACACCACTCTCCCATTCGATGTGCAAACACATTATGGGTATCGCCCATTCTAAGGCAATATTGAAATAACATTTCTTCTTTGGTCATTCCTAGATATTTTTAGAGCCCTTAGGCATTTCGAAAAAGGTTGGATGACGGTAAATCTTATCCACGGATGGATCAAAAAACTCGGCATTCTCTTCTGGATCAGATGCCACAATATATTGCGATGGCACCACCCAAATACCTCTACCCTCACCTCTGCGAGTGTATAAGTCACGAGCATTTTGCAACGCCATTTCTTTATCTGTGGCATGCACAGATCCAACATGTTTGTACGGTAAATTGTTTTTAGATTGAATAAAAACTTCCCATAATTCTCCTTGGTTGTTATCTACTGACATATAACTCTTCTTTATACTTAAACTTCTTTATTCTTTTGTTTGTCTGCGTAAGCTTTGGCTGCTTCACGTACCCACGCACCCTGATCATGCGCTTTTTTATGCTGAGCAACTCGTTGACGATTGGCCAATCCATTGCCATTAATTACTTCGTAAAATTCATCCCAATCAATTTCACCCCAATCGTAGCTTTGACGCTCTTCATTCCATTTCAAATCAGGATCAGGAACTGTTAAACCAATAAGTTCGGCTTGTTCAATGGTTTTATCAATAAAACGTTGACGTAAAACATCGTTACTTTCACGTTTAATTTTCCATTTTATAGCGTTACCACTATTAGGTGAATCTGAATCATGTGGTCCGAACATCATTAGTGATGGCCACCAAAAACGGTCTAATGCATCTTGCGCCATTTTTTTTTGAGCATCGGTTCCCTTAGCCATTTGTGCCATGATCTCATACCCTTGACGTTGATGGAAGCTTTCTTCCTTACAGATTTTCACCATTCCACGGGCATAAGGCCCATAAGAGGTTCGTTGCAAAGATACTTGATTCACAATAGCTGCACCATCAACTAACCAACCTACCGCACCCATATCGGCCCAAGTCAAAGTGGGGTAATTAAAGATACTGGCGTATTTGGCTTTTCCAGTATGCAATTGCTCTACCAATTCATCCCGATTGATCCCTAAAGTTTCGCAAGCACTATACAAGTACAATCCATGTCCCGCTTCATCTTGCACCTTCGCCATCAATACCATTTTGGCACGCATAGAGGGTGCTCGAGTAATCCAGTTCCCTTCCGGCTGCATACCAATAACTTCACTATGAGCATGTTGAGAAATTTGACGAATTAAATGCTTTCGATATTTCTCAGGCATCCATTCTCTGGGCTCAATTTTCTGCTCCGCATCAATACGATTTTGAAAATTTTTCTCTAATTGTTCCTCTGTCATAATCTGTGCATTTATTGGGGTACAAGTTTACGGATTTAACCCCGTAAAGCCCATGATATACACCCATAAAATATTCGAAAAAAATGCATACGTGAGGAATACGTTTTTTTTAATGAATTTCTTCCAAAAAAAAGGGTATTTGCCAGTGAAAAAATAAAGAAAATTCATGTTAATTATCTTTCCATTTAAAGGTTACATTTGTGGCAAATATTATGTTTTATGCAGTTTAATACGTTACTAGTTAAAGACGTTAGAAAGGAAACCACCGACACCGTTTCGGTAGCCTTCACCATACCTTCAGAAGTTACTAAAGAAGATTACAATTTCATTCCAGGACAGTACCTTACCTTAAAAGCTATGATTAATGGCGAGGAAGTACGAAGAGCATATTCAATTTGCTCCGCTCCACATGAAGATGAACTTCGGGTAGCCATTAAAAAAATGCCCAAAGGTGTTTTTTCCACCTATGCAAATACGGAATTGAAAGCAGGTGATTCCATAGAGGTCATGACGCCAACGGGTCATTTTCATGACCAAGAAGAGCAGCAAGAGCCAGAAAAAGAAGCAGTTTCAAAAAACTATGTTCTTTTTGCCGCAGGAAGTGGAATAACTCCAATTTTAAGTATCATTAAACATGTGTTACATACCGAAGCAGGAAGTAACATTACTTTATTGTACGGAAACAAAGATGTAGACTCTATCATTTTTGGTAAAGAATTCGATGCTTTAAAAAACAAATTTCCCGCACGATTCAACTTTCAGTTGATCTTCAGTCAGGAAGATCGTGGTATTGAAGCTTTTTACGGACGTATTAATGCCGAAAAACTACCTTTATGGGGCAAGTCTTTCTTTGATGTATCCAAAATAGATGCATTTTTTATGTGTGGCCCGGAAGGGATGACGAACGATATTAGAGCTTATTTAAAAGAAAATAACGTGGCCGATTCAAAAGTAAATTTTGAGTTATTTCATGCCGAAGGGTCCAAAGCCAACTTGGCAAAAGAAGAGATCCCTGAGTCGGATAAAGTAAATGCGCATATGACCATTATTATGGACGATGAGCAGTATCACTTTGATTTAAAAACGGAAGGAACGGATATTCTACAAGCCGGAGTGGACGCAGGTTTAGACCTTCCATTTTCGTGTAAAGGAGGGGTGTGTTGTACATGTAAAGCCAAAGTTTTGGAAGGACATGCAACCATGATGCTGAATTATTCATTACTAGATGAGGAGGTTGAAGCCGGATATATATTAACTTGTCAGGCCCATCCTACGACAAAAAAGGTAGTGGTGAGTTTTGATGAATAAAAAATATTATATGAAAAGAATAGCACTTGTATTGGGACTTTTACTGTCTCTAAACACTTTGAGTTTTGCCCAAGAGCAAACCGAATTTCAGAAGTTTATTTCGAACACCTTTGAGCAAAAATTGAGTCACTTAGAATCCCCAAGTGATGTCCCTAAGTTTCTTCAGTCTTTTAGCCGGGAGTTATCTTGGAGAGATGTTACCGTAGCCATTGACGGGAAAGTGAACAACCCCGAATTATTTTCAAAGTCAGATTTGGAAAGAAAGGTAAACTACTTAGCGAGTCGCCCCGGTATTAGTATGTCGTGGGAAATCATTGAGTACAATGAGTTAACCAATCGTGCTCAGAGTTATGTGGCTAGTTTAAATATAAAGGTGAAGCTATATGCTAACGGAGAGATGATTCGTGAAGGAATGAATAATGTACAAATTGTTGCCGAAAAAAAGGAAGACTTCTTTGTTATCAGTTACATGGATATACTTCAAATTACAAGCGAACAGTTCATAGGAACATGTTATGTGAGAATCAATAAGGAAAACGACAACATATTTGCCGTAGATATTGCCTATCCGAACGGTAACATTTACAAGGACTATAGTTCCAAAATTACGATAATGGATGCCGGACCATTTAAACGTTTTAATACCGCGAATGGAAACTCATCTTTTTACTGGAACAACGAAACACATGATGTTTCTTTGACCAAAGATGGACAAAAAATAGGATCTGCCAATTCTGTGGAAAACGTCATTCTAATAATGGTTAAAACCCAAGGAAAAAAAATGTGTTCGAAAGTAGTTCGAACAGCTGTTAAGAAATAAATTAAAAAAGGGATTAAAAAACGTCAGTGAGAACTGGCGTTTTTTTTGATTAAAATGCCCGTGTATTAATCAAATCCCACTCCTTCTAAAAAAGACATCTATCCATCCTTTTTATTTAGAAAGGTCTACTCGGGCATCCACCACCAAGACGACACCATTCCTGGCAGGAGCACAACCAAAAACCTTAGCACCACCTACATAACTATCATCCACTACAACGGTTAAATAAGATCCGTCCGTGCGAAACATCTTACGTCCTTTATTCGCTTCTTTTCTTAATGCTTTCTCCTTAAAGGTATCCGGGGAAGCATACATCTTTAAAACCAGCCCTAATTTCTCCTTATTCTCAGGTTTCACTTCCTGCAAGGGTACTCTTAGCGGCAGTAACCTCCGTATTCCTGCCGTTATAAGAAGCTAAAACGGTCACAAATAATAACGGCTTTTTCATAAAATAAAATATTTAGTATTTTATATTACCCTACAAACCTAGGTCTTCTAAACACCCAAGTTCATGATGAAAAATTGCCAATATGGTGATATTAATCACCTTTTAAATACCCACAGGTATTTAATAAGTAATAGAAAAATCTAAAAATTTTGAAAGTCCTTAATCTTTAATTCGGCCGAATTTCATAGCCTTCAACATAAAATTAGGCAAAGGCTTTTTAGGATCTCTTTTTTCTACATTCAAAAAGATTCCTAGTTTCTCTATAATTGGAATTTTAAAAACTTCAATTAACTCAATTAATGTTCCATCGGGGTCTTCAATATACGTACAGTGAACTCGAGTTGAAACTCCCATAGTTAGCGCATCATCCGTATCGCATGTAAAACCAAAACCTTTAGTCGCTAATTCCTCACCTAGTTCTTTCATCCCACGAACATCAAATCCAAGGTGCACAAACCCAATATCTCCCCATAATCTATCTTCATAGATCTTTTTGGGCGCATAGTTAAGTGCCTGTACCAGTTCTATATACGTCTGACCGGTTAAATTAGCAAAACCACCACCTGGTTTATTGGATTGGGTTAACATAACTCTACGAAAAGTTTTTTGACCACCTGCAATATGCTTGAAATCGTCAAACACACCCGTTTGATCCAACATCACCTTATCATAACCCAGGATATCGGCATACAATGCCATTGATTTCTGAATGTCAGACACCCCAATAGTCACCCCACTAGGGCCTCCCATTTCCACTTTTTTAGGTTTAACAAACCAGCTTTTTCCTTGGGTAATTTGAAATAGTAAACCATTCGGATCTTTTATATAAAAAGATTCTCTACCAATAGGTGAACTTTCAATCCCTCCAAGAACTTCGGTTCCATTAGAACTAAACTTTTGATATGCGGCATATAAATTTGGAGCCTTCACACTGGCCGAAAAAATTCCAAGATCGCCCAATTCAAATTCTACTTTGGCATTGGTCGCTTCAAAAGAAATAGGACTAACCACCTCCATAGCACAACCCCCATGAAGATTTGAAATCATAGCCGCTTGCTTATTAATAATTTCTCCCTTCGTGTAAATCTGCATTAAGGCAGCCTCTGCAGCGCCATTAAAAAAACAAATATCCATGCCGAAATTTTGACGGTACCACTTCCAAGATTCTGCATGATTTGGCACCCCCACTCCAATGTGTTGAATGCCGTTAATGGTTTTGTACATACTCCAAATTTATAGGGCCGTAAAATTAGTATTTTATTGGAGTATGAGACCGTATTGCTCTTTTTCCGTAGGCTCAAAATATTTTGGAACCTCATCCAATAAACGACTCCGGTTAATTACTACTCATTGAGAGTCTGTTAAATCGCTACTATAGAGAAAAACACATTCTCAACAGTACTATTTTTCAAAACCACTACCTCGACCTTGTCACTTTAGTGGTCGTTAAATATTTGGCTCCCCTATAACCTCCATTTTTTAAGGCCATTCCTTTAATAGAAAAAGAATCTGCACCAATGGCTATTATGCCCCCTTATTTCGCCACCCCTAACAGGATTAGCTAGGCCACCCCCTTTTATTCCAACGCAAACCATAAAACATGTTCCCTAAATACACCAGATTTATTTTGCAACTTCTCGCCCAATTTCACTTGAGAGAACCCTGTGTATTCATTTTACTTTTTATTGAATTTAATTTGAATGGTATCCCAAGTGTATTTATTTCCACCCATTTCATCCAATACTTTTTGGGCTGCTTTATCACTTCCAAAAGCAGATAAATAAGCGCCCATTGGGCTTTTAATTTCCTTACATATGATGTAGGTCGCATCTTTTGCGGAAATCATCCCCCCCGGATTATTATAATCTGCTACTAAAATATGAGCCAGACCCGCTGCATTAATTTCAGGATTTGAAAGCTCTCTTAAAAGGCATTCAATGGCATCAAACTTAAATTGGTTCCCTTTGGTGGTGACATACTGAGCTGCATGCGTCTGATCCACAATTCGCATTTTACAAAAATCACATTGATCTTTGCCGAAAGAAATCGATTCTGGCTCTACTGAACATGAATTTAAAAGTATCGCAAACATAGCTAGGAAAAATAATTTTATGGTTTTCATATTTTGATTGATCTATTGATAAAACACAAGGTAAACACCGTTGTACAAATCTAATTAAACACGCCCTTTTCAATTCAAGAATAGGACGGGTAATATTCTAAGTGATTGAATCGCTTTCGTACTTTCCCCAAAAGTGATGCACTCCGTTGATTTTTTTTTCATCGAATGCTTATTCATCGGTCATTTTATTAATGGGAATACACCTGCATAAAGGCAGATGGGTATTTCAAATTAGGGATACCAGTAAGTTCCATAATAGAACGGTA
>CAJXZP010000024.1 GCA_913062955.1 uncultured Flavobacteriales bacterium | reverse complement strand
CCATTGCAGCTAATGGGATAGCCATAAATATCATAACGGTTTGTTTCATGGATTTTAAGGCAAAAAAGATCAATATAAAAATTAATGCTAAGGCCATAGGAACCACTAATTTCAAACGCTCCGTAGCCCGTTGTAAATTAGCAAAAGCCCCCCCATATCTAATAAAATAACCGGTGGGTAAATCCAATTGCGCATTCAGTTTTTCTTGAATTTCCAATACCACCGATTGCACATCTCTACCTCGCACATTTACCCCTACATAAGTTCGTCTGTTGGTATTATCGCGACTTATCTGCATGGGGCCCGACACGTAACTAATATCGGCTACTTCCTTAATTGGAATTTGATGTCCGTTTGCCAAGGGAATAAATAGCTTTCGCACATCATCAATTCCTGACCGGTGTTTATTTTCTAATCTAACCACCAAATCGAAACGCTTTTCACCTTCAAAGATCACCCCCGCTTCACTCCCCGCAAATGCGGTTTGAATCAGTAAATTAATATCTGAAATATGCAATCCATATTGCGCCATCTTTTTCCGATTAAAGTTGATCGTAATTTGTGGCAAACCTCTTATAGCTTCCACTTTCATATCGGCAACTCCTTCCACAGTGGATATGATTTTCCCCATTTCCTCTGCTTTAGCGGCCAAAATAGCTAGGTCTTCCCCAAAAAGTTTTACGGCTACATCTTCTCGAACCCCAGTGATAAGCTCATTAAAGCGCATTTCAATGGGTTGCGTAAATTCATAATTTACACCGGGAACCAAACTCACTTGGGCTTTTAATTCTTCCACCAGTTTTGCCTTAGTCATCCCCTTTCGCCACTCACTCTTGGGCAATAAAATCGCAAAGCAATCCGCAATATCCATAGGCATAGGATCGGTGGGTACATCCGCTACCCCAATTCTACAAATAACATGTTTTACCTCCGGAATATTTGATTTGATCAATTGTTCTAGTTGGGTGGTAATTTTCACGGTTTCGGATAAAGAACTCCCGGGTTTCAATATGGCATGAAATGCGATATCTCCCTCATCCAACTTAGGTATAAACTCGCCCCCCAAACGGGAGAAAATCACGCCCGAACCGATTAATAAAATTACGGCACCGGCAACCACCCATTTCGAATATTTCAACGATCGAAGAAGATACTTTTCATACACGTTTTCCAATTTAATTATCAATTTATCTCCAAATGATAATTTTGAATTGATATTAACTTGTAGAAACCAAGCCGACATCATAGGTACATAGGTCAAACACAAAATCATAACACCCATCATTGCAAACATGAAAGTCAGCGCCATGGGTTTAAACATTTTTCCTTCTACCCCTTGTAATGCTAATATTGGAATAAATACAATAAGGACAATTAATTGGCCAAAGAAAGCGGAGTTCATCATTTTTGTAGATGATTCAATGGCTAACTGATCCTTCTGCTCTTGATTCATTTGGGGTTGTAAGCGTAGTTTATGCACCAACAAGAAAACAGTTCCTTCCACAATAATTACTGCACCGTCAATAATAATTCCGAAATCAATTGCTCCTAAACTCATTAGGTTAGCCCATACTCCAAAATAATTCATTAAGACAAAAGCAAACAGTAATGATAACGGAATGGTAGAGGCAACGATTAATCCACCTCGCCAATTACCGAGTAATAAAACCAATATAAAGATGACAATTAAGGCACCTTCCACTAAATTGGCACTTACGGTAGATATGGTCCTGGAAATCAATTTACCTCGTTCTAAAAACGGCTCTATTACCACTCCTTCGGGAAGGTTTTTTTGGATTTCTGCCATCCTTTCTTTTACGGCATTTATGACTTGATTAGAATTGGCTCCTTTCAGCATTAATATCATCCCTCCAACAGCTTCTCCTTTACCATCTTTCGTTAACGTTCCATACTTGATCGCTTTTCCGAACTGAACCGTGGCAACATCTTTAATGGTTAATGGAATTCCATTCGAATTTTTAACTACAATTTGTTCCAAATCGGCAATACTACGGGCTAACCCTTCACCTCGGATATAATGGGCTTGATGGTTTTTTTCAATGTAGGCACCTCCTGTATTTTGATTATTGGACTCCAAGGCTTCGAATACATCGGTCATAGTAATATGATGTGCTTTGAGTTTGGCTGGGTCAATTGCCACTTCATATTGTTTGATATCGCCACCAAAAGCATTCACCTCTACCACACCTGGAACCATCGCCATTTGACGCCTAATAATCCAATCCTGCATGGTTCTTAAATCGGAGGAAGAATACTGATCAATAAAAGCTTCATCCACCTCTAACGAATACTGGTAAATTTCACCTAGACCAGTAGAAATAGGCCCCATAAAAGGAGTTCCAAATCCGGTCGGAATTTCTGCTTTTACCTCGATAAGTTTTTCAGACACCAATTGTCGGGGCAAATACGTCCCCATATTATCTTCAAAAACAATGGTTACAAGGGATAATCCAAAACGAGAAACCGATCTAATTTCGGTTACTCCGGGCAAATTAGACATTCCCATTTCTACGGGATAGGTCACAAATTTTTCAATATCCTCGGTCCCCAAGTTAGGTGCTTGGGTTATTATTTGCACCTGATTATTAGTGATGTCAGGAACGGCATCAATTGGGACTTTAGTTATACTCCAGAAACCAGCAACAATAATGGCTAGGGTAAACAACCCAATAACTAACTTATTCTTAACCGAATAAGTAATGATATTTGTTATCATTTTAAAAATATTAATTCAACAAAAATTAGGGCACTATTCGTTAATGGACATAGCTATCCAACGCAATGTTGAATTACGCTTGAGGTGGTTGAAAAATATCTACGGTTACACGTGTAGAAAATGGATCGAGATACATAAAATTAGGCGTCTCAAAATTTAAAGTATGCCGGGGTTTCGGAGTTGGATTCTCATAGCGTTCTACATGCGTAATGTTACATACACAAAAGGGAGAGCAATAATCGGCACCGGGTTCGTGTTCGTGCCCATTGTGTTCGGCATTGTGAATTTCTATCTGTTCTAATTCAGACACCAACATTTCATCATCGCATGGGTACATGGATAATGTAAATGTAAAAATGGCTAATAGAAACGATAATGCTTTCACGGGTGTAAAAATAGCACTTCTTTAAAAATGGAAAAGGATTATGTAGAATTTAGAGCTTTTTTAAGGTTTGAATAATTATTGAAAGCTACGCCTCTTACCTAAAGCGAATCCAAAAGGAACTCCAACGCCACTATTCCATGCTTCCTAGGGATCTATCTCTATCATAAATACACACCTCTGGAATTGGATAAAAAAAAATGATCCGAAATGATAACCAATTGATCCTATTCTTCAAGTAAAGGAATCGTAGATTTCAAATCTTCAAAGGTGGCTATACCGTCCTTTATTTGATCCCTTTCCCAGGACTTTATTTAGGGATCTGTCCTCCGACTTTTTTCAACGTCTAGTAGCGAAAAAATGGAAGAATAGGTAGATCCTATTTAAGCCGTTAATTGCGCCATCCGAATCGTCAAATCGGCCATACGAGCGGCATATCCAGATTCATTATCGTACCAACTGGTCACCTTTATTAAATCCCCATGCACAAGGGTTAAAGGTGCATCAAATATAGAGGAATACTTATTTCCTATAATATCACTCGAAACTATGGGGTCTTCATTGTATTGTAAGATTCCTTTAAACTGCAAATTGGAGGCACGTTTAAATGCTAAATTTATTTCTTCAACGGTAACCGAATCATTCACCACACAAGTTAATTCAATTAAGGAACCCGTGATTACAGGAACTCTAATGGCAGAGGCATGCAGTTTTCCTTTTACTGAAGGAATAACCACGCCTAAAGCTTCTCCAGCACCTGTGGTGGTTGGTATAATATTTTGTGCGGCTGCTCTAGCTCTTCTTAAATCGGCATGGGGAGCATCTTGCAAACGTTGATCGGCCGTATAGGCATGGGTTGTGGTAATGAAACCATGTGAAATCCCCCAGGTATCATTGATGAGTTGAACCACAGGAGCCAAACAATTGGTGGTACAAGAAGCATTAGAAATAATAGCCACTTCAGGAGTTAGAATCTCATCATTTACCCCCAATACCACAAATGGAACGGGTTCTCCTTTTGCAGGAGCTGAAATCACCACTTTTTTAGCTCCAGCATTAAGATGCATACTTGCCTCCTCTTTGGTTCTGAAAACGCCCGTACATTCCAATACGATATCTACCTTAAGCTCTCTCCACGGTAATTCTTCCGGATTTTTAATATTAAAATAGGCAATTTTTTGATTCCCGATCACTAATTCGTTTTCGGTAGCCGATACTTTTTCAGGGAAAATTCCGTGTGCGGTATCGTACTTAAACAAATGAGACACTGTTCTACTTGATGTAAGGTCATTTACGGCAACCACTTCCACATCCTTTTCTTGTAATAGATTTCTAAGTGTTAGTCTTCCAATTCGACCCAGTCCGTTAATTGCAATTCTTTTCATTCCTCTAAATACTAAAATTATTAGCTCTAATTCTTTGGGGTTAAGAAAATGGTAGTGGAAAAAAAAGGAGGATTTTCACATCCTCCTTTTTCAATTATAATCTCTCTTTTACAAGACTGACTACTTTTTCAGGAGTAATCCCGAATTTTTCGTAAAGTACTTTATACGGTGCGGATGCTCCAAATGAATCCATTCCAACTACCGCTCCTTTTAATCCTACATATTTGTACCAAGGCATGGTTGATCCTGCTTCTATTGCAACTCTTACCGAACCATTATCAGGCAATACGGATGCTTTGTATTCGTCCGATTGTTTTTCAAATGTTTCCATTGCTGGTACAGACACCACTCTTACTTTAATACCTGCATCATTCAAAGTATCTTTTGCATCTAGTGCAATTTCCACTTCCGAGCCAGATCCCATTAAAATCACGTTAAACCCTTCGTCTTCTGTTAAGACGTAGGCTCCTTTCATAGCGTTTTCTGCAGATGCATATACACCCGTTGTTCGATCTAAAACAGGTAGGTTTTGACGAGTTAATACCAATGACGTTGGCCCCGTTATATTTTCTAAGCCCATTTTCCAGGCATAAACGGTTTCATCGGCACACATTGGACGAATAACAGACATATTTGGAATAGAACGTAAAGAAGCTAAATGAGATTCTGGTTGATGTGTTGGGCCATCTTCACCCAAACCAATAGAATCATGCGTTAAAACATAAATAGCTTGAACATTCATCAATGCCGCCATACGCATGGCTGGACGGAAATAATCAGAGAACACGAAGAATGTACCTGCATAAGGAATAACTCCACCATGTAAGAACATTCCGTTCATGATAGCGCCCATGGCGTGCTCACGAACTCCGTAATGCACATATCTACCGGCTCTATCTTCGGGAGTAAATGCGACCTCCGATTTAGGGAAGGTTTTATTCGATGGACTTAAATCGGCAGAACCACCAATTAAACTTGGAATCTTGGACACAATAGCATCCAATACCGCTCCGGAAGCACCTCTAGTTGCGATTGATTTACCGGGGGTAAAAGTGGGCATTTCAAATTCGAAATCCTTCACACCACCTCTAATCAAAGCTTTAAACTCAATAGCAGCATCGGCATGTAAATTGGTATAATTGGCCAATTGCATATTCCAATCTTCTTCGGCATTTACTCCTTCGTTACCAGAAGCCAAACAAAACTCTTTGACTTCATCCGAAACGTAAAAATCTACTAATGGTAAACCTAATTTAGTTTTAGTTATAATAATTTCTTCTGCACCTAAAGGCTCTCCGTGTGCGGAAGAAGTACCTGCTTTTTTAGGACTTCCAAATCCAATAGTGGTTTTACAGGCAATTAAAGAAGGTTTCCCCTCTTCTGCTTTAGCCCCATCAATAGCGTTATCTATCGCCTCTAAATCATGCCCATCACATGCTTGCACATGCCATCCGTAGGATTCGAATCTTTTTAAAGTATCCTCTGAGAAACTTAAACTAGTGTCTCCGTCAATGGTGATGTTATTGTCATCATACAACACGACCAATTTACCTAATTTATGATGTCCAGCTAATGAACATGCTTCATGAGAAATACCTTCTTCTAAATCACCATCACCAATAAAACAGTAGGTATAGTGATCTACAATATTATTATCTTCCTTATTATATCTACCTGCTAAAGAAACCTCGGCCATTGCCATACCCACTGCATTGGAAATCCCTTGCCCTAAAGGTCCTGTAGTGGTTTCAATTCCAGAGGTCATAAAGTTTTCTGGGTGACCTGGAGTTTTACTTCCCCATTGTCTAAATTCTTTAAGGTCATCAATACTTAAATCGTACCCATATAAATGCAACAAGCTATAGATTAACATGGATCCGTGCCCGTTGGATAAAACAAAACGATCGCGATTAAACCAAGCTGGATTGTTCGGATTGTGGTTTAAATGATTGGTCCATAAAACCGCTGCAATATCAGCCATACCCATGGGCATTCCAGGATGACCTGAATTAGCTTTTTGTACCCCATCCATTGATAATCCACGGATAATTTTGGCAGTTTCGGCAATCATATTTTTATTTGATGACATGTGACGTAATTTTTGTTTTAAAATATGGCTGCAAATTTAATGGTTTGATGGTTAATTTTGATCCTCTGAAAAAGATTAAATTCTAAAATCTGTCAACAATTGGTTGACAATTATAAAAACGGTTAAAAACCAATTATTCTAGGGGAATTAGAATCATTTATTTACTTTCATCCCCAAATCTAAAGGGTTGATAACATTGGGGATAAAATTCTATTTGGATGTTTCCGATTACACCTAATATTATTTTCTTTGTGGAACTATCGATTTACTAAAAACAGAATTTGAATGGAACTAATTGAAATCAAACCAGAAAAAAGATTTGGAAAACCAGTGATCAAGGGTACCCGTATCACGGTTTCTGAGGTTTTAAACTGGTTAGCTTCCGGGATGTCGAAATCCGACATTTTAAATGACCATATCGAGTTAAATGTGGAACACATTAATGCCTGTTTGTCTTTTGCGGCTAATAGAGAATTAAAAATGAGTTTTACTGCTTAATAACTATGAAACTATTACTAGATCAAAACGTAGGAAAAAGAATCGTTGCTAGCATGGAAGATGTTTTTCCAAATTCAGTACATGTAAGTATGCTGTCCCTTGGTAATGCTTCTGATTTGGAAATTTGGAAACTTGCTTTGGATCAAAAAATGATTCTAGTATCCACGGACCCAGAATTTCTAAATTTATCCATTATTTCAAAAAAATCTCCGAAAACGATTTATATAAAAGGAGATGTGATCACTACCACAAAGCTGGAATGGGTTTTAAGAGTACATTTTGATTCCATCCAAGAATTTGTGGAAGAGCAAGTTGCTGTTTGTTTAACGATTCAAGCCTAGTTGAATTTATTGTATTGACTTCCATTTATACAATCTACCTCCATTGAAAGAAAAAACGGAAAAAAGGAGTACCTGTCATAAAACGCCATTAAACAGGAGTTTTCAAGAGGATTGGAAAACGTCTGGTTATGTACTTTCCAATGCTATTTCTAGCGGTTCTTTTATGCTTCTTTTTATTGGTTTGTTTTTAAATCATATTTTGGAACAACCATTTATGTCGGTGAGGCCATCGGCAATTTACACGGGAACCCTTATTTCATTATTTTTTCTTATCGTCACTTCCCTATTATTAGCTCGAGATATAAAGGACTACGCAACTTTTTTGAAACGTTTATTAAACCCCAGTCGAAACACTCCTTTTGTTATGGGAGCTTATGTTATTACCCTTTTTGGAATATTCACCACTTTTTTTGCTATTTCAATTGCCTATCACTGGCGGATATTAAGCCTTATATTCATTTATCTCACGGGGTTTTCCGCTTTTTGCGTTTCCCTATATACCTCCTACTTATTTGGGCGAAACAAACGCAAACACCATTGGAACAGGTTGGCGTTATCCTTACATATGTTGGTTCATAGTATTATGGCTGGAGGAGCTGCATACAGTATTGTAGATGCAATTTTCAGAATTGGATCTACCTGGGGTTTCTATGTAGATGTGGTTTTACATATCGGTATCTTATTAAACGCTATTATTAATACGATTGAATTCTTTTTAACTCGAAAAAACTCTCACCAAAGTGATTTAGTGAAAGAAATAGTGACCGGAAAGTTCAAAAACATGTTTTGGATTGGAAATGTATTAATCGGGAATGTTATTCCATTTATTCTTATTTATTTCACAAACATCCCTATTATTCAAACCCTTGCAGGCCTGTGCATTTTGATTGGTATTTATATCATTGATAAAATATGGATAGATGCACCCAACTTTGTTAATTCAAAAGTCAGATAAGGTCTAGTTATTAACAATAGTTAAAGTATAAGTTCATTACAACGTTTCATTAATAAGAGGTTCCACTGCTATATTTGAAACATGTCAAACTCCCCAAAAAACATTCTTATTATTGATGACGATCCAATTGCCAGGATGCTAGCTAAAAGAAATATAGAAATTGCTGGTTTCAAAGGATCTATTCATACCGCAGACAATGGTCTTATTGGTTACGATATTTTAAAAAAGCATCCAAACGACTACGTGGTACTGTTAGACTTCCATATGCCTGAATTAGATGGCTTAGGATTATTGAAATTGCTACAAGAAAAAGCAATGGTTCCCACTATTTTCATGTTAAGTTCGTCTATTCTTTCCAAGAATCAGAATTCTTGTTTAAGTTATCCTGGGGTACAAAAATTCTTTGTTAAACCCATAGACCAATTGAAAACTAAGGAAATGCTTAAATACACAAAATCGCTATTGGAGGTTAATTAGACAGGCTATCTTGTTCTAATTTTTCTAGCTTTTTTTCCAAGCCATATTTTTCCATCACTAGATTATGTCTTAATCTGGCTTGTTCAAAAATCTCTTCGTTCAATATTTGGATGGTATCCAGCTGTTTCAAATTGTACGAACCTAAAACGGCTATTACAATTACCAAAACCACCACTAAAAAGGGAACGACACCTTTCATTTAAATTGTGTAAAAAAAGTCACTATAATTTAGTGACTTTCTGATTTAAACCTTCCAATTCTTTTTCTAAAGAAGCTTCAATTTCCGCAAAATAGGCCCCTTTATTATCGGCTGTTTTATAGTTATTGATGGCAATTATCATCTTATCGTATAACTCTACGGAAGCATCTACGATTTCGTTCATTTTTGCTTCCTTTTCAGGAGATTCAGCTACAATATCGTAACAATGATCTATAACGTCTGCAATTTCTGCATTTATTGCTCTTTTTAAATCTCTTCTACTTGCCATAATTTATACTTAAGTACATTTGTAATATCGCGCAAATTTAAAGCATTGGAAAATAACAAACACAACATCGTTCCCGATATTTATGGTAAAGCTCTATTGAATTACCTAGAAAATCCAGGAGACCAAGAACTCATTATACATTCGGATATCGCTGAAACAGAAGCTTACCCTGTTTCCTGGTTTTTCCGTAAGGAGAAAGATTTTCCTGAAATCGAATCCCAGGCCCTTGATTTATGCAAGGGTACCATTTTAGATGTGGGGGCTGGAACGGGGATTCATTCGTTGGAATTACAAAACAGAGGGATGGATATTACCGCTATCGATATTTCTGAAGGGGCGGTTTCAATCATGAAGGAAAATGGCATAAAGAATGCTCAGTTACAAGACTTTTATGCCATTGAATCTGATACATACGATACTATATTAATGTTAATGAATGGTTTTGGAGTAATGGGCCAATTAGATAAGGTAGCTCATTTCTTTGAAAAAGTGGATACCTTATTAAATGAGGATGGATTAATCATTGCCGATTCTAGTGACCTACTCCATTTGTATCAAGAAGAAGACGGGAGTGTTCTTATTGATTTAAATGGGGACTATTATGGTGAAGTAGAATATCAAATGGAATTTCAAGGTGAAATGGGAGGGAAATTTGACTGGTTATTCATTGATTTCAATTCCTTGCAAGATGCTGCTGAAAAAGCAGGCTTTAACGCTGTTAAAATCTTTGAAGAAGAAAACCACCAATACCTTGCTAAAATCACACGTAAGTGATTCTTTTACCACATTAATACAACGAACAAATAGAAACATATAATATGAAGAAATCAATTCTTATAGGGGCTTTGGGACTGCTACTTTCGGTTCCAGCATTTACCCAAGCACAGCAAGATCTCTCCTTAAACGATGCCGTTAGGAAAGGTTGGTCTACCCTAGGTCCAGAAAGGTTAAGTAACCTTCACTGGATTCCAAATACCACGCAATATACGTATACCGAAGATTCGGAAAAGGAACAAGTATTGGTCCGGGTAGATGCGGTCAGTTTTGAAAAGAACGAAATTATAACTACCAAAGAGTTGGGGGCTCAATTAGTAGTCAAAAAAGCAATGAAACGCTTACCGAATTTCAATTGGCTTTCTCCAAACGAAGCGTACTTCTTTTATTCTGGAAGTATTTACATTTATAATACAAAAACAAAAAAAGCAACGAAGCATGCCGATCTTCCTAAAGATGGTGAAAACTATAGTTTTCGTCCAGGTTCGGCCGATTTTGCTTTTACAAGAAATAATAACATAGTTATTTCTATTAATGGCGAAGAAACCGTTGTGACCCAACATACCAATTCAAACATTGTTGCAGGACAAACTGTTAGTAGGGTAGAATTTGGAATTGAAACGGGAATCATATGGAGTGATAAAGGAAATGCATTAGCGTTTTATGAAAAAGATGAATCCCAGGTTACCAACTATCCTTTGATTGATTATTCGACTCGTCCAGCCCATACGAATTCCACCAAGTACCCAATGGCTGGAATGCCAAGTGAGGAAGTGAAAATTGGTATTTATTCATTAAAAGGAAAAAAGGTAGTTTACCTTAACTCTAACAATGCCAAGGAGAGTTATTTAACTTCTTTAAGTTGGGACCCATCCGAAAAGTATGTATATGCTGCTAGTTTAAATAGAGGTCAAGATTCTTTAGTTTTAAATCAATATGACGTAAAAACGGGAAATCAAACCACTGTAATTTTAAACGAAACCGATAAGGAATATGTACATCCTACTCATGGATTACACTTTATTGGGAAAGGCGAGTTTTTATGGCAAACTGAATTGGGTGGTTTAAATCAATTTTACGTGTACAATGTGGAAGGAAATACGCATTGGAAAGTAGAAACACCGAATGTCATTGTACGTTCATTTTTAGGTTATGATGCCTCTTCTAGAAAGGTTTGGTTTTTAGGTAACGATAAAGACAAAATTGATCAACACTTATATGTAGCGAGTTTGGATCAAAATGGAGGAAGTGATTTTAAGCAAATCACCAAAGGAGACGCCTACCACTCTACTGCTCTGTTAACAGACAATCATAAATTTGCAATCGTTAGAAGTTCTTCTTTAACCACACCAAATTCTTATGATTTAGTCGAATTAGGAAATGGTTCTATTAGCAATTTAATGACCGCTGAAAATCCATTGAAGGCCTATAAAATTGGAGAAACCAGATTAGAAACCTTAACCGCTAATGATGGTCACACCATACTTCATACACGGATGGTTTTACCTTACGACTTTGATGAAACCAAAAAATATCCTGTTTTGATTTACGTTTACAATGGACCTGGGGTACAATTACTACACTCCAACTGGTTGGCAAGCGCTTCTTTATGGATGCATCATTTTGCCAACAAAGGATACATCGTTTACACCCTGGATGGCAGAGGTAGCACAAATAGAGGTATTGAATTTGAACAGTCCACTTTCAGACAATTAGGTCAATTAGAAATGCAAGACCAAATGACAGGAGTTTCGCATTTAAAAAGTCTGCCTTATGTGGATGGTTCACGTATTGGAGTTCATGGATGGAGTTACGGTGGATTTATGACCACGAGTCTTTTAACCTCTTACCCAGGTGAATTTAAAGTAGGTGTTGCAGGTGGACCTGTTATGGATTGGAGTTATTATGAAGTTATGTATACCGAAAGATATATGGATACTCCAGAAACCAATAAGGAAGGTTTTGAGTTAACGTCTAATTTGATGCGGGCGAAAGACTTAAAAGACAAACTTTTAATCATTCATGGGACTGTAGATCCTACAGTGGTCAAACAACATTCTGATTTATTTTTAAAGGAATGTGTTAAAAATGGTGTTCAAGTAGACTATTTTGAATACCCGGGTCACGAACATAATGTTCGTGGGAAAGACCGCATTCATCTAATGCAAAAAATACTAGATTACGTGGAACTTAACTTGTAAGAGTTACCGCATAAAAAAATCCCGTAGTATTCACTACGGGATTTTTTTGTTTAAACTTTCGTGTTAAGTAGCTGTTGTACTTGAGGCACAAACGTAATCCGTAACTTTCATATCGGATTTTAATATTTCATTAAACCCACCATCAATACTGACTAAATTATCGTTTGAATATCCATAGTTTTTTAAGATAGTTACGGCCATCATAGAACGGTACCCTGCTGCACAATGGAAGTACATTTTTTTATTTTTATCCAATTGCTTCAAGTTTGAATGAATCAACGCTAATGGAAAATGTGTCGCTCCAACTACATGTTGGGCATCCCATTCCCCTGGTGCACGTACATCTACTACATTAATTTCCCCTTCTTTTTCAATGATTCCGGAAATCTCCTTGGGTTGAACTACCTGAATAGTATCTACCGTAAGTCCAGCAGCTTTCCATGATTCAAACCCGCCCAATAAATGGCCTTGGCAATTATCATAACCTACTCTTGACAAACGAGTCACGGCTTCGCGTTCTCTCCCTTTTTCCGCAATTAAAATAATAGGTTGATTGATATCTTCAATTAGTGCCCCTACCCACATGGCAAAGTTCCCATCCAATCCAATATACATGGACCCGGGAATGTACCCTTGTTGAAATTCAGTTTGTTCACGAGTATCTAGAATTAAATATCCTTTATTCATCCATTCCTTTATTTCACCACAAGCAACGCCCGTCATTCCTTTGGCTAATACCTGGTCAAAATTAGATTCTGTTCCAAAACGATTCATCTTGGCATTTTTTGGAAAATATTGTGGGGGTGGTGTTAAACCGTGAAGAATCTCCTTAACAAACTCTTCTTTGGTCATATCCGCTCGTAAGGCATAGTTCGTTAACTTCTGATTCCCTAGGGTATCTACCGTATCTGTACTCATGCTTTTTCCACAAGACGAACCTGCACCATGGTTTGGATATACAAGAATTCGGTCGGGCAAAGGCATTAATTTATTTCGTAAAGAATCAAATAACATTTCTGCCAAATCATTTTGCGTTAAATCCGATTTTATCGCCAAATCTGGACGGCCAACATCCCCTAAGAATAAAGCATCTCCTGTAAAAACACAATGTTCTAGTTTGTTTTCATCTCTTAATAAAAACGAAGAAGACTCTAAAGTATGCCCAGGAGTATGTAACAACTCAAGGGTTACTTCACCAATATTAAAAATCTCTCCATCTTCCCCCATATGAATATCATAATTGGGTTTAGCCGTAGGACCAAAAACAATAGTTGCTCCAGTTTTCTTTGCCAAATCCACATGACCAGAAACAAAATCAGCATGAAAATGCGTAATAAAAACATATTTAATCTGTGCACCACGTTCAGCTGCCATCACCATATAAGGTTCTGGATCTCTTAATGGATCAATGATGGCTGCTACCCCGTTCGATTCAATATAATAAGTTCCTACGGCAATACAACCGGTATATAACTGTTCTACGTACATTTTTTATCTATTTAGTTCAATTTTCAAATTTATTATTTTTTATATATGTTAGCTATGACTTTCACTTTCGTTAACCAAATAACAACATCTATCAAATATAATAGATGCAAATTTACATCTTCTTTTACGCTATTTTGGGAACCTTTATCACCAAACTATTATTTCTAATCATACCAAGAATAAACTGTTATCAATTAATCAAAAAAACTCAGAAAAATTCACGCCTCTTTCCTATTGGTAATATAAATTTGTCTTTTAATGAAATTCCTGTATCCGCAGTTTCTTTATGCATTGTTTACGTTGATTATTCCAATAATCATCCATCTATTTAATTTTCAAAGACACAAAAAGGTTTATTTCAGTAATGTCTCCTTTTTAAAAGAGGTTAAACAATCCACCCAAGCCAAGTCCAACATTAAACATTTACTTATCTTAATAAGTAGAATGCTGGCCATTACCGCTTTAGTATTGGCTTTTGCCCAACCTTTTTTTCCAGTAGGGAAAAAAGCAAAAAACGAATCAAACGGAACCAGTTCTATATTTATTGATAATTCTTTCAGTTCCGAGAATTCAAATTCAGAGGGTACCCTATCCGATATTCAACGTGAAATAGCATTTCAGCTACTGGATGAATTACCCAAACATGTAAATCACCAATTGTTATCTAATAAATTTGAGGGTAGTCAGCAACACTTGTTTCCGGTAACTGAACTAAACAAACACTTAGAGAAAGTGATGTTATCCGCAAATTCACAGCCTTTAGCGAATATAATTAAAAGGCAATCTTCCGCTTTTAAAGGCCAGCCCTATTCGAGTTATATCATTTCTGATTTTCAAAAAACACAATTCAATTTTGAAGCTATTGAAAATGACACTTTAGTTAACTATACCCTCATTCCCATTTCACCTGGTGCTATCGAAAACCTTTCGGTCGATTCGGTTTGGTTTGTGAATCCTGTACATAGAATTAATCAAGAAGAAGAAGTTCATTTACGCATAAAAAATACAGGTACAGAAGATAAAGAAAGTGTTCAGGTAAATTTGCAACTAGACGGAGTACAAAAGGCTTTTGTAAACATTTCGGTACCTGCCAAATCGGATTTTGATACTTTAATTCGATTCAATACTAAAAGTACTGGATGGCATACGGGCAAAATAAGTATTACGGATTATCCGGTGGTATACGATAATGAGCATTACTTCACCTTCCATATTCGGGAGCATATTCAAGTATTAGAAATATACTCGGATGGACGAAGCTCAAAAATTGAAAAAGCTTTTTCATTTGAACCCTATTTTCAATACTCCAAATCTCGATTCGATCAATTGGACCTTAACCAACTGAAAAACCAGGATTTGATTATTGTCAACGAGTTAGCCAATTACTCTACCGGATTAATAGCCACTTTAACGCAATACGTCAATGATGGAGGTCATTTAACACTTATACCTTCGAGTGATACCCCTCCGAAATCGCTCAATGATTTACTCGGGAATTTACAAATAAAAAAATTAGGAAACCTCCAAGAGGATACTTTACGTATTAAGAAAATCAATCTTGGAGCCCTCCTGTATAGAAAAGTGTTTTCGGGTAAAATGGAAAACATTAATCTTCCTACGGTTTACAAAAACTGGGATTCACGAATAAATTCCAGTTCCACTCCGTATTTAATCACGGCAAATAATCAGGTAATATTATCGGAATGGAAAAACCTAAAAGGATGCGTTTATCTGTTTAGCATTTCGTTAAACGAAGAATTTTCAAACTTTAGTCTTCATAGTATATTTCTTCCGACCTTTTATCAAATGGGCTTTAATAGTGGCGTAAATACGTATTCTTCTTTAAAAATTGGAGAAAACGAGATAATTCCTCTACTACATACTCAAAACACCAATGAATTGATTTTTCATGTACAGAATGACAAATTCAAAACAGACCTTATACCAGAGGTCATCCCTACTTCTAATGGGATTTCTATAGCCTTACATAACGGAATTCAGAAAGCAGGAAATTATAATGTCACTCAAAACAACGAATTGATCGCAGTTTTGGCTCTTAATTACGATCGAATAGAATCCTCCTTAGAAGCTTATTCGGCAATTGATTTACAGCAAAAAATTGATGATCTGGGACTTACAAATTTCCAAGTGTTAAATTCAGACATTAACGCCTTTAGTACTGATTTTAAACAAAACGAAAAAGGAATTGAACTTTGGAGATGGTTTATCCTTTTTGGACTCCTGTTTTTGGCTATTGAAATTGTATTGATTAGATATTTTAAACCTTCGGTATTATGAGTTTATTGATTAAAAAGGCACTAATTATAGACCCTTCTAGTACTTTCCATTCTTTAGAAATGGATATTCTAATAGAGAAAGGAAAAATCAGCTCTATAGAAAAAACTATTTCCAAAGAAACCAAAAAAGTTATCGAAGGAAAGTCTTTACATGTTTCTCCGGGGTGGATAGATTTACATGCTGAATTTAATGATCCGGGTATGGAACACAAAGAAGATTTAGAATCTGGTTCGGAAGCTGCAAAAAATGGAGGATATTCCACCGTAATATTATCAGCCAATACGCATCCAGTTACCGAAACCAAATCCCAAGTCCACTATATTAAAAGCAGAAACCTATCCTTACCTATTGAAATACTGCCTTTAGCAGCCCTATCTGAAGGGTTAAAGGGGCAAAATTTCACCGAAATGTATGATTTACATCTGGCTGGTGCAGTGGGTTTTTCGGATGGGCAATTACCAATATCCAATCCTGATTTACTGAAACGTGCCTTATTGTACTCCAAAACATTTAATGGCAAGGTGATTATTTATCCATCGGATAGTCGAATATCGCATCACGGGGTCATGCACGAAGGAGTTTCGAGCACGCTTTTAGGTTTAAAATCGGACCCCTCTTTAAGTGAAGAAATTATGGTGGCTCGTGACCTAGCCATTGCAGAATATTGTGACGCTCCTATCCATTTTAGAACGATCAGTAGTGCAAATTCTTTATCCCAAATAAAAAGGGCGAAAAAACGGGGGATACAAGTTACTTGTGACGTAGCCATCGCCAATTTAATTTGGAATGAGGCGGCCCTTGAAGGTTTTGATTCCAATTATAAAGTGACCCCTCCCCTTCGCACAGAAAAGGATAGGAAAGCGTTAATTAACGGGGTTGTTAAAGGAACCATTGACGCTATTGTATCCAATCACAATCCGCAAAATATTGAGGAGAAACAATGCGAATTTGATATTGCTGGTTTTGGACAATCAAGTATTGAAACTACCTATAGTTTGTATCAAACTTATTTATCACCCCTTATCCCAATCGATATTTGGATCCGAGCCGTATCTATTCATCCTAGAATTATTTTCGGACAAGAACTACGAGCAATAAATACCGAAATAGCGGCTAACTTAACCATTTTTGATTCGGAAATGGAATGGACAGTATCGGCATCTCAATTACGTTCAAAGTCAAAAAACACACCTCTCTTAGGGAAAAGATTAAAAGGGAAGGTTATTGATGTAATTTGCTAAAAATGATCATTTAAACCAATACGTAAATCCCGTATATACACCCAAAGTATATACCTTGGATTGAAAAATGGACGATCGATACACCGGTATACCTTTAGAGTAGTTTGAGGATAACTGAAAGCTTAAATCCTTCGTTATGGAATACGCCATTCCCATTCCAAGATTAACATTAATGGCACTAAAACCAAAGTCCTCCGTAATAATTGATCCCATTCCAATTTCATTAGAAATATAGGTCGAATTATAACGGGTTTTGAAAACCCCCGAAACACCTGTACTCGCAAAAGCATTCCATTTACCAAAACTTTTGTTATACCGAATCAATAAGGGAACTTCGTAAGTAGATAACCTATAATTTAAACGAAGGGTGTCGGAAAAATAATTGGTATACTCCACCTCTTCTTCATGCGTACTATAATTCATTTCACCTTCCGCTCCAGGAGTAGCCACAACGGTATAAATAGTTTGTCTTCGGATTACCTCAGAATCATAATAAGCAGTTTGTTTCCCATTAAAAACAGAATATTTCAAACCCGAAATTACATCCCAATTTTTGGCAATTCGAAAACCAAGATTTACCAAAACACCATAGGATGCGTTATTTGTAGATGTATTTGAACCTTCTGAACTGGAAATAATTTCATTCAATCCAGTTAGCTCTTGGTATAAATTTGATTTTGGTTGAGCAATGGTACCACTTACTAATTGAGGGCCAATAGCGCCCGAAAAAAACCACTTTTTTGTAAACCCCTTAATTTCAATGCTTGGAGAACCTTGATCAATTAACACCGAATAAAATTCTTCTGGCTCAAGTAAACGAACATTAGATCTGGACCTATGCAAACCATCAAAATCGTTGACTAAAATACGAGTCGCACCATTTTCAATAATAAACAAATCAAAAAAAGATTTGGTGGGTAGATATAAACTCAATTCATCTGATTTAATGGTAGGTTTCAAATTGGATCTACTCGAACTAGGTTCAATCTTATTAGATAAAAACCCTTCCGGAACCATGGTAGATTCGCCCCCCTCTATTAATTGGGTATTGGAAGCTAGGGAGTAACTATTTAAAACACTTAATTGTGGACTTAATAAATCGTTGTCAAGAACAAAACTATTCGCCCACTTTATTACACTATGGGAAACTGGATCATTCTTTAAAGTTAAATTAAAATCCATACTCCCTAACAAAACAACCAAAACAATAGCTCTTAAAAGGTGTACACCTTTTAAGAAGTGAACGGAACTAGAATAGTCGTCCCGTTTATTTGAACCATTTAAATTTTGATTTAATGACAATAGGTGTGATTTATAATGCGTGCAAAGTTACTAATATTTAACAGTTAACTGAATAGATAAAACGTACATTTTCCGAGCAAATAGTGTTAAATTGCGGTTTCTTAACATTGAATTTACACAGTCATAAAGTATGTACATAAATCGCTTTTATTCTTTCGCTATAGTAGCCATCTTATTAACGTTTAATTCATGTCAATCCAATTCTGAGGAGGGACCATGTGAATATAATGAAGAAAAATTCAATATGACGATCCTGGATATATTGCCCGATCCTGAAAATGAAAATCATATGATTGTTCTCGTTGATTTTGACGGAACTATTTCTTACGCTAATAAAGTACAAAATTTGGAGGACATACGGGACGTAAAAACCTCAAAAAATTGGGTTGAAAAAAACTACATTACCATTGGCAACACCTATGACGGGATTATTCACAAAAAAATTGAGGGATCAGGTGATTGCGAGGAAGAAATAATTGATTGGAATCAAAGCTTCCGCAAATAACTTTCAGTCATGGAGTCTTCAAAGTCAGACGCTGCAAAATCCCAGGCTGTTGAGCGATTCTTAAAATCGCAGAACAATTTCCTAACGGTTAAAGAATTAGTGGCAGGTATTGAAAAAGGTGACCCTCATTTTTTAGCGAAGGCTATTACTTTAGTGGAAAGCAATTTAGATCGCCACAAGGAAATAGCCACCCAAGTAATCCATCAAATTTTGCCCCTAACGGGTAAATCAATTCGTATTGGAATTACAGGTGTACCCGGAGTTGGTAAAAGCACATTTATTGAAAGTTTCGGCAAAATGCTGACTAACCAAGGAATAAAAACCGCTGTACTAGCCGTTGATCCAAGTTCAAACGTAACCAAGGGAAGTATATTGGGAGATAAAACTCGAATGAACTTACTTTCAGTCGACCCATTAGCATTTGTACGCCCCTCCCCTGCTTCGGGATCTTTAGGAGGAGTAGCCAACGCTACTCGGGAGAGCATTTTACTATGTGAAGCAGCTGGATTTGAGGTTGTTTTAGTAGAAACAGTGGGTGTGGGTCAAAGCGAGTACTTGGTAAAGGAAATGGTTGATTTTTTCTTGTTACTCATGCTCTCTGGGGCTGGCGATGAAATTCAAGGAATAAAAAGAGGAATCATGGAAATGGCTGATGCTTTGTTTGTGAATAAAGCAGATGGTGATAATAAATTAATGTCTCGAAAGGCAGCTCAAGCCTATCGGAATGCATTACATCTTTTTCCTGCCCGTGAAGACAACTGGACTCCCATAGCAGGAACTTGTTCGGCAATTGAAAATACAGGTATGGATAAAGTATGGCATACTATCCAATCCTTTAAACAACATCAAAGCGATAATAAATGGTTCGAAAAACGTAGAAAGCAACAAGCTAAAACTTGGTTATTAGATCAGCTTGAATCTTCCTTAAAAACATGTTTCTACGAACAACAAGAAGTAAAGGAAAACTTAGACTCCATTACCGACCAGGTAATTAATGGTGAAAAAACTCCCTATGCTGGTTCTCAAGAGTTAATGAGTCTCTACCTAAGTGGAATTAAATCAAAGGACTAATGGACAATTTTGAGTCTAAAGAATACGCCAATATGGACTTCACTTCTATTGCGTTAATAAAAGGAGAATACGAAGACTGTCAATTCACAAACTGTAATTTTGAAGGCTCTCACTTATCCCAATTTAATTTTATTGAATGTCAGTTCTCAAATTGTAACCTATCCAATATTAAGGTTGACCATACGGCATTTAGAGATATTCAATTTGAAAATTGCAAAATGTTAGGAATAGATTTTAGTGTATGTAATACATTTTTGTTGGAGTTTCAATTTAACAACTGTCAATTAAACTTTGCTTCGTTTTATCAATTAAAAATAAAGGGCACTTCATTTACCCATTGTAATTTGGAGGAAGTCGACTTTGTGCAATCAACCATAGAAAAAGGGCGAGTAACGGATTGTAATTTACTCCATGCCCAATTTGATAATTCAATTTTAGAACAAACCGATTTTTCAAACTCGGTGAATTTTGCCATTGATCCCGACCGTAATTATATGAATGGTGCTAAATTTAGTCAGGATGGGCTTTTGGGCTTATTAACCAAACACAATATTAAAATTACCGACTAGGTTTCCCATACTTAATTGTGAACTATTAGTTCCCACTATTATCAAAACCCGCCCTTGGTTAGTCTAAAATTGCAGTATGATTAAAACTACGGAACAAGAATCCAATCATACTGATTTAGATCAAAAATCAGTACTTCAATTATTGCAAGGAATTAATGAAGAAGATCAAAAAGTCGCTTCTGCAGTTCAAAATTCCATTGCTCAAATAGAACCTTTGGTCATAGAGATTGTCAAACGAATGCAAAAAGGAGGCCGCTTATTTTACCTAGGAGCTGGCACAAGTGGTCGTTTGGGAGTGGTTGATGCTTCGGAGTGCCCTCCTACTTTTGGAGTAGAACAAGACCTTATAGTAGGAATTATAGCGGGTGGGGATTCTGCTATTCGAAAAGCGGTTGAATTTGCGGAGGACAGTAGTCATTTAGGTTTTGAAGATTTGGAGGGATTTAAAATATCTTCCTTGGACAGCGTTATTGGTATTGCAGCTTCAGGTACCACACCATATGTAATAGAAGCTCTAAAGAAATGCAATGAATTAAATATCCTAACCGGTTGTATTACGAATAACGAAGGTTCGCCACTAGCTCTTAATTCTCGGTACCCGATTGAAGTTGTGGTAGGTCCTGAATTTGTTACTGGAAGTACTCGAATGAAATCAGGTACGGCTCAAAAATTGGTTTTAAATATGATTTCTACTTCGGTAATGATTCAATTAGGACGGGTAAAAGGGAATCGAATGGTAGATATGCAGCTTAGTAACAACAAGTTAGTCGACCGAGGTACTTTAATGGTTCAAAAAGCGTTAAATATTGATTACGATAACGCAAATTCTTTACTTTTAAAGTATGGAAGCGTTCGGGCAGCTGTTGACGCTCACAAATCATAAACTATGACAGAAAAAGAAAAAATTAAAACCGTTTTAAATCATAAGACATGGAATGAAATTAAAACCAACGATTCTTGGCAAGTCTTTAAAATGATGGCCGAAATTGTAGAAGGTTTTGAGAAATTAAGTCGTATTGGTCCATGTGTCTCTATTTTCGGTTCTTCACGAACCCAACCCGACAATAAGTTTTATATCCAAGCTGCGGATATTGCCCACCAACTTACGGATAAAGGTTACGGTGTAATTACTGGAGGTGGTCCAGGTATTATGGAAGCCGCTAATAAAGGCTCATTTTCAGCAGGAGGTCCATCCGTGGGTTTAAACATTGAATTACCCCATGAGCAATTTCATAATAAATACATCGATCAAGACAAACTCATCAATTTTGATTATTTCTTTGTCAGAAAATTAATGTTTGTCAAATACGCCCAAGGATTTGTTGTTTTACCAGGAGGATTTGGCACTTTGGACGAATTGTTTGAAGCCATGACCTTAATTCAAACCAAAAAAATCGGTAAATTTCCGATTGTATTAGTAGGAAAAGAATTCTGGTCGGGTTTAGTGGAGTGGATTAAATCTTCCCTTCTTAAAGGAGAACAAACCGTATCTCCAAACGATATGTTTCTTTTTAAAGTAGTAGATACCACCGAAGAAGCCGTACAGGAAATTGAGGACTTCTATCGAAAATCTTCATTATCACCTAATTTTTAATCTATTACAACCCGTTTTTATTAACAGATTTCTGTTTGTAATTACGGGTTACTTTCCCTATTTCGTCTTCATTCAGAGGGTAGATTTGTGAACATACCAACCGTAAGGACTATGTTTAAAATTCTGGCATTCACATTAAATTTAGTAACCCTAATATTTTTTAATTTTTTATTAGAAGATGTTACTCTAGAGCAATCCCTACCCGACCGTGTAGAAGAAGGGAACGAATTCATGGTTACGGTGACCATTGATAAAAGTACCATAGAAGGCTATGCGAAATTCCAAGTCGTCCTTCCCGAAGGTGTAACCGCCACCGCGGTTGAAAAGGGAATTGCAAAATTCAATTTTCAAGATAATAAAGCCAAATTTGTATGGATGACCCTTCCAGAGGATCGCATTTTTGAAATATCATATAAGGTGGTTGTTACCGACTCTGAACTAAAGGAACTAAAGGTGGGAGGTACATTTTCATATTTAGATGAAAACCAAAGAATGACCGTTGATCTACCTTCCAGAACCGTATTTATGGGTAAAGAAGAAATTATTGTAGAGGAAATCCCTGAAGCGGAAGTAACCATACAAAGAACCATAAAAAACATGGATGCCAACTTATATAAAGTCACTCTTGATATTCATTACGCTAACATTTCTGGATTTGCCAAAATTCAAGATATTATTCCACGTAATTCTGATGTAACCCCGGAATCTACGAGTGATGCGGTATTTAGTATATTGGATACCAAAGTCAAATTTGTATGGATGAATTTCCCCGAAGATAAAAATGATATTTCTGTTTCCTACCTCATAGATTTAACCCAAGCAGAATCCAAAAACATTACGTCCGTATCGGGTGAATTTGCGTTTATTCACGAAGGTTCATCTCAAAAAATTAAAATTGAAAACCCGGATGCCATTGATTTTGTAGATATAGAAGAACCCGATTTAGCAGAAAGCACTAATCCAATTGTTCCAGTGGAAACAGACTCTGTATTGGAAGCCAAAGAGGAACCTATTTTGACTGAAGTTATTCCAACTCCAACAGAAAAAGAAACCCCAAAACAAGAAGTAGAGTCCATTCCTGTTACTCAAGTCCCAACTCCAGAAAATGGGGTTATCTATAAGGTCCAGGTTATGGCTTCTAGAAAATCAGTAGAAACCAAAAGTTACTTTCAAAAAAGATTTAATTACTTAGGTACTGTTCAAGTAGACTCACACAATGGATGGATAAAATACCTAACAGGAGGTTTTGATAATTACGTATCTGCCAGAGATTTACGCCAGAATCATAAAGAAGACTATGATTTCCAAGGCCCGTTTGTGGTAGCCTATAATAACGGAGATAGAATAACCGTACAAGAGGCTTTGATGATCACTAATCAGAAATGGGTGAACTAATTTTAGTAATATCCAATATTTGATTACTTTAGCCACAGACCTAGGGTTAAAATAACAAACATAATTTCATTGAAAAATTATTTCACGCTACTATTATTGACAACACTGTTTTGTAACGAGCTTATGGCTCAAGATGAAACAGTTAACACCGATGACTCTACCCGTACAACAGGAGCCAAATCAATCATGGAAAATTCTAACCCATTTTTTGAGGTGGGCTTAGGAACGCTATCTTATTACGGTGAATTAAATAAAAACAATACTTTTAATACCCCTCTTACGAGTAGATTTGGATTTCATTTAGCCTTTAGACAACCCATAACACATTTTTTAGAATTTAATATTAATGCATGGGGCGGGCAAATTTCGGCAAACGAAAGGTCACTTACACGAAACTTAAATTTTCAATCCACCCTACTTTCAGCGGGTGCCGGTTTCACCTATAATTTTGCTAACTTCTTAAAACCAGATAGAATTTTCGAACCCATAATCGGAGTAGGATTTGAAGTTATCAGTTTCAATTCAAAAACAGATTTGTATAGTACGGATAATGTATATTATCATTATTGGAGTGATGGTTCCATACGGAATTTACCCGAAAATTCTGTCAACTCAGATGTTGCCGTTCGAATTGACCGGGATTATTACTACGAATCCGACATCAAGAATTCTGAATTATATGACCTAGGTGATTACAATACTTTTTGTATTTCCATACCTGTAACGGTGGGGGCAAATTTATACATAACAGATAATTGGAAATTTGGTGCCGCATTAACCTATCACTTTACCTCTACCGATTTGTTGGATGGAGTAGGTCAAAATTCCGGAAACTTTGAAGGAGATGCTGCGATGGATAATATTTTATATACTTCCGTATCCATTGCCTATAACTTTAGAAAAAAGGGAGATGCATTTGATGATGCAATGGATGATTTTATTGACATTGATATGAATGCCGATGAAGATCAAGATGGCGTTATTGATTGGGCTGATGAGTGTTTACAAACTCCATTTGGAGCCGAGGTAGACCTAAAAGGATGTCCGGTAGATACCGATAAGGATGGTGTACCCAATTATCGAGATGATGAATTAATGTCGGCAGTCAATGCCCAAGTAGATTCTTTAGGTGTAACCATTTCGGATGCCGATAGACAAGCACATTACGACCGATTATATGACACCACGGGTAACTTCTCCCCCATCACCGCGGAAACTTATACCATGCAAGTCATTGCTAGCAAGGTTCAACGTAGAGGAATTGTCAATAAAGAGAAATACTCCATAGGTATTGGTGAATTTGAAGGAGAAATCCCTGCAGACATGGTCAACAACATTTTAAGTGTTGAGGATGTAAATACATACGATGAAAATGGCAAAATAATTGTGACTGTAGGCTCCTACGACACCAAGGAAGAAGCGGAAGCCAGACAAAGGCAACTTCAAAAAGAGGGTATTACCCCAACAGATATTGTACGGATTAACCGTAAAAAAGAGATTACTAAGGTGACGGGTGACACCCCAAAATTCACCGCCAAACAATGGGCAGGTGAAACGGAAAATGGAGAAATAATTTACCGTGTACAAGTAGGTGCATTTACCCAAAAAGCAGATGAGAATAGATTTAGAGATTTAGCCCAAATTATTAAAGTGGTATCTGATGATGGATATATAAGGTATTTTACCGGTTCTTATGTTTCCTATAAGGAAGCTGCCATTGCCAAAATAAATATTCTATCCGAAGGATTTAATGGAGCCTTTGTAGTGGCTTTCAGAAATGGTAATCGAGTTTCATTAAATAATTTAGGCGCTATTAATTTGGATAAAAACCAAACTGCTGGAATTACATCTACAGACGCATTGACCAGTGATCAAAAGGAAAACCTAAAATTTAAAGTTCAATTAGGATCCTTTAGAAGTCAAATCCCTACCGCAGTTTTAGAACAATACATGGAACTGGGTAACGTTGATCAAATGAAAGGTAAGGATAAATACATCCGATATGTTGCCGGTTCATTTTCTAGTTATAAAGAAGCAACAGCTTATAAAAAAGAACTTTTAAACAAGGGATTTGAAGGATGTTACGTTGTTGGAGTCTACTATGGAAAAATGATTTCAGCTGCACAAGCACTTAAAATGCTAGAAAAATAAATACAGTCTTATTACAATTTTAATAGCTCGTCAATTCGTATTGGCGGGCTAATTTTTTAATATATGAAGAAGATACAAATTTTTGCTATTGGGGCTCTGCTCCTATTATCCAATATTGGATTTGCTCAAACCAAAGATCAAGAACAATTAAAGAAACTGGAAACCTTCATGCGTTATGTACAATTGGCGTATGTGGATTCTGTAGACTCGGAAAAGTTAACCGAAACGGCCATTAAATCCGTACTTAAAGAGTTGGATCCCCACTCGGTATATATCTCTAAAAAGGATTTACAAAAAATGAATGAACCTTTAGAAGGTAATTTTGAAGGGGTAGGAATTCAATTTAATATTTTACATGATACCATCACTGTGGTATCCCCAATTGCAGGAGGACCTTCGGAAAAATTAGGAATTCGTGCAGGCGATAAAATTATTACCATCGATCAAAAAATAGTCGCAGGTATTGGTTTTACCAATACAGATGTTGCCGAACATTTAAGAGGA
The DNA here is from genome assembly GCA_913062955.1 of uncultured Flavobacteriales bacterium. GTDB lineage: Bacteria > Bacteroidota > Bacteroidia > Flavobacteriales_G > Salibacteraceae > CAJXZP01. Next base: position 19,407 of record CAJXZP010000024.1, on the reverse strand, counting down.
AAAAAAGGCACAAAAGTAACGGTTGAAATCCTTCGTTCTGGTGAGACCGAGCTTTTAGAATTTGAAATAACAAGAGATAAAATTCCAATTTATAGTATGGATGCTGCCTATTTGGCTAGTCCAACTACGGGTTACATCAAGTTAAATCGTTTTGCAGCCCAAAGTATGAATGAAGTAGGAAAAGCTTTGGATTCCTTACAAAAGAATGGAATGGAAAACTTAATCCTCGATTTAAGAGGAAATGGAGGTGGATACCTACGTACTGCCATTCAATTGGCTGATAACTTCCTTGAAAAGGATAAAATGATTGTATACACCCAAGGTAAAGCATTTCCACGAGACGAATACCGTTCAAGTAATAGAGGAACTTTCAAAAAGGGAAAATTGGTCCTCCTGATTGATGAAGGTTCGGCTTCTGCCAGTGAAATTGTTTCGGGAGCTGTTCAGGATTGGGATAGAGCCCTCATAATTGGTAGAAAATCATTTGGAAAAGGGTTGGTTCAAAAGCCTTTTGAGTTAAGCGATGGATCAGCTATACGTTTAACCATTTCCAGGTACTACACTCCTGCGGGTCGTTCCATTCAACGAGATTACTCTGAGGGGAAAGAAGATTATTACAACGAGGTGAATAAACGCTACGAACATGGAGAACTTATGAATTCTGATTCCATCCAATTCCCGGATTCATTAAAGTTTGAGACTTTAAAATTAAAACGAACTGTTTATGGTGGTGGAGGAATCATGCCGGATATATTTATTCCACTAGATACCACGGAAACATCCGCATACCTTGGACAACTTATTCGTAAGGGAATTTTGTATACCTATAACCTGGACTATTTAGATCTTCATAGAAATGATTTAAAAAAGAAATATCCTACGTTTGAGACCTTTAATCATGACTTTATATTAACGGATGAAATGATGGAAGAAATTATTTCAAGAGCCACCGAAAAGGGAATTGAACGTAATGATGAACAAATAGCCCATTCGAAGCGGGTAATTGAAATGAACGTGAAAGCGTTAATGGCCACTAACCTATGGACATCTACGGAGTTTTATAGAGTGGTGAATGCTTCAGATGATGCATTCAATAAAGCTTTAGAAGTAATGGAGGATAAAACTTTCAAGATATTGAAATTAGATTATTGATAAAAAAAAATAACTATCTGGCAACTATTTTAATTTAAGATTAGTCAGGTAAAAAATTATATTTGTGACAAATAAATCCAAAAAATGAAAGAAAATATTCAAAGCATTCAAACGGGCCTATTAGTATTAATTGCGGCTACCGTACTTTACGGAACATTTTTTAAGGACCCTACTCCTTCAAGAAGAACGGAACGTCCTCGAAAAACGGAAAGAACAACCACTCCTACCGCTCAAAACATACCGGGAAGTAACACTCAAATTATTGCTGACCAATCCATTACCGGTGTTCCATCTACGCAATTGCAGCAACAAGTAAACAATCCAACTTCAATTTCATTTAATCAAATGGCCCATGATTTTGGTACCATTGATCAAAATTCTGAAAATACGTATGTGTTTAACTTTACAAATACCGGTGATAAACCATTAATTATTGAAACCGCAACTGGATCTTGTGGGTGTACGGTACCCGAATTTCCTAGAGAGCCAATCGCTCCAGGTGCATCCAGTGAGATTAGAGTTGTTTACAAACCAGGGAAACAAAAAGGATTACAAAACAAAACGGTTACTGTTATCGCTAACACGCTACCCAAAGATACTCGTTTAACAATTTCGGCTAACGTTCAAGAGGTTGAAGAGATTAAATAAATTAATACAAAACAAAAAGCCGATGAAAATCATTTCATCGGCTTTTTTGTGCTTAATACTTCCCCCCTTCTAATCCATACTGGAAGTCATAAATTGAATGAATTTTGAATCGCTGTAATATTCCTTTGCAATAATTCGAATGACGGAATACAAAGGGATGGCGATAATCATTCCCGAAATACCAAAAATATTTCCGGCAATTAAAATCACTAAGAAAATCTCTAGAGGATGCGCATTAATACTTTTAGAAAATACCACCGGTTGTGTAAAAAAATTATCTACCATTTGCGTCATTCCAAAAACCAATAAGATCTCACCAATTAGGGTATAAAAACTACTATCCGTAGCCAGGTCAACGTTGGTTGAAACACCAATCAGTAATCCGAAAGCCAAACCAATTAGCGGACCTACGTAGGGAATAACATTCATAATACCCGCAAACAACCCAATTACAACTGCATTTCTAAACCCAAATAAACTCAAGCCCACAGACACCAAAGTGGTAATTATGGATACTTGAATTGCGATGCCAATAAAATAACGACTTAGGGTTGATTTCACCTTATTCAGAACGTGGTTAACTTTTATCGAGTTTTCATCATCGGTTAAAGAATTCACAAAATTATTAAACAAATTATCATCCTTTAAAAGGAAAAAGGTAATGAATAAAACAGCGAAAATGGTGATTAAACTCCCTCCTATTCCGGTAGCCAACCCTGAAAAGAATCGAGGTACCGTATCCAAATGTTGTTTCCCTAATAACATATCCTGAATTATTTCTTTCTCAGAACGTTCTTCATCATTTGGATCAAAATCAATTTTCTTTAATACACCACTCACCGCTTTTAGCTCTGGTTCCACCAATTCATAAAAGTCATCCATGTCCAACTGCGCCAATAAACTGGCCTCCCGCGACACTACAGGAACAAAAATGTTCACCATCATGACCACAAAACTAATGACCATAATAAGTGATAAACCCGCAGCAACGGGTTCATTAAATCCATAGCCCTTAATTTTCACTTTTCTTAAACCCTGATTCAATGGGCTAAGCATTAAAGCTAAAACCAACGAAATAGTAATGTATAGTAATACCAGGTTAGAAAAATATAAGAGTCCCAACCCTATACCTACTAAAGTCCAATGAAACAGCTTCTTTTTAGTTATTTCCATTTAAAAACTATTATCACCCATTACCATATTACCCAATCCACCAAGAACACTTCCTTCTCCTTTGGACCTACCCCCCATTTTTGGAGCCGAAGAAACAATTCGATCCGCCATTCGACTAAAAGGTAAGGATTGAATCCAAATGGTTCCGGGACCTTGTAATGTGGCCAAGAACAAACCTTCACCTCCAAATAGCGCATTCTTAATTCCTTTCACCATTTCAATATTGTATTGAACCTCTCCCGTAAATGCAACCAAACAGCCGGTATCTACTTTTAAGATGTCACCTGAACCTAATTCCATCTTTTTAATAGTTCCACCCGCATTCGCAAAAACCATCCCGTCACCTTCCAGTTTTTGCATGATAAAACCTTCTCCTCCGAATAAACCTACGCCAATTTTGCGATTAAATTCAATGCCAACTTGTACTCCCTTAGCAGCACACAAAAAGGAATCTTTTTGACAAATTACTTTGTTATTATACAGAGATAAATCTAAAGAGATAATTTTACCGGGCATAGAAGCAGCAAAAGCGACATGTGATTTCCCATATCCTTCATTTTTATAAGCGGTCATAAATAAGTTTTCACCCGTTAGAACTCGTTTGCCAGCGGAGAACATTTTACCCATAAAACTGTTGTCCGATTGGTGACTACCATCGCCAAAAACAGTTTCCATCACTATTTCAGATTTCATATACATCATACTCCCGGGTTCGGCCATAACCACTTCGTGTGGATCTAATTCAATTTCAACATATTGAATATCATCTCCGGTAATGGTATAGTCAACTTCGTGTGATTGCATAATTGGTTTTATTAATAAGTGTATTCACAAATATAGTGGTTTTGAGAAGCCTTAACCTCGACTATCGTGCTAATTTTGCGCCACGATGAAAGAAGAGTTAAACTATAAAACGGATAAGCAATTTTGGCTATTATGCCTTAGTTCATCTTTGTTTTTTGGAAGTTTTAATATGATGATTCCTGAGCTCCCCACCTATTTGGAATCTTTGGGAGGTGGCGAGTATAAAGGTTTAATCATTTCATTGTTTACTTTAACCGCATTGATTTCGCGTCCATTTAGTGGAAAATTGACCGATACCATCGGTCGCATTCCAGTAATGATAGTTGGCGCATTCGTGGCCTTATTAGCCGGAGTTTTATACCCCGTAATGGCCACAGTTACTGGATTCTTTTTCCTCCGTTTATTTCATGGGTTTTCTACGGGGTTTAAACCTACGGCAACTGCCGCTTATATATCCGATATAGTGAGCCCAAAACAACGGGGGGAAGCCATGGGAGTTTACGGTGTATTTGCCAGTTCGGGTATGGCTATTGGCCCCATGATTGGATCTTATGCCTCTACTTATATTGGAATAAATGGGGTCTTTTATTTATCTGCGTTTATGTCATTTTTGTCTGTTGCGGTAATTGTGGGGATGAAAGAAACCTTGCCCAACAAGCAAAAAATGCACTTCAAATTATTGAAAGTAAAATTCAACGATTTCTTTGAAAAGGATGTGCTCCCGGTAGCCATAACCTTTTTACTAACAACTATTCCATTTGGAATTATACTTACACTAATTCCGGATTTAAGCGATCATTTAGGAATTGGGAATAGAGGAACATTTTTCTCCATTTTTGTGGTATCTTCTATAACCGTACGTTTTATTGCAGGAAAGGTTTCCGACAAATATGGACGAGTTCCGGTATTAATTACCTCTTCCTTTCTAATAGGGGTATCTGTAACGATTATTAGTATGGCTACCTCTGCACCCATATTTTACGCTGGAGGAATTCTATTTGGATTAGCAGCAGGAATGAATAGTCCGACCATTTTTGCATGGACGATTGACCGTAGTCACGAGAAACTCCGGGGGCGTGCCATGTCTACCTTGTATATGTTTTTAGAATTTGGCATTGGTACTGGGGCTATTGTATCTGGGTATATTTACGGAAACAATGACCAAATGTTTAATTATGCTTTTGGTTTTGGGGCTCTTACCGCCTTTACTGCTTGTGCTTACCTCATACATTTTCACTTCTTCGGTACGCAAAGAAGGTATTAGGAAAAGGATTCCATAATTTGCTTTTCAATATCCTTATACATCTTTTCATATTCTGATTTTCCAACAGAAACTACTCTTTCAATTTCCGTATCGGTATATTCTAATTTTTGAGCAACGAGTTTAAATTGATACAGGACGGCTGGGCTTCTAATTTCAAAAAAGCACATTTCAACAAATAAATCAATTAATTGAGTTTCCCTTTCTGAAGGAGTAATCTGTAGACGTGCCCCATCGCGTGTTTCTTCTGTTCCTTTCATAATATAAAATAACGAAATTTCATAAAAAAAGTTGTATTCCAGATACAAACCCCACTAAACCAACACCAAACAGGTATTTTTCGTGATAATAATTACAATCTTAAAACCTAATTGCTATGAAATCACTACAACCATTACCCAAATTTATTCAGGGATATATTCCAATTCCAAAATAGTACGGCTTGTACTATTTCGGAATTAATAAAAAATGTACCAGAATACTAAACCCCTAAGTTTCGTTTAGGATGCGCATGGGTTTATTTCAATACTTCCGAAATTGTAGTACCTGAACTCCCCATAGGAGCCTGAACTCCAATTAAGTTACAAATGGTCGGCACAATATCCTCCACCCAAGTCTTTTTCAACGAACTACTTCCGGAATTTATTCCTAACCCGAAAAATAAAAGAGGAACATGTGTATCATAAGCCCATGGTGAACCATGACTTGTGCCGCCCTTGTGCTCATACCTAGAGGATAACCATCCCGGTTCCATAATCAAAGTAACATCTCCCGAGCGTTGCATATTCCATCCCTTTTGAACGTAGCGATTCATCCCATTTGAAAAATATTTACGACTAAGATCAGTACCGAATAAACCCGATTTAACACCGGGGATCTCCAAGCTTGTTACTAAAACTAAATGGGAAATTTCCTTCGACTTTAAGCCTTTTGTTTTTATTAGATCATGATTCAGAAAGAACTGATAGTTGGAATAATTTTCAATTAAATTTGAGTCTCCATATTTTGTAAATAATTCTTCCTTCACACGGGCTAGAATTGTGGAATCGTTGTAATATCCTACCGTTGCACCTTGATCTTTCAACTCTTGTGGAACTTGTGCCACCCCATGATCAGCGGTTAGAAAAAGTACATACTCCCCTTCTCCCACATTTTTATTAAGATAAGCAATCAAATCCGCAATATTTTGATCCAATCGTAAATAGGTATCTTCTATTTCAATGGAGTTTGGACCATAATCATGTCCAATGTAATCGGGGCTAGAAAAACTTACGGATAAGAAATCCATTATAGTGTCTTTTCCCAAACTCTCCCCTTTAATGGTGGCTTTAACAAAGTCTAATAAATAATCATTTCCAAAAGGCACTTCCTTCAATAAACTTAAACCGTGCTCCTTTTGACCTTCCACTAAATCATAAGGAAATACGGGTTTCTTTCCGGTCATAATACTATGTTCATATGGACTATCATCCCCATGAGATTCGGTATATTCAGCAATGGGTAATAGTGTTTCCCAGTTTTGATTTAAATACTTATTTGGTAGTTTCTGAGTATTAAACTCCCTCACCCAATTTGGCAAATCGTCCATATAATAGGTGGAAGATATCATTAATCCATCCGTACCACCTCTATACCAAAAGGCAGCATTTGCCATCTTTCCTGCGGGTAAAATAGCTCCTCTATCCTTTATCGATATCCCAATAGACTTTCCTTTTCCATTGGACTTCAACTTAATTTGATCACCTAAGGTAGTCACTAACAAATTTCTTGGCGATCGGTTTTCACCTTCAAAATCACCCCCTACACTTTTTACTAAGGTATCTTCTGCGCAGTACACATACTTTTTTAACTTTTTATTATACCAGTCATTGGCAATGATTCCATGTGTTTGAGGTGTGGTACCCGTAAAAACAGATGCATGCCCCGGTCCGGTATAAGTAGGCATATAACTAAAATGATGCTCCTGGCAATTAAAGCCTTCCTGCATCAATTTCTTGAACCCATTTTCAGAAAATTTTGAGGCAAAACGAGTTAAATAATCGTAGCGCATTTGATCAACTACGACACCCACCACCAGTTTCGGAGAATTTAGAACTTTCTTTTCGGATGATTTTTTTACGGAACAGGCTGCGAATACAGTCACGGTTACCACGAACAATACTTTTTTCATACACATTAAATGGGCCTCAAAAATAGGAATACCCAGTCTTATTAATTAATTATATTTAATTTTAAATGCCTCTTCATCAAATGGATCTTCAATTTGCTCCAACCTGCTCAACTCTGAAGTGGTACCTCGAATACTGCGATTTAAAGTGACCAGTGTACTATCGCTTACGGAGTTTATAGTTTTCATTTCCAACTCTATAACGGATAAGCTATTGGATAGGTTATTCACATGATGGAAAACCACTCGCATCACATGACCAATTGTTTTTAATTTTTCTTCCTTTAGAGAAACATCTTGCTCTCTCTCTTCCAGATTCAATACCTTTTTCACGGAGAAAATAGTAATAACAAAAGCAATACTTGTGGTAAATAGGATGGTTATCCAATGGGATTGCCATGGGGACAAACCACCTTTAAACACTTGTTCTTTGGTGAATTCAAACAGCAGCATCAGAGCGAACATGAAAGAAGCAGAAGTCAACACCACTTTATGTTTTGTAACCATATCGATCGTTTTGGTAGTTAGTCGTGCAATACTAATCGTACCATTGGATATTCAGGTTAACTCAGAATTAAATCAATTTTAATAAATTCATTAGTCCCTTTGGAATCCCTGGATGTGCTCCATTACTTTTGACGGAATTACAACCTTTATTATGGAATATGAAAATTAAAGAGGTCATTAAAGAATTAAACGCTTTATCCAATCCGGAAAAAGTGGAATTCAAAAGAAAAAAATTTGGAATTATAGCGCACCAATCTTTGGGAATATATCATAGTGATCTGAAATTATTGGCTAAAAAGATTGGTCATCAACCCCAATTAGCCTTTGAATTGATTGATTCTAATATTTACGAAGGCCGATTATTAGGTAGCAAAATTTTAAAACCAAAAGACATAACTGAAGCACAAATGGAAGCCTGGATACCCACTTTTGAAAATTGGGAAATTTGTGATTCCTTTTGCATGGGACTCTTTTCTAAAACGCCCTTTGCCGTATCTAAGATAAATTCTTGGGCAACCCGAAAAAATGAGTTTGAAAAGCGGGCCGCATTTGCCACACTTTCCTCCTATTGCATGGCCGATAAAAATGCGTCCAATTCCGTTTACGAAAGTTTTATCCCATTAATCCTAAATGCCTCGGATGACCAAAGAATCTACGTGAAAAAAGCCGTGAATTGGGCTTTACGAAGTATTGGTAAACGGAATCCAGATTTAAACAAGGCAGCCTTAATTTGTGCGCATAAAATTCTTGAAATGAACCATAAATCAGCCCAATGGATAGCAAAAGATGCCATTAAAGAACTTTCGGGTGAGAATGTAAAAATATTAGATTACCCTAGAAATATTTACAGACCAAAAGCCGTGTGACAAACAAAATCACTTAGCTATTAGATTAGACTAAATAAATCATTAGCCTAATCTAAAAAAAATAAATACGCCACTTTATTATTAATCAGTCGTGGACCGGTCACTATTTTGGGCTAGTTGAATAAGGACCATTCTTGCTTAAAATGGGAAAACGGCAAATGGATTTTAAACGCTATTTAAACCCGTATAATCCTACCAATTTTGGTTGGTTATACCACTCGGAAAATACTTGATCATCTACCAAAAACAAATCCTTCAAATTGTTAATAACCGTGGTGAAAACTAACCGCAACTAAAATTTCAAGCACATAAATCAACGTTTACTTTTGAAATAAGCAGCAAATTGCAGGGATCCATATGGCTAAGAAAACGAATAGACCAAAAAACGGTACTTCCAAAACGGAAACTCCTTTAAAATCAAAGGATAAGAAAAAATCAAAATCACCTATTTTTAGTGGAATAAATTCAGAAAAAATAAGAATTGGTCTTGGACTAGCTCTCATTTTTTTGTCGCTAATCATGTTGGTGGCCTTTACCTCATTTTTGTTTACGGGAAACTATGATCAAAATATTCTAAAAACGGGAATTGATGAACTCGGTACACAAGAGGTTCGAAACTGGTTAGGGAAATTTGGAGCGGTACTCTCCCAAAAGTTTCTTGGAGACTGGTTCGGTTTGGCTGCATTTATCTTTGTTCCTATTGTGTGTCGTTTGGGAATAAAGGCTCTTTTCCACACCTCCATTTTCCCGAGTAAACAAGTTTTCAAATACAGTGTTTTTGTACTGGTTTGGTTACCTCCTTTCATGGCATTTCTTTTTACCTCGGATGCAACCTTAATGTTGGGCGGTGGTATTGGCCATGCCCTTACTCATTTTTTAAACATGTCTATCGGCTCCGTAGGTGCATTTCTACTCCTTCTGTTTGTATTGGCTGCATTTATTCTTATCAACTTTAATGTATCGCTCCAAACAGCCTTTGCACCATCCAACAGTACACCGCCAGGAGAGGACCCCTTACAAGAGGAATTGGATGAGGAATTGGCTATAAATCATTACAATGGCCGTCCCATTCATGAACCGGCTCCTGAATTAATGACAGAACCTGAAGTATTAACTACGGAAAACGTACCAAAGGAAGTCGAACTAGAGCTTGAAGAAGCTCCCACGGAGAAAATATTAGAGTATACCAATCATATTGAGAAACAGGAACCGGTGAATTTAGACGTTCAGGAAGAAAAACCTGTCGAAAAGGTAAATTTAGCCCCTGTTCTAGAACCGGTCACTCCTGTTAAAGTGGAGGAAGTACCCGTTGAATCGGTTCCACCCATTGCACCGAAAGAAAAGCTAAAAGTTCAAGATGCGACCGAATCTATTTCCCTTTCAACCCATGTAAAAGAAGTTCCAAAATCGGTAGTTACGGAAGCGGTAGAAATTGAAGCCATTGTGGGTGAAAAAGAAGAAGTTTTAGACGACAAGGAAATTCGTGATTTAGCCAAAGAGTTTGGCGATTACGATCCGGAGTTGGACCTTTCCAAATACAAAAAACCTGGATTAGATTTATTAAAGGATTTTGGGGATACCGGAATTGAAATCGATAGGGACGAATTGGAAGATAATAAAACTCGAATCATTACCACCCTAAAGAACTACAAAATTGAGATTTCTGAAATCTCAGCAGTTATTGGCCCCACAGTAACTTTATACGAAATTGTCCCTGCTCCAGGAGTCCGTATTTCTAAGATTAAAAATCTGGAAGACGATATTGCTTTAAGTTTATCCGCATTGGGTATTCGAATCATTGCCCCTATCCCAGGAAAAGGAACCATTGGTATTGAGGTCCCTAACAAAAAATCGGAAATCGTATCGATGAAAACCATGTTGGCTTCCGATAAGTTTCAGAATTCAGACATGATACTTCCGATAGCTTTGGGTAAAACGATCACTAACGAATCCTACATTGCCGATTTGGCTAAAATGCCTCACTTGCTAATGGCTGGTGCTACCGGACAGGGTAAGTCGGTCGGTTTGAACGCTATTTTGGTTTCCTTGTTATATAAGTTACACCCTTCGCAATTGAAGTTTGTATTAGTAGATCCAAAAAAGGTAGAACTTACCTTATACAACAAAATTGAACGTCATTATTTGGCTAAGCTTCCAGATACGGAGGAAGCCATTATTACCGATACTCAAAAAGTAGTCGCTACCTTAAATTCCTTATGTATTGAAATGGATCAGCGTTATGATTTATTGAAAGATGCCATGACACGTACTATTGTAGAGTATAATGCGAAATTTGTACAACGAAAGTTGAATCCCGAGAACGGACATCGTTTCCTTCCATATATTGTATTGGTTATTGATGAATTTGCCGATTTAATTATGACCGCTGGCAAGGAAGTAGAAACCCCTATTGCACGTTTGGCTCAATTAGCTCGTGCTATTGGTATCCATTTAATTGTAGCCACCCAAAGGCCTTCCGTAAACGTTATAACGGGTATGATTAAGGCCAACTTCCCTGCTCGTTTGGCATTTAGAGTTACTTCTAAAATTGACTCTAGAACCATCTTGGATTCTGGGGGTGCCGATCAGTTAATTGGTCGAGGAGATTTACTCTTCTCCCCTGGAAATGAAATTATCCGATTGCAATGTGCCTTCGTAGATACTCCTGAAGTAGAAAGAATATGTGATTTTATTGGCGAGCAACAAGGCTACTCAGATGCCTTCTTATTACCGGAGTACGTAGGTGAATCTTCCAGTACTCAAAACAATATGTCATCCGAAGATAGAGACGCTTTGTTTGATGATGCCGCAAAGATTATTGTTCAACATCAATCCGGTTCTGCTTCTTTACTTCAACGAAGATTAAAATTAGGATACAATCGTGCAGGTAGAATTATCGACCAATTAGAAGCCGCAGGAATTATAGGCCCTTTTTCGGGGAGTAAGGGGCGCGATGTATTGGTTACAGATGAAGCTTCTTTGGCTCACATTTTGAAAGGTGGTGATTCATAAAATATCTACCACAGTTTATATAGTACCTTTGCACGGTATTTCTAGATTAGAATATAACACACAAACACATGAAAAAACTAGCATTATTAGTACTTGTAGCCCTATCCACTTCATTAATGGGATACAGTCAAAACGAAAATCCAAAGGACCCGAAAGCCAAAGAAATATTGGATAAAGTGAGTGCAGAAACGAAATCTCATGCCACTATTTACATGGAATTTAGTTACCGAATTGTTAACAAACCAAATGCTATTGACGAAACCCAGAACGGTAAAGTTTGGATTAAATCAGACCAGTACAAATTAGAATTTCCTGGAATTGAACGTTACAGTGATGGTAAAACTCTTTGGACGGTAATGCTAGATGATAGTGAATGTCAAATTACCGATGCCGTTAGCGATGACGAAGAAGAAAGCGTTAGCCCTTCTACCCTATTGAGTATTTATGAAAACGGATTCAATTACTTATATGGAAATGAAACGACCATTGATAGTAAGAAAGTACACATGATTAAATTATTTCCAGAAGGTGGAGGTAAATCATACCATACCATTAAAGTATATGTTAATCCGGCTACTAACCAAATGGCTCGAATTGAGATATTTAGTAAAGATGGAAATACCTATACTTACGACCTAAAAGTGATCAGAAATGATCAAGCTATGGAAAACGCAATGTTTGTGTTTGACCCATCTAATATGGATGATGTGATTGATTTAAGAGATTAATAAAATACAAGGCATAAAAAATCCCGTAGTTTTCACTACGGGATTTTTTATGCTTTGACATTTCTTATTTGAATAAATACCCCATTCTTTTTTGATCATCTGGACGTCCAATAATCTGATTGATGTATTCCTTTTTAAATTCTAGGTCTCCTCTTTTGATATAGCCTTCGCCAAATGGCATACAAGCCCCCCATGAACCCGATTCCTTACACTTTTCAAAGTCTACAATTTTCACAATGGTATGGTTTCCAACCACAATAACCCCTGAAGAATAACTTTTTCCAATTTCTAAAAATTCAGGTAAATTCCCTTCATTAATCCTCATCGTTTCACTTGCAGTTTCCCGTGCAAATTCTTCAAATGCCTCTATAGGATTACTATAATTGGCACGTTCAAGGCTTCGGGTATCCTTCATGAAATTGGATACTAGTAATTCATCTGAATTACCTTCTGTTGAGTTGGAGTCACCACATCCGAATAGTAAAACAAGGCTAAGCGCAAAAAAAACATGTTTCATTTTTATTGATTTTTGGTTTTAATTTTTTATCGGGTCCAAAATAATGATTATTAAAACAGAGGATTCGTAAAAAATAGAAAAAAAAAATACTTTTGAACGATGGACGATAAAAGAGTTACCGGAACCCTTCGTAAAAATATTTTTGAGGGAGCTTTAGTTGAAATAGTACAAAAACATCATCAAAGAACAGGCGAACTGACCGAGGGGTTAGTAGATCGTATTTTAACAAAATCCCCACAACATCCTCATGGCGTTAAGGTTCGTATTGATACGGGAGAAATTGGTCGTGTAAAATGGGTCTTAATGGAAGATGTGGACTAACAAAAATGAACTTCCTTTTGCTTACCTTTAATTCCTAAACAAACTCCAGCACATGTACACCAAAACTTTTTTTTTGACTGCCTTGACAGTCACTCTTTTTATGGGATGTGAAAATTCGGAAAAGAAGGCTGTAAATAGTCCCCCCCTACCTGACAGCCCTCCTTCTATGAAAATGACCACCGAAACTCCCCCAGGAATTGCGACTCCCGATGTATTAGAAACTTCGTTGGGTACCTTGACCTCTTTTGATGGTGTTCCAGATATTGCTACTACTCAAAAAGTATATGATAATTTAGATCTCCAACGTGCTACACAGGCTTTTCTTTCTACCATCCAGGTAGCTTCCATGGAAGGATTAAAAAGGGGAATGCTTGAATTTGGTCCGGCCAATTCCACCGCACTTCTTTTTGAAGAGTTAATGGATTCCAGAGCATTATGGCTAACCCCGAATACCGTATCCGTTTATATGGCCAGTTGGTTGGAGTTAGGCGATGAGCCTATGGTCATTGAGACTCCTTCAAACGTTCTAGGATTTATTGATGATGCTTGGTTTCAGTTCGTTACTGATTTTGGCAATCTGGGTCCGGATAAAGGTCAGGGAGGAAAATTCCTCATTCTGCCACCGGGTTATAAAGGAACGATCCCAGAGGGTTATCATGTAGCCCAATCACAAACTCATGGAAATTGGGTGATTTGGAGAGGATTTCAAAAGGGTGGATCCCCAAAACCTGCTATAGATGAAACCAAAACAAAATTTAAAATATATCCACTCTCCCAAGCTGAAAATCCACCGGTAATGCAATTTGTCAATGTATCCGGAAAATTTAATAACACCATTCATCGTATGGATTTTGGATTTTGGGAAGAACTAAATACGGTCATTCAAAAGGAACCATTGACGGGATTGGAACCCGAAGTTAGAGGTTTATTGGCGAGTATTGGAATTGAAAAGGGAAAAGAATTCGCTCCTGATAAACGAATGAAAGGCATTTTAACGGAAGCAGCCAAAATTGGATCGGTAACTGCAAGAGCATTAACCGCTCGCCCCAAAGACATACGCCAGTACGTATACCCAGGAGAACGAATGTGGACCAATCCTTTTGTAGAAGGCCGCTATGACTTCATGAAGAATGGAGCTCGTTTATTAGACTCTAGAGTATATATGCATTTTTATGCCACGGGTATTACCCCAGCCATGGCGTTAAAATTTGTAGGTAAAGGTTCGCAATATTTAATTGGATATTTAGATAATGAGGGAAATGCATTAGATGGAAGTAAAACCTACAAAATTCATTTACCCCCAAATGTTCCTGCGAAAGACTTTTGGTCTTTTACTTTGTATGATAATCAAACCAGAGCAATGCTTCAAACGGATCAGCGTTTTCCAGGGCTAGATAACAACAGGGAAGGATTAATCAAAAACAAAGACGGTTCCTTTGATATATACATTAGTCCTAAACCACCTGTAGGTATGGAAAACAACTGGATTCAATCCGTACCCAATAAAACATGGAATACCATATTTAGGTTATATGGTCCCTTGGAAACATTTTATGATAAATCATGGAAGCCTGGAGACCCAGAACTAATCCAATAACAAAAATCAGAAGGAGCCAAATTGGCTCCTTCTGATTCCTGGATTGTTACCGATAAAATAACGCATCCTTTATCCCATCACAACTATCGGATTTAAAATATTTCATACCTATTTTTTCCAGCACTCGAATGGAGGCCACATTATCTTTAGCTACTCGCCCCCAAATGGGCGATAATTTTAATGTTTCCTTACCATATATGACCGATACCTTGGCTGCCTCTGTAGCGTAACCCTTGCCCCAATGGCGTCTAAATAAACGGAAGCCTATATCTATATAACCTTCGTCATGATACTTTAAACCACACCATCCAATGACTTCTTTGGTTTCCATTATTACCACGGTCCACCTCCAATACCCATAGCATGAATAATGATCATAATTCCTAATAAACTCCAAGGCCTCCGCTTCGTTTAAAAATGGGGTGTCACCCGTAAACTTCATTACGTATGCATCCTTATTCAATTCATACAAGAATGGAGCATCCTGTTCTGAAAAGGGTCGTAGAATCAATCTTTTGGTTTCCAAAGTCATTCGTCCTATTTTAAATCGTTAATTAACAAACATAGGATAACATTATACTCAAAACAAATCCCTATCTTTATGACATTCAGCATATAAATAGGCATAACTACTACGGTGCTTTAGGTTGATTCAATTCCATATTCAACCTATTCACAATACGCCTACTTACAATATTTCGATGTTCATTTACGCGACCCTTTAATCATGTAATTAACTAGAGTGATGTACAAAAAAGGGGGGCTTTTTTTTCTAATTCTTACAATTATGAGCGGTTTTTCCATTCAAGAAACCCCTTTAGTTGAGGCCGTAAAATACGCTCCCGAATGGAAAAAAGGTCAGGCTTTAAACTGGAAAACATTTCAGGTAACCCCTACTCTACACTCCTTTTCAATTGATCAATTTGCTTCTCATAAAATGAATAGCAATCAATTTGAAAAGCACCAAAAATCACCCATTCAAAAACAAGTACTAATCCAAAAGTCAGATACCCAACATTTTCAATGGGCCCAACTTCCTACCCAAACATTAAAGCTAAAAACATACCTCTTAGGTTCACCTGAAAAAGTCCAAACTTCCTTACCCCAAATGAAATTAATGGCCGATGAACCTATTCTAATATTTAGCAAGGAGCATGGTGTGATTAATGGTTCTAACGTAAACTGCTTTATGCAAGATCATCTTGGTAGAATTTGGATTGGGACAAATGAAGGGCTCTCGGTTTATGACGGTGAACATAGTTATACCTATAAAAAACGTCATGGCTTAAGTGATAAACGGGTATGGACCATTGCCCAAGATTCAAAGGGACTGATTTGGGTCGGTACATTTTCTGGCTTGGATGTTATTAATAAAGAAAACAATACCATTTCCCATGTAAATAATGAAAACTGGCTTTACGAAAACTTTGGATTTAAAGTTCATATTGATCACACCGATCGTATCTGGCTCGGAACAGGAAGAGGCTTGTATTTAATTAATCAAGCCAAACAAAAAATCACTCATTTCTCAATGCAAATTGGTTTACCTTCAAATAACGTTAGAAGGGTATTCGAAGATTCAAGTCATAGAATATGGACGGGTGGCCCTAAGGGAGTTTCCATTATTAACCAAAAAGAATCCACACTCACGTACCTATCTCCAAAGGCAGGCTTTAGTGAAACTCCAGCAGAGGCTATATTACAGGACTCTAGTCACACCTTTTATATCGCCTATCAAGAAGGACTTTATCATTATGATGAACAAAAGAAGATTCTCCAAATTTACGAACCAGGAATGGGGTTTCCTGGATATTCCATACTGTCCTTAGCCAAAAGCACTAAGGGCCTAATTTATGCGGGCACACGGCATAAAGGACTGGTAATTTTAGATCGTAAGAATAAAAAAATAAAAACAATTTCAAAGAATAATGGTTTGAGTAGCGAATACATTCCTATTCAATTTTTTGATAACAAAAACCAACATTGGTTAGGCGGATTTAATGGGATAAACATTCTCAATAATCAATTAGGTAAATTGAAAAGGTTTGGTCCAAACAATGGGTTTACCGCTCGAAATTACTCCGCATTATTGGAAACCTCCAAAGGGAATATATGGATTGCTGGCAAAGTAGGGATTGACATTTACGATCCAAAAAGGGGCTTAATCACGCCATTAAAACCCGCACAATTTTTTTGCAACAAATCGGCCCAAGCTCTATTTCAATCCAGTACCGGAATAATTTATATTGGAACCATTGCTAACGGTTTATTAATATATGATCCCGTAGCCAAAACGTTGAATCAAATCACCCAAAGTCAAGGCTTAGGGCACAACCAAATCACTCAAATCAAAGAAGACCACCGAGGGGGGATTTGGATTGCGTCCTTGGGTGGGTTGAACATTTATGACCCTCAAACCCATCAGTTACGTTTGGCGAAAAATATAAATGGCACACTTGACCAATCCTACCTCACCCTAGAGTTTGTGTCTCCAAATGAAACTTGGCTCGCCACCAGAACAGGTGTATTACGGATAATAAATAATGGAAGTGATCTGGAAAGTTTACCCTTAACAGGATATACCTATGGTGAACGAATAAACTGTATACTAACGGATAGTTTAGATAATGTTTGGATTGGCACCGATGAACACGGTCTTTTCAAGTACTCTTTACCCCATCAAAAATTAGAACATATACGTCTAAACAAATCATTAAATGATCATACCATAAGTAATATTCTAATCAGCAATAACACCGTTTTTTTAACAAAAAACAAATCTTTAACTACTATTGATCAATCCACTGGAAGTATTCGAACATTCGATAAAACCCAAGGGCTTCCTTCCATTAACTTCAATCAAAATGCAAACCTTGTAACAGAAAATGGGGATCTATGGTTGGGTAATAATGATGGAATTACTGTTTTGTCTCCCAAGATTCTTGAATCTAGTATAAACCCCACATTCATCACTTCTATTGACATTATGTCACAACCACGTGTATTTACATCCATCAATTGGACCCTAAATAAACTCCCTCTAGGGGATACTTTGTGGATCCCAAATACGGATTCCTTCTACATTTCGGGTACAAAAGAACCTCAGGAATCCAATCTTGGGTTCCAATGGGATAGTTTGGTCCCTCCCTATTTGATTCCTTCCAATTTGCAATTACCCTATAATCAGAATAATTTGACCTTTCATTTTTCAGGGATGTATGTAAATGAACAAAATCAAGCTAAATACAAGTTCATTTTACAGGGCTTAGAAGAAAATTGGAGTGAACTCCACTCCACTAGCAAAATAGATTATCGAAACTTGAGTCCGGGTGAATATACATTCTTGGTCACTAGTTGCGGGATCAGTGAAATGTGTGGTTTACCCTCGGAGTTTAAATTTACAATTCTGCCTCCCTTTTGGAAAACCAATTGGTTCTATATTACCTGTGGTTTTTTAGCAAGCGTTCTTATTTTCTTGTATAATACCTACCGTGTAAACCTCTTCAAACAGCAAACGGATTTATTAGAACTTCAAGTATCTCAAAGAACGCAGGAATATAGAAGAGAAAAAGAAAGAGCAGAACTTTCCGAAAAATTTAAACAGCAATTTTTGGCAAATATGAGTCATGAAATCAGAACCCCTATGAATGCTGTTTTGGGAATGACTAGCTTAACTTTAGACACCGATTTAAATGCCAAACAACGGAAGTACTTAAATGGTGTGCAACAGTCGTCAGAAAACTTGTTGGTCATTATTAATGATATTCTAGATTTAAGTAAACTCGAAGCTGGAAAAATGGAATTGGAACATATACCCTTTCGTGTATCCAATGTGATTAAACAGGTGTATAATGTTTTACGTTACAAGGCCGAAGAAAAAGGATTAACGTTTACCACCCATATATCCGACTCGGTACCCGAAGCAGTAGTGGGAGATCCAGCTAGACTCGTTCAAGTATTAATAAACCTGTGTGGAAATGCCATTAAGTTTACCGAAACAGGAACGGTTCATATTCAAGTATCCAAAATGATACCTATGAATACTTCGCTGATTTTTGAAGTAAGTGATACTGGAATTGGTATACCATCGGATAAAATAGGGGAGTTATTTCAATCCTTTCATCAAGTAGAAACTAGTACTTTTCGAAAATTTGGAGGTACCGGTTTAGGATTGGCTATTTCGCAAACCTTGGTCGAATTACAAAAAGGAAATATCCAGGTTTTCAGCAAACTCAATGAAGGATCTAAATTTACCGTTACCCTTCCTTTTGAAATAGCTTCTACCCACGACATAAAAAAAATATCCAAGGACTCCATTAGCGATACTACGGCTTTAAACGGGATTAGAATCTTATTGGCTGAGGACAACGAATACAATCAAATTGTCGCTATTGATACCCTGAAACAATTGATTTCCGAAGTGCATATTGAAACTGTAGAAAACGGGCAGGAGGTTTTAGATATGATAAAAATTCATGCATATGATTTAATATTAATGGATGTAATAATGCCGAAAATGGATGGGATAGAAGCCACAAAATATATCCGAGAGAAATTGGAATCGCCTTTATGCAACATCCCCATCATCGCATTAACTGCCAGTGTTTTAAGCACGGATATTAAACGTTGTTTAAACTCCGGAATGAATGGGTAC
>CAJXZP010000023.1 GCA_913062955.1 uncultured Flavobacteriales bacterium | reverse complement strand
GCAAAATAATCAGCTTGTGCGTTTAATTGATCTCGTTGGCTAACTTGTCTTAAAATTTTATTAGGTTCATCATCATACATATATGCAGCTACATAAATTGCATCATCTGCTTCTCTTTTAATAGCGGCCTTGGCATTCGATCTCGCTCTTTTCTCCGCATCGGCAGCGCATTCTTTACGCGCCAATTCAATGGCTTCCGCTTCTACATACTGGCCTTTACGTTCAAAGCGTTTTCGTCTTTGATTCCAAAAATAGAGGACTCCACAATAACTCGAATGTTTTTTAGACCTCCGGGTCATAGCTGCGTCACCAGGCGCTAACAAGGTAGCCTCGGTATAAGGGGAACACTCAAAACAGGTACCCCGAGATTCTTCCGTTTCGGCTACAAATAGCTCTCCTTTACGAACCGGTTTTTTGCATCTTTGGCAAGACAAAGTTTCTTTTTTGGTCAAGTAAATATTACGTGAAAAGGTATCCATAGCTATTGTTAGTGAAAATTTGAAATGATCTAAAATCACGGCAAATAAAGGAATTCCCTCGTACATTTTAACATTCCACCCTACTCAATTTTAGTAATTTTATTCCGCTTCGGATGCATTTAATCGCGGGGATTGGATTTAACTTTGCCTCTTCCAAAAAACGGATCATATGACGAAGCAAGAAAAAGTACAACTCAACCAGCAAATAGGACGAATCTGGATGGAACTACGTGCCCTCCGGAATACGGAAAGAAAGAATATTAGAACCGGTCGTGATTGGGCAAACATTCAAGCTAAACACCGTGCTTTTATTGATAGCAATGAAGAGCTAACGCAAGCCATGTTGGCCAAATACCCGGGTAAATTGGAAGAAATTAAGGATTTACGCTATACCTCCGATATTGAAAAAACAATTAACTGCATAAATACGATTCAACCTTCGGACGGGTAAATAATATGGGTATGGGGTATGGAATATTGGGAAATCACCCTCCCTAATAAATCCCCTCTATTAATTTGGAAAGCATCCATGCAAAATCCAAATGGAATCGAAACCATTGGTTTAAAGATCCGGGAGGTCTTTCATTTTTCATTTTATTAAGGCCAATGGCCTGATAGTTCTATTTAAGCAAGAGTTTTTACATTACCTAGATTAGGGAAGCAGAATAGGCTTACCCCTTTCTCTAGCATGCGTCCATTTGGTGGTAGGACTATGCGCTCGCAGCTACCCGGGGACATTACCATTTGATTTTCAGTGAATAGTGGAATTTGACGGAATAAGCAATTCGATAGTAATCTGGAAAGGAATCATTCTTAATTCCTTGGTGTAGATTGAAAAAATATGGCTGCTATTATTAGGATTATAAAATAGCGAATTTCACTCTGTAATCCTAAAATCCATTTCCCAATTTATTCCATTCAATAGCTATAATCTTAAAAAAACACATTTTAGTGAGCTATTTGATAAAAAATCGAGAGATTAAATACTTAACAGTCACCTACTTAATAAATAAACAATTACAGGTTAACATTTTTTCATGAAAAAAACTTTGAAATGCCATTCGAACATTTATATTCGCAGCGTTAAATAACACTATTAATAACAACAAAATACCTTAAAGATGAAAAAATTACTAACTTTAGCTGTAGTACTAGGAGCATTTGCAATGACTTCTTGTAAAAAAGATTACACATGTACTTGTACAACTACTATGACTGGAATGGATGATATCGTTCAAGAAATTCCTTTAAATGATTATAAAAAGAAAGATGCTGAAGATGGTTGTGACGCATTACAACTTTCTTCTGCTACGACTTGTACTCTATAATAAAGTATTAGACTAATTTGAAAAAGCCGCTTTTGAAAAAAAGCGGCTTTTTTAGTACCAAAAAATTATGAGTTTACACTTAATCATCCGAATACTGCAGATCCCCTTAGGGGCCTCCCTTTTTTATTGGGGATATATAAATTTAGAAAACATGGAAGCCATGGAATACCGGTTTGTCGAGGAATACCTCGGGAATTGGTTTCTAGCCCCTGTGCTTGCTCGATTATTTATTGGGTTGAAATGGACTTTGGGATTATTCTTTATTCTTAATATAAAACCTTCAAGAGGATTTCTTATTGGCTTAACCACCCTTGTCGCTATTCATGGTTATGATTTATGGGCTGACCTGGGTTCCACCCCCATGATTATTGAGAACTATTCCGTTTTCGACCAATTCCCAATAATGGTAGTCATGTCGCTATTAATGCTTCTAGCTGCTTTTGGCATCTACCTTTTTAAGGTAAAGAAATACTCGGATTTATCGTATTCGTGGATCAAGTACATCCCGCTACTCGCATGTGTCATCACACCGTTTATCCTAAACGCTATTTTCCCAGCCGATTTATCCGATGAAACGGAGGAACTCCATTACGCTTTTAAATCAGAACTCATTGACAATACCTACATTCAAGAGCTCACCGCAGGAGAAGCTCTGATTTGTTTTTACAGTACCTCGTGTCCCTTTTGTGTACGATCTGCTCGTAAAATTGCCGTGGCCCAAAAGAGATATCCTGATTTTCCAGAGGTATTCATTTGCTTTCAAGGAAATCACGAAGGCGCAGAATACTTTTTGGAAATTGCCGAATTAAAAATAAATTACACGGTTTTACCCTTGGCTTTATACGAGGAATTTTCAAGCCAAATTTATCCTCAGTTTCAACTCATCCATAACAAAACAGTTCAAAAGAAATGGGATGGTCAATCCTTTAACTTCTCGGTCATGAACTCATTGAGTACCGATACCCCCTTTTAATTCGCTGTCAAAACATATTTATTAATCTCCGTACCTATTTCCGTACGGAGATTTTTTTTTGCCCTCAAAACTTAAACACTAGAAAGGAATTCCTTTTCAAACCTCTCTTTCCAGAAGGTACTTTCTGACCATCTGTTTTCTAATGCATACTGCGCATATACTTTTTTCATATAGGCTTCAAAGACGGTTTCCATCAGGAATCTATACGTGATAAATGCATCCGTTTCCTTTTTAAAATAACTGGAAATAGCATTTCCAGCGAAATAGCCAGAGGATAAAGCAGATGAAATACCAAAGGATGAAATGGGATCGTAAGAAAACGCAGCATCCCCTACGGCTATCCATCTATGTCCAAAAGGAATATCCAACCGACTTGTTCCTGTGGGCATTATTTTAACGGAATCCACCTGCAATTCCTGGTCTAAGATAATTTGAGGCAGGTGTTTACTTGTCTGGAAGTTGGATCTTAAGAACTCGGATTGTTTCGATTTACCTGGCATTAATTCCTTTAAAGTAAAAAACATGAGTGTCAGCTGATTCTCTTTTTGAGGAGCTACATACCACCACCCATTTTTAACAGCCTCTACATATATTTGCTGCGGTACATTGGACATGGATTTTGCGGAAAATACATAAGCAAATTGCGAATCCAATTCTGTCTTAACATAACCTAACTGGCTACATACAGAAGCTTTACGTCCGGTTGCATCTACCACAAACGAACCTGTTAATTTGATTTTTTGACGTCCATTTGAAATTGCAATTTCAAGCCCGTGAGGATTCATCTCTATCTTTTTGAAATGATACCCTTCGTAAAACACACCGTGGTTATTTTTTAGATGAGATCTTAATTGCTTTTCAAAATGTATGCGATCCAATAAATACCCACTTCCATAAATAGAACGGATAAATTCCTTTTGCTCCAGGGCTTCGGTCCCCCAAGAGCTTCGGTTTCCATAATAAGGCATATGCGCTTCATCCTCTAATAAGTAGGAGATCCCCAGTTTCTTTAACAATGGTTTGACATTGGGAGGCAAGGCCTCCCCTGCTTTATTTTTAGATACCACATTCCCTTCCACTATGCAATTGGAAATCCCTCTTGCCGTTAAAGTAATGGAGGTGGCCATTCCCGCTGGTCCACCTCCAATAATAATTACCTGAAAATGATTCTTAGCGTTCATCACGTCTTAAAACTCTTCGTTTACGCCCTGGTCGGTGCAGGTCTTTCTGAATTTCCGAAACCTTCTCATCCGCTTCCTTAAGGGTGGATACCAAGGTTTTCAAACCAATATCCGTTGCTTTTAGCTTAATCTTTTCTTGCACCGCACATCTTTTATCGCCTTCAGCAAATAAAACTTGCGCAAGGGTTACATCCTTATCTTCTTTATCAAAATGGCGTCCTTTTTCAACCCAACACACCTCTGGAAGCAGACCTGCTTTATTGTTTGGGATCGGGCTTACCTGTTTCGTTACAATTCCGAGATGCTCCCATTCATCTACCATCTTTTGGAGTCGGTCCAAATGATCCGCTTCAATATCACGTAACCAATCTTGACGGTAATAAAGGTGTTTTAAACGTTGACCTATATTGACATTTCCCGCTTGCATTCTTTGGTAACCATCTTCACTTAAAATCTGATTGGGCACTCTAGCTGCCCAAAAGGAAGGTAAGGGTAAATATTGCGATACATTATAACCCGACAAACAACTGGCTTCATCGGTTTGCCAAGGAGTTCCCATCCAACGGGTAAGAGATCCAGGACCATTTACACCACAGGGACCGTTTGGAGCAATGGCAATTTCATGGGTTAAAACATCCCCGAAATTTAAATTTATTGCTTCTCCTTCGGGTAATACTTTTAATCGGTAGGGTTTATCCCACATATGTTTAACACGCATCACCCATGTTAATTCAATCCCGGGATGAAACGGACCACCCAAACAATCTTCCAAACTGGCTTGATTTAATGCATCTAGTTGTTCGGTGAGTGAAAGTGTATTAAAGTCTAATTTTGGTAATGGTTTACCGGTGGTAAACTCCCCTTTCATCCAAAGCTTTAAACGCTGATATTGGGTAATGGTTATAGGAAGGTCGTCTAGCGAAATTTTCTGATAATCATTAAATCCATCCCCATAAAATGGCGGTACTTTTGCGGGGGTGTATTCTTTTGATTCCGGATCCCGAAACCATTCAAATACCCGGTTTCGGGCATGTTTGGTTGATTCATCTGGGCTACACAAGGTTTGGACAACTTCCGGATTTGTAAAATCGGACGGTGAATTTTTACCAAACAGCATATTGAAACCCACATTCACCCATTGGGTTTGGGTCATACGTTCCAAAATTGGATAAATATCCCGGTAAAACACGACCCCATCTTTGGATGGGTTACGATAGCCCATTTCTTCAATAAATAAGTTTTGTACCACATCATTCATGGTAACCACACCGTAAAGTCCTTGTCCAAAATTAGGTGGCGTTACGGCTACCATTGCCGGGGTGGCCTCGAACGTTTTTCCACCCATTTTTACGGTAGCTCGAATAACCCCATCGCAGGTATCATCGTGCCAACCATCGTTATTGGCAAAAGTGGTAATGGGCACATCCTGATAGGACGCTGCTCCCCCACTTCCAGGGAAAAACAACAAGCGACCTTCCGGGTCGGTTTGCAAATGCCCTAAATCAACGGACAGATCAAAGAATTTACCATCGTCAAAATGATGGTTGTTCCCTTTGCTATTCTTGTTTTTACCGGAGATGGTTTGAATACTTGGCCGAATGGCTAATTGTTCGCGGTATCCACCCACCACCGTTCTATTTCTATGCGTAGTGGGAATGGCATATTTTTTATTCAGATCCAAGGCATTTTGAAATTGGTACCACGCCCCTTTTACATTGGCTACTTCGGCTCGCCATTCAATGGTTGCGTCATTCGCAGTAATCTCTTTAACCGGTTTTCCTTTGGCGTTAAAACCATACAACCTAAAACGAGCCACTTCTTTTTTAATCCGTCCTTTTTTATCCTTGTACTCCCCTTCTGGGACCTCTGCCTGCCCAGGGATTTCGGTGGCTAAAAAGTATTCTTTGGAGTTTCCAATTCGAGCTATTCCTATAGGAGGGTAAATGCCTACGGATGTTATTTTTTCTTCTGACATGTTTATTGAGTTTGAGATTCTATTTAAATTTAAGGCTGTAATTTTAGCCGGGTGTGATGCTTTTATTTCTTCCGAAATTAGATTTGAACTTCGGGTAATACAATGCGTATTCTTACCTAAATATTAGATTAGGTATGGATAGCGGGTACGGGTCCAAAAAAAAGCCACAGAATAAGGTTCCATGGCTTTCCGTAAAAGGACCGAAAATGGATTCAACATTTCAAAATACCGGTAAAAAGGCATCTGAAATTATTCCTTACAAAATCGTTTTTCGGGTTCTGAATAACAAATTAGGATCTTTACTACACTTAACTTTCACATCAATTAAAGCATCGTAACTAGTAGAAAAATAGGTAGATGTAGGAATGGATGAATCTTTAAAACTGATAAATGCACCACTGGTATGTGGAATGGTATAATCACGACTCGCTTCTATCCAATCTTGCGCTCTATTTACAAATGGTCTATTGATCAACATTTCTTTTTCCACTTGTTCATCGGTCAAACAATATTTTTCATCCAGATCTAAAAACTGATTCCACCACGCCTGATACTGAATGGTAAATGGCCGTTTTTTATATGGAAACGCACTTCCAATAGCCTCTTCCCCCTCGAGGTAATCGCTGTAAAACTTACCAGAAATAGCCCCTAGGGTGATGTAAGTATGTAGACCATGTTTCATTTCGGCATCTTTAGTCACCGGAATTTTATTGGATTGCAAGGAACAAATCAACGCTTCTCTACTGGCATCGCTCCAATTATCCGTGCGGTGTTCACAAATAGCATCTACAAATCGGGAAGTAATTTTATGTGGGGCCGGTCCATCTGGGTCCAGCTTTATTTCATTCATTCCTTTTTCATCATTCTGCTCTTCATTAATGACCTTTCTATCCCACGATTCAAAATGCCAATCATAGGCTGGGGAGAAATTACGAACTTCACCATTAACCTCCGTAATTCTATCTTGTTTAAGGGTTAAAGATTTCAATGCTTTTGGCCCAAGAATCTCCTCAATAAAACTTCTTAATTCTATTTCTGTCCCTCCGAAATACCCATTGATTTGACATTTTAAAAAGGCATTAGGATCCGGACGATCCCCCGCTTCCAGATGAGCCGTTTCCACTTTTAAATTGGTACCAATCAAATTGGGAAATGCATGGGGAGCAATGGCTTTTTCCCATAGCTTCACAACTTCCACCGCCTTCATTTCAATGGGAGCCTCCATCTTTATTTTATTTCCCTCTTGGAAAGGCAAGGAATACGGTTGATTAAACTTAATATTAAAACTAAAAGAAACATCCGGGAGCTCAAAGGTTTTAAAAACAAGCTCGGTCACCACACCGTAACTCATTCCTCCACCCCCTCGAAGCGCCCAAAGCAAACGTCCCTTTTGGCTTTCTGGATCATCTGTATACCATAATTTATGACACTCCCCGTTCCCCAAAACAATAGTCGCTCCAATTAAACTTTCGCATGCCATTCCATGCAAACGCGTCCAAGGACCCCAACCTCCCCCAAAGGTAAATCCACCAATAGCCACTGTTTGACACGTGCCATGGGGTATTCCCACTCCAGCAGCATCCATTACCGGCTTGATTTTATTAAATCGTGCTCCGGGACCAACCGTTAGCTTTTTGTAAACCTCTTTAGTCGGCTCAAACACTTGTGCTTCTTCAATGACAATACCCGATAGTTTTGAAAAATCTAAAAGCACCGTATTGGTACCTGAACATTCTCCTTCATGATCATGCCCACCCGATCGAAACCGTAAAATAATCTCTGTGGGATGATCATTAGCGAAACAAATAATCGCCTTCACCTGATCGGTACTCTCTATGTAAACAATCAAGGAAGGTCGGAATTCAAATTTTCGATTAAATACTAATCGAGATTGCGCATACTCTTTCGAATCGGTGCAATCTTCCAGAATTTCAGGATCTCCAATACGTGTTAATTTTTCTTTTAACTCCGTAATTAAGGCATTTGCGTCTTTCATTTTTTTTAGGTGTTTTAATTCGTGTTATTACCATCGATATGAACGTCTAAACTAGGGAAGTTCACACAGAATTCTCTACGTATTAATACCTAAATGATTACGAATTAGGGGATAAAGTTAAAGCGTTATTTCCTTCGGATATCAAACGTGGAATCTTTAATCAGCGTCACATTTAATTGCGCCAAAACCTCTTCCTCACGCCCTTTAAAAAGTTGCGCAGGACTCCTAACTCCATACAGGTTCCATCCGTTTTGGATAATTACTTGCACCGAAATAACCATTGCTTTTGCGGTGATTAAATACATATCTGTAGATTGCATGAGTAAGATATAGGGGCGATCGTTAGAGTCGGTAACACGAATAGTCAAATTACTTTTTTGGTCGGCTCGCTCTTCTGCATTTGGACCTTTTCTTTTTCGTAATCGGATGACATCAAGGGTCTCTAGGGAATCTCCTTCCACCTCCGTATTGTTACCCAAGCGAGCGGCCTGCTTTTCTCCAAGCACCAAATAACTTCCGGCCGACTCCACCTTGTGGTTCCAGTAATTATAGGCAATTTCCGGTAAGGGATAAGGAATAGCTACCTGATTTTCATTTAAGTGAGTGGTGACCTGGTATTGATTATCCTGGAAACTACTTACTCCCCACGCATTATTCTGGACCCTAAGTGAATCTCTATACTTGGATAGCTTCATGGTCATTTTTGTGCCCGGAGAAGCCCGCAATTGATCAAATTGATAAAAGGTATCTATAGATTTAATAGCACCAACCTGAGCACTCAAATACGCGGTACCCAAATCAGCAATAAGACTTTCAAAGGCACATCCGTGAATGATTAAGGATTTATGTTTTTGAGCCGATTCATGATAGCGCTCTTTAGAAGCACGGACAAATCCTACTTCGCCTGTAATATCCAAGTACACTTTTCCACTTTTAGCCATTTCAGACAACATAAGAGCCGACTCTTCAGTAAAGGGACCGGCACAGTTAATGACCAAGTCAGATTTCGCAATAATCATTTGAATATCTTCCCGCTTTCTTAAATCTATGGCGGTAATGCTTTTTAGCACCGAATATTCGGATTGAAGCGCAACCAGTTTTTCGATACTTCGGCCGTACGCTGAAAATTCTAAATTCGCTTTTTGCAGCTCTTCGCTGATTAGTGTTCCGGTAAAGCCATACGCTCCAATTAATGCTATTTTCATGGTAAGATTATTAGGTGGTTATTGATTTTAGATGGTTTCAAATGTAAGGAATTGTAGCGGCCCTTTATTTGGGAATGATTTCAATCCCCCTAACAGAAGCACATCTACAAAACCGTGTATTGGGTAACGGAAGAATCCACTATATCTCGATAGCTATTGGTACAATAAATATGATCCACCGCCCCAGCCACTTCCTCAAAACCAGAATTAAATTGGCCATGAGTGACGTATAAAAATACTTTAGGTGCGCCTTGCGACTTTAGTGCTTTTGCTAGATTGATAAATGTTCGCCCCCCATCGGCCAAGTCATCCACAATCAAACACTCCCTTCCATCTACGTCTCCTTGTACTCGAATAACAGGCTCATTATTAACGCGTACTTTATTGGATGGGACTAAGTCGGCCCCTAATTTTTCTGCAATGACGTACGTGGCTTTATAAGCGCCCGCATCAGGACTCACCAGAACTGGGCTCCCTAATTCATGATAAGCCATCTGAACGTACTTAAAATGCGAAATCTCAATAGCATTTGTGATCAAGGCCAAGGAAACAGAACTATGCGGATGCAAAACACGAACCTGGTCATAATTCATACTATTAATGAAATGGGTAATTACTTTTAAATCGAATGATTCCCCGGCATGAAACCTCCTATCCGACCGTTGACCAATCAAACAATAGAGCGTTAAAGTAGCGGTAGCCATTTTGTTAAATGAATTTGCAGCATCCCATGCCTCTTTTATGGAAGCCGCTTTAAACAAATCTTCGTATGAATTGCCTCGTAGTTTTACATTCAAATTCCCTTCTTCGGTAATCTTAGAAGAAATTTGTCCATCCCGGAATTTATTTACCTTGTAAATCATAATATGCTAAGTTAAAGACAATTATTAATTCTTTGACGAATGGTCGTTAAGTTTATTTCATTCACAAACTGCCCATTTTTATACATGGTTTTTAACGCTCCCAAGGCCTCTTGTTCTTCAGAAACCTGATCAACCCACACAAACTCTCCGTTTACTTTATCTACACGAATCAATCCCTTCGCAGATTTCTTAACGCCATCATCCGTAATTGGGTCTTTATAGATTTCTCTCCGTTCCCCATTAACCACCACCGATGTCGCTTTCATGGCAAAACCAAAAGTATCGCGCGTATTGTATTGATAGGTAAATGACCCGATACCGAGTACCACATTGGTGCTTGCAAATCCTTTATCATGTAGTCTTTGGCAAATTTGCTCCGCTCTTTCTGTGGTTATACTATCACCGTAAATGGCTCCAATATGTGCATCTAGCACTTTAAAACCTTGTGCATTTACCGTACCTCCAAAAACATCCCATAACGCCTCTATCACTCCACGACCTTGGACAGAGCCTTTCCATTCTTCTTCTAATGCACCACAAATAATATCCACGGGGTCCCCGCTATCGGGACGAATGACTAGTTTACCATTTCTAGCGAGAACTTCTTCTTTTAGTAGAGGCAGATATTGGGTTAATACCTTCCACAAATCCCAAGTATCACTCACTACCGATAGAACTCCTGAAGGATATGTTTCCATTAGTCTTTTAAAGGTTCCAAGCTCATCTTCTTTTGTTCCAGCACACATCACCGAATGCTCCGTGGCGTTTACAGATCCTACCACAAAACCTTTCGCATGGTAATAATGGCGCATCCCACTAATGACAGGCAAGGTATCAGAGCTATGAAAAACGCATGCATGCCCCATGCCGGAAGCTAATACACTTTCCATACCTCCCATACCCCGCATGGAGAAATCGTGCCCTTGGAAATCTATAAACCCGATTTGATCTTCATCCGTTTTTAATGCCCATTTTTTAAATATTCGTTTAAAATTTAAGGCAATGGTAGCCGAAGTCATCGGCTGCCACAACATGGTGGATATTATGGTTTCTAAAAAATTAGTCACCCAATAAAATTCCTTGTCCGTATTTACCACCGTCAACATGGGTACTCTAACAGAAACTTCTTCTCCTTCTGGGAGAGATTTTACTTGTATGGGTAAAAACTGTAACGCATGCAATTTTTCAAAATGACTCCCATCGTAATCTACTCCTAAATACAAAGACAACTCTTCTTTTATTTCAGAGCACACTTTTGATTTGGGTTGTGAAAAGAAGTGCAATTGAAAATATTCATGCAACCACTTCATCACATATTGCTGACCAAAGGATACGATTTTTTCCGATCCTTTTGGAGCGTACTTCGTACTTCTTGGCGTCCAGTTAGCATACACTATTTCCGTCCCTTCCGGGTACTGTTGATGATGTCCGGTTTTGTATCCGTCCGTTAATAATAAAGCGTTCATATTTCAGGATATATATTTCTTATTTGCGTAATAATGACGCAAATATATAAACGAAACCACAGGCACACACATGTATTTGTGTTTATTTCACACTAATTATATTCTCGTGCTAATTGCCAATGGATTACGAATGGTTTGATGAATGTTTTTCAAAACCCTATTTCCCAACCGAATTATAGCCTTACTTTTATTGCGTGAAAACAACACAAAATATTTCAGTCGCTGTAGACGCCATCGTATTTGGCTATCAAAAGGATCAAGGGGTCTCCATTTTATTGATCAAAAGGAAGTACGCTCCCTTCAAAGGAAAGTGGGCAATTCCAGGTGGATTTGTGAAAGAAAAGGAGTCCTTAGAATTCGCTGTTGAACGAGAGCTCAAAGAGGAAACAGGAGTAAAAATTGACTACCTCGAACAACTGTATACGTTTGGAAAACCAAATCGTGATCCTAGGAACCGGACTATTTCGGTCGCCTATTTTGGGATTGTAAATGCGGGGAAATTCCAAAAATTACAAGCCAACACCGATGCGGTTGATGCAGAATGGTTTCCGATTAAGAACCTTCCAATCCTCGCTTTTGACCATCGGCAAATACTAACGATGGCCATTGAAAGACTTCGCAATAAGATGACCTACGAACCGATAGGATTTGAGTTATTGAATCAACGGTTTGCGTTTTCTGAATTAGAAGACCTCTACTCTACCCTACTGGATAGACCAGTGGATAGACGAAATTTCAAAAAGAAGGTAATAAAACTGGGGATATTAGAGGAATTGGATGAAAAAGCCCCACGTACAGGTGCCGGAAGACCGGGTAACTTATTTCAATTCAATAAGAATGCCTATGATCGTTTAAAGAATGATGGAATGCATTTTGAAATTTAGGAGAGTAGGATATCTAATAAAAGACTACCCTCGTATTGCGTAACTCTTAATGATGGATGGTAACTCTGTATTTGGGAATGAAATCATATAGGCCAAAACCATAATTTCATACCATAATATCAAACAGATAAATACAAGGGTGATCACTGTGGACAAGAGGAACACATCCACTTTTGAAAGTTCTTTGCGTTTGGGACGAAAACAAAAAAACCAATTTGTAAAATTCAAGAAGTTTTTATTTCTCATTTTAAAGGTTCTTACATGCATTTTGGAACGATACTCCTATTCCTTACGTACGGAGCTTTGTTCTTCTATTATTTTTGATATATCGTAATTTTTTAAAAACGCCAGCTCTACTCCTAATAAAAAAGCAATGACATCTAGTTTTTGGGTGGGAATATCCTGAACCTGATTCAGTTTTATATCCATGTAGGCAGAAAAAGTAGATCTACCGATTCGGTTTTTGGCACATTGAATATTGAAAACTCTCTTAGCCTCGGGGTTCAGTTTTTTGTAGATAGACCGAATACCATATTTATACATGTCTTTTTCCTTATTCAATTGGACCAAGATTTGAAAAGCGGATTTATTCTTCATAGTGTTATATTTGTTTCCGAATTCAGTGATTGAATTCAGTGATTGGATTCAGTTTCGGAATACTGAAACATCATGAATGATTCGGTTTAGAACCATTTGTTTCGCAATCAAATATAACAATGTTTTCGTTAACACCCGAATAATTAAAGATTTAATATGAATTATAAAAAAATAAAAGGAACTATTACGGCTAGATTATCAGAAATGGGCATTTCCACCCAGAAAATGTCGACCGATCTAGGATTCACTCCTCAGGGGTACCGAAAATGGTTTGTGAAAGAAAATATCCGGGTAAACACGGTCCTTGATATCGCTGAATATTTAAAATTGGACCCCAAAACCCTGCTCTTTGGAAATCAAGAGGCGGGAGTCACAAATTTGAACGAAGGCAATGTTCCTTACACCACAAAAAAGCAACTGGAACATCGTGTGATGGAATTAGAGGGACAGATGAAAGAAGTTCTTATTAAACTAGCCGTTAAGGAATAGCCAAAAAGGGACTGTAGTGATCTAAAATAAGATTGGGATTTTTAAAAATAACTAAAAACACGGGGAGATCAAGTTTGGCTCTTACCCAAATAATCTTTTTGAAGATCAAATAATGAAATCCATTAAGAGCTTATTTTACGATGGAATGCATTCGGGGGGTAAAATATTATAACGTGTTTTTTTTTGTTCTTGCATACTTTTTAAAAGCAAAATAGGCGTCACCTCTTAAGGCGACACCTATTTCTATCGCAGCAGTTAGGCGTTAAAAAAGGGGGGATTCTTTAAAAACCCATTACAATTGGGCTAAAGTCCGCTTTTAACAGACTTTAGCCATTATTGTAATTTGCGTGAATGGATATGATATACCGAACAGACTAACCTTATCCTCTATCCAGATACCTATTACTTACGATTTTGTAATGGTCACCGAAATATTTAGTGGTGAATGTTTAAGATTCCAATCAAAATCAGATGACTCATACGCACCAACAGTATCTATTTTTGCGGTATTATCCCCCGAATATGGGTTATGAAAGAAAAGTGTAAAAGCTATATTTCCTTCTGGATTACTATAGGTCACATCACCTTCTGGCCCTATAGTTGCGCCTGTTTTTCTTCCTGCTTCAATCAATCCTACAGAACCATTGGGTATCATTTGTAAAGGAGACCCATCTCGCCATTTACCATGATTAATATTCGAGTCCGTTAAAATCAATACTTCTCCCGTATTATTGGTTATTCTAATGGCTACATTTTTTGATGGCAACCCTTTTGAAACTGTTTCCGTTGCTACTTCTTGTTCTTTAACTTCCATAATTTTTTTTATAAATAATTAATTCAACCTATAAATCTTCCTAATTATCCCAATAACTTTTCACGGCCATTAGATTTTCTAGTAGACTTTATTAAGTATCAATACTTAATAAGAGAACTCCTTTTAACCAAGAAAGGAATGTATTGGCTATTTCCTTTAGAATTACAAAAAAACAGGTCCGTTTGTATTTTCTCAATCTTTCCTATTCATGTTAACTTATGGTAGCTTCCCATACGTCTATTTCAACACTACCGGCAAACATTAGCAATCCTTAAATAATTAAATTTCAAACGCTTAATCATGCAACATCAACGTATCTATTCCTAAACTTTGGCATTTTAAATACCAGGAACGTGTGTTGGATTTAAATCGTTTAAGAAATAGACTTCCTACCCCTGCAGAGGTTTTTCAATTAAACCAAGCTCTTATGCATTAACCATTGACTAACTCAAAGGAACAGAGTTATCTAGATGGATGCGTACGTAATAAATGGCAATTTTAGGATTCCGTATTAATACGGAGCAACAACGTCTTTGAATGGAAAAAAGAGTTCTCTAGAGATGGCATAAATCACCAATCCCACGGTATTTTTAGCACCTATTTTTTCCAATATCCGTTGCCGATGGCTTTCAACGGTACGTCTACTCAAAAACAATTGATCGGCAATTTCCTGATTGGTCTGTTGCAAACAGATTAATTTCACCACTTCAATTTCTCGTTCTGTAAGTGCATCCAAGAGATCAAAATTCCGTTGTTTCGATTTGTTTTTTACGTAGGTGCGCAACATTTGATGATCCTTTTCGGTAAAGAACACCCCCTTTTCGTAAATGGTTTCGATGGCTTCGACAAGCAATTCTTTGGTGGAGTTTTTGGGTAAAAAAGCGGATACTCCCAGCTTAATCATATGTCCAAACATGGCATCTTTATAATGAGAAGAAAGAATGATAACTTTCAAATCCGAATACTCTTTTAATTGCTCCACCAATTCAAAACCATCCATGGGCTTCATCTGAATATCAATGAGTGCGATATCGGGAAACTGACTCGAATCGATCCCCTTCAATTTCTCAAGAAACGCTATACCATCAGTCGCTTTGACAACCACCGAAATCATCGGATGACTACGAAACAACAACTCCATCCCTTCTTGAAATAGGCATTCATCATCTACCAAAGCAATTTTTATCGTATCCTTCATTTTTTCGGCAATAAAATTATCAGCCGAACTCCTTTATTGGGTTGGCTTTTCCATTTAAAATGAGCATTTAAAGATTTTAATCTAAGCTCAATATTTCGGAGCCCCATCCCTCGTTCAATTTTATCCAAATCAATTCCGCTACCATTATCCGCTAAAAGAAGCGCTAAACCGTATTTCTCATCTTTGATATGAATATCAAACTGGCTGGCACCCGAATGCTTCAATACATTACTTAGGAACTCCTGTACAATTCGATACACCTGAACTTCAAACGCCAACTCTCTTGGATTATAAACATGCTTGATTATCAGATTAACAGCTAGAGAATCATCTATATTATGAATTAAATTCTCCAGAGAGAGTATTAAACCAAACGCCTCAAAATTAACAGGATACAAGCGATGAGAAATGGTGCGAGTAGATTCTATCAGACTTGGAAATTGCTTAGAAACCACTTCCTTTAACCGATCTGTCCCCCACGCCTCTGGATTGGTTAACCAGATAGACAATACATTGAGCTTATTCCCTACTTCATCGTGTAACAACACAGCTATTCTTTCTCTTTCTTTTTCCTGAATTTCAATATTTTGTTGCAACAATTTTTTCTGATACGCTATCTCTTTTTGATACTGAAGTTGTTTTTCCTTAAGTAACCGATTCATGAAGACCCGATATGCCAATAATGAAAAACCTACCATAAGTGCGAGAACTAATACGGAGGCCACAAAGAAGGTTAGGGTTATGTTGATTTCCATATTTTAAAAAAGGTGTGACCAGAAATACCATACAAAAGGGCGGAAAACAAATTATTTAAACTCCATACCATGGCTGCTTGTTCATCTCCTATTCCGGGTAACTGTTCCAAAATTAAAAACAGGAATAACGAAATGGTGTAATAAAAAAACAGAGATGCATAGGTGACCATAAAACGATTTTCCTGTAACCTATCCTCTTCTTTTAATTTTTGTATCAAATAAATTCCGGTCAGTCCGATTATTATGAAGTGTGAAACTATTTTCCCTAGTCCACCAACCACATTGGAATTCACCCCCCATAAAACCAAGCATTCAAATAGTAGAAGAACGGAAATCCCGATCCAAACCGAGTTTAATTTAGCAGACCATTTTAATGCCTCTGAACACATGAACGCCAACAATAAAAATTCACCTAGCAAATAAATGGGGTAAACGACCCAATTTTTCTCTCCTAAAAGAATGAGGACCTTAGCGGTAATTTCTACGATTAAAATAAACCCCAAATAACCAAAAAACCATTTTTGGTCTTTGGGCAATTTAGAGAATATTAAAATACCTATTATCACAGAGATAACAAGGGACACAAAAGAAAAAATGGTTACCCCATAATAAAGAGTCATATTTAATTCATGGCCATGATTATAGACGAAGGTGTTGGGTCCATTCTACAAAAAGGAGGACATGGACTGGCAAAATTACCGGTATTATTTAACACCACATTTAGTGCGTTTTGACCGCCTGTATCTTCTGGCTCGAGCGCTTCATCCACAACGGTTACAAAAACCAAGGTAGGCACAGCGGTATTCAATAAAATAGATTCTCTCATCGCAAAAACACATTTCAACTCCATTTGAGAGGTCTCCTGAAGCGTTAAATCCTTAGTAGGAACAAAAAAGGAATTAAACATTTTACTATCCGCACTATTCATAAACATCCAATCTAAATAACTATTTCTCCAGGCTTGAATTTCTAAAATTGCCTTTTCAGAGGAAATGGATGGTACGTTTTCGAAAGGTAAGTCCTTCGTTTCCATATTTTTTATCACCTCCAAATTAGTATTTAGCGTTATTTTATTGATCGTAATTGTTTTTCTTTCTTCCTTAAAAACTAAATCACTTGCTAGCGGTTCCCCGGTTACATAAAAATACTTTTCTAGAGATCCCAATTCGATCTCACTTTCTTTAATGGGTAAAATGAAAACCAGTTGATTTGTACCTTCATCCAATATCCCCATAAACATTTGCACAAATAAATTGGCCTCATTATCTATCAGGTCACATGCATCCTTAGAAAAGGAAAAACTAGTGTTAAAGGAAATCAACCCCTTCAGCACAGAATAATCTTCTCTAATTAAGTTCCATTTTGCAATGGCGGCACTCTTCTCTTGTTCCGTAAGTTTGTTCATTGTCAATTATTTTATGATTAATACTTAGATTCTGTTTTTAGAATACTTGAATCAGCAACTCCTAAAACCACCTTTTTAATTCCCTATTAGAAGGTTTCTGACCAGGTTTGAACCGAAATGTTTTATCTAACCGAACTGAAATT
Organism: uncultured Flavobacteriales bacterium; assembly: GCA_913062955.1. Classification (GTDB taxonomy): domain Bacteria; phylum Bacteroidota; class Bacteroidia; order Flavobacteriales_G; family Salibacteraceae; genus CAJXZP01. The sequence goes on along the minus strand of CAJXZP010000023.1, from coordinate 36,389 downwards.
TCATGCGCTATTATTTCAATTCACAAACACCTCTAAAACTGACTACAAGAACGAAAGGTTTGAGTTGAATTACTAGGTAGAAATCACCTAAAATGAGGACTTAGGTAAAAGCACGTAAAGAAGAACCTGCGGGATCCAAAACTATTAATACGCAAAGGTTTACAGAAAAATTAACCGACCTATTTCTCCCGCCTTTTTTTCTGTATGTGTAACACAGGGAAAATAAAAGAGACAAAACGGCATTCAAGGTGATCTCAATCCATGAGATTATACAAATTTGCCTTATGGACCAAGATCAGTTTAAACACATTTGGACAGAATATTTTGATACTTCGAATGAACTACAAATAGATATTGCCTTTAGCGAAATAAAAAATCATCATTCAGAGCCGCACAGACATTATCATAACTGGAATCATATTGAACAAATTTTAGGATTAATTGATTTACAAAACCTCCAACTTACAGAACGTGAAATACTAATTCATGCGGCTATTTTTCATGACGTCATCTACAAACCAGGAAGTTCCACCAACGAAAAAGATAGCGCTGTTTATGCCCAACAGGTTCTATTGCAGTTAAAAAAGCCACCTTCCATTATTCAGTACGTTACCGAAATCATTTTAGCCACTGAAAAACATCAATCAACGGATCCATTAGTCCAATTGTTTTTAGATATGGATATGTCTATTTTAGGCTCCCCACCAAAAGATTATGAGCACTATCAAAATGCCATACGCCAAGAGCATAAAAACATTCCATCAACCATCTACTCCTTTGGTCGGAAGCGATTTCTAAAAAACACACTTAAACAAAAGCGCATTTTTTTAACGGATTTTTTTCATCAAAAACTGGAAGAGCAAGCACGAATTAATCTTCAATTTGAAATTGGAAAACACGGACTATTCCATAAACCGGATACGGTAACCTCCTAAAATCACTACGTATTTTAATTGATTGACTCTTCTGGAATGAATAGATGTAGCTTGAATAGAGATACCCACTATTTCATACGCTTTAGACCTGAAATAACGAGCACTTTGTCCCCTAGTTACCTTAAAAACAACTTCTTGTGCCAACTCACCATAGGTTTTTAAATGGATCGGAATAGCGGAATGCATCGAATCAATTCTAGATCTGGAACCGGAGTACAGATCAATTTCAGACGTTCCGTACGCCTTCGAGTAATAGTACTTACCTCGTTTGTGATGCGCCAGGTTCACCAATCCGGATGCCGCTTGAATATAACTGAAATCCAAGGTTATATATTTAGGAACCTTGTGTACAAAAGTATTTAACCGACCGTAATTGCTTCTGTTTTTTTCAAATCTCCCCTTACTGTACCGCTCTACATAACCCCGAGATATAACCTGTAGTTTATTTTCTATCTGAAATTCATATCGATGGGATTTTGTCCGCCATTGGTTCAAATAGAAAAAAACACTGGCTTCTAAAAGGGCTACATTTAAACGGCCCACCTCTACTTTTGCGTGCAATAAATGAATCCCTGAAAATTGCGAATAATCTAAGGGGTCCATATAGGGATTCAAATATACCTGACTCGTATCTAGCGATTGGACATATTTTTTTTGAGCCTGAGCCGAAAACCAACAAAAAATGCATAGCGTTATCCAAGCATTTCTCACCATATTAATCCCGTTTTTACCTTTAATTCTTGTAAAGTCATTCCCTTTAAATCATACACCGTAAGATACATGGGTGCATTACGTTGATCCACAAACGAGAAGCCTTGAGTCCCACAAAACACAGCCACCTTGTCATCAGGAAGAAAGAGCAATAAACTATTGGCATGCCCCTTTTCATATCTAATTTTCGATTGAGAACCGTAATAAAAAATAGTATTTTTTGTATTATCCAGAACGACATAACTCGTTGGGTCCATTCGTTCATCCTCACTCCCTTTAAGCCTAGCGATCAATGGCTCAGGATTTTCCATCCTAAAGATTCGGTCACAATTGTAATAACCGAAACCACTTATTCTAAAGGATCGGGTAATATTTGATAGGGTTACTTGAGAATTGGCTAAAATTTTATTTTCATTCGCCCGGTATAAGGCAAGCATTTTCGAATAATTTTTGCTTTCCAAAGAATACATATCCATTAGTGTCTCATATTCCAATAGGTATTCGGCCGATTTTTGTTCCACAATCGCCCAATCTTCTCTTCGTTCTTTTAGGCGCCTAGAATAATTGGTGTAGGTAGAGGCAAACCTTTTTTGGACACTTTGGGGACTCCCGTAACTTCTTTTAGGTAAAACGGGGATTTTCACAATTACCCCAGATAAATCCAGACATAAGGAGAAGTTATCCTTCTTTTTATTCGGTTCAATCCACACATCTTCTAGTAAGTAATTGGGTTCCTTGTTTACCACTTTACGGATATCAACCCCCGCATTGCTTAGAGCCGAATCACTAATTCTCACCGCTCGATTCGAACGATTATTTAGGACCTTAAACTGCCCAATTTCTTTTTGAATACTATCTATTTTTTTTGCCCATATTTTTCGGTTCTTCTTACTGCCATCTATCATCCATTTGGACTTATTTAGCACTTTTAATTCCGAATACACTTGATGAGTGGCACTTCTTTTCCCCGGTTTTACGCTACCCGTATTACGGGAAAGTACCGTAATCTCGTATCGAGCCGATTTTTTATTTCCTTTTACAGAGAGGTATATCGACTCCTTTTTATAGGGAAATTTTGGATAAACCGGTAGTGCCGGAAATTCAGGTAGAATCATTTCCGGCCTATCCACCGAATCCGGTGCACGACTCGAAATTCGATCCTTTCCAATATTTACCCATTCTTGTTGATTGGCATCTAAATAAAACAAATCCATTTCGGGGTCTGGATTGTTACTTACTAAATCCACCTCTATCACGCTTTCCGGATTATAAAAGACAGCCTCTCCTTTTTGAGAAGCATTAAACGCCATCATTCCTGCGGAAGAAAAATAATTAAATTCTCCGTTTTTCTCAAAAGTCATGGGAATTCCCGCAAACGCCATATCCAAAGGATCACTAAACTCTCGATAGCTTACCTCTACACGACCGGTAACGATTTCACCATTGGCATATAAAAATGCATTTTCAGGAATACGAATTCGGGTGCCAGAAGCTGTTTCTATTCGTTGGCTGCTTTGAGCCGAAACATTAAATAACTCCGGAAGCACGTTTATACTGGGTACGGGAGGAATCACTACCAAATCAATTCTTTTTATGGATTGATTGTACTCGATTTTCAAATCGGGGTTTAAAACTTCTATAACCAGGATATCTTCCTGTATCACTTGATTATTATTTACTTGAAGTAATTCTAGCGACTCTAACTCCCCTAATGAAATGGGTAAATGGGTCAGCGAATTCCCGGAAAAATCGATCCTTTTCAATAGATGTAAGCGTTTCACCGATTCGTCAATTTCAACTAAATCGCAATTAATGATTTCAAGATTCTCTAAACTTTGGAGCCGGGATAACTTCAAGAATAAAGCGCTTTGATTCACGGAATTTGATCCCGAAACACGAAGGGATTTTAATTGACTTAATCGACTTAAACTTGCTGGAAAATCAGTAAACTGAAATCCATAAATGGAAATGGATTTTAAGGACTTAATTTTAGTTAACTCATGGGTTAAAACCGTTAAATCATCATCTTTAATGGTTAATTCATTCAGTTTTTCTAACGTATAAAACCCCTTCAAATACGCGGCATAATCTCCAGTAACCTCCACTCGGATCTCCATTGAGCTTAGATTTGGAAATAGAGAGCCTACGGGTAAGGACTTATTTATTTCCAAATTTGTTAAAATCAATTTCCGGATTTGATACAGCTTCAAAGCTTCATATTCCATACTTCCGGCCCCATCCATCGTTAAGGTATGAAGTCCATTTATTACGGATAATTGAACCAATAAGAACTCATAATTGCGAATTTGATTATTCCCTAAGTTTAGATCGGTAAGCTTACTCAAGTTTTTGATACCCGGCTTGACCACTTCCAATGAATTGAAACTCAAATCCAACCAAGTCAATTCATGAAGCTCTTTAATCTCATTAGGTAAAATGGATAATTCATTCCTACTTAAGTCTAAATGTTTTAACTCTTGATTTTGAAACAAGGCATGCGGTAAATACACTAATCCACATCCACTTAGATCCAAATAAGCCAATGACTTTATTTGAACCAATTCCGTAGCCACTTGACCGATGTGTAATTCCGGATTCTTACTGAGATCAATTTCTTCCAAGCGAAGCAATTGACTCAAACCATCGATAGCGATCAATGCGTTGTTTTGTAGCGAAATTGATTTTAAATTCTCAAATTCATGGAGATTTACGGGTAATTTTGTCATTCCCAAATTGTTTAAATTCAACTCAGTCGTTTCCAAAATTAGTTCGGATCTCAAGAGGATACTATCTCCTTTTAATACAAAGGATTCTTGCCCCACCACCCACGAAGAGACCATGAATAAAAACGAGCATACACTATAAGCAATCGAGTAATTAATTTTCATAGGTATTAAAGGATAAATGAAACTGTTTAAGAGAGGTTATATAAACCACAAATCAACTAATTTTATTGTGCTTGCATACCATTTTTTTCAAATATCGATACATTCAACGAAGAGATAAGCGCCTATCAACCGGTGTTATAACTCCAAATCACCGGCTGAATTTGTTTGATTTTAGTTTTTACCCGTTCGATACATTTCTCAGTGAGCTCCATAAAATCGGAATTATAGCTATGCATACCCGCCTTTTGAAAGCATTGTACCGACCATTCAAATTGCTGTTGATATTCGTGCAAAAATCCTTCGATGTAAAATAGGTATCCCAAATCACATCCTTTAATGGTTTTGGTATAGGCAATCAACTTCTCAGATTTCTCGTACTCCCCGATCATCATTAATAATTCGGCATACTTACAATTGGTTTTCATCACATTCGGATTTACCGCCAGGGCATTTAAAAAGTAAGATTCAGCCTGTGGGTAATCTTGAAGGTGTTCCATACAGAAACTCCCCATTAAAAATAAAGCACCCGTATGATCCGCATCGTAACTCAAGGCATAATGGATGTTTTCAATGGCTTCTTCTAAGTTATACGGATAATCATCCAAAGCCTTGATATAGTATTGATCTGCTAATGAAATAGCCATAATTAGTCGTTTAAATTTATTTTTCGAAGCTCATTCTTTCGTTTTTGTCGATCCGACTTATGTTTTTTGGAAACGAACTCCGATTTAAAATTGCTCCCTCTAAACACACGAATAGGATTGCCACGTTGCAATTCGTTGTGGTTCTGCCAATTGCACTGGATCGCATTTTTCTTATTTTCTAGTTGTTGGATCTTCAACCGATTCAACAGGCGCTCTTTCGCTATTTTTTTGTTTTGAAGTTGTGAGCGTTGATTGGAAGCCAAAACCTGCAAACCAGAAGGTACATGTGTAGCTCTCACTGCAGTACTTACTTTATTAACATGCTGGCCTCCAGGTCCACCCGCACGGGTAGCCTCATAAACAATATCCTTATCGGAAATGGTGAATTCAGCCCCTGATAAATGGATTTCATTCACGCCAACAAACCAGTTTTTACGTTTGTGATTTTTCCGAAACTCACTTTCACCAATCCATTGAATGGTTCCCAACCAACTTTTAAGAAAGGTTTCTAATGGCTTTGCTTCTCCTTCTATCTGTATGGATACCGAAGATATAGTAGTATTCACACCCCCTTTAACTTGATGTAAAACACTATGATTAATAGACGATTGCACCAACTCAGCAAGAAACAACTTTAACAACTTAGCGACTACCCAATTGCATTCTGCGGGACCTCTCCCGGAGGTTATTTGTATAATTTTATTCATGGTTTTAGTTTTTATCCATTCGAACAATTTGCGGAAAAAACATTCCTTCCACTTTGACTAGTTCGGTTTGACTAGCCATTACCTGTTCTATGTTTTTGTACGCCAAAGGCGACTCATCTACTCCGCCACCTATCAAGGTGATTTTGTTTGATTTCAAAGATTTATTCATTTCACTTTTAGTCCAGGAACTTTTGGCTTGGCCTCGACTTACTTTCCTTCCTGCTCCATGCGAGGCAGAAAATAAAGAATCCGCGTTGCCACGTCCGGATACGATATACCCCGGATCTTGCATGGTTGCTGGAATAATCCCCAATTGTCCGGATTGAGCCGGAGTAGCTCCTTTTCGATGAACAATCAGTTCTTCCCCATTTCGTTGCATTTCTTTCCATGCAAAATTGTGATGGTTTTCCACCTTAATATGGGGTTTCACTCCGAGGGCACGACTAATTTTTCGATGAATCACTTCATGGCATGCTTGGGCATAATCGCCCGCTAAATTCATCGCCATCCAATACTCTTGACCCGCTTGGGTATTTAAATCCAACCAAGCCAAATGCTGAGCTCCTTTGGGTAACTTACACGTATCCATGGCTACACGTATGTAATAATTGGCAATCGCAGCACCCAAACCTCGAGAACCCGAATGGGCCAGTACCCCCATGTATTCTCCTGCATCCATACCCATAGGATTTCCTGCATTTAGAACGACTTTCCCGAACTCTACAAAATGATTTCCGGAACCCGAGGTACCAATTTGGCCTTTGGCCTTTCCGTGAAACTTACGTAATATGTCGATTTCATAAAATTCATTTCGATCCAGAACTTCATGTTCTTCATAGGTATCTTGCATTTGTCCAATTCCAAAATGGGTGTGTTCCTGCAAGGTTCTTTTTAATTGAAAACTGTTTCGTTTCATGAATTCAGTCGGAACGGGATAAATGGATAACGACATTCGGCAACCAATATCTAAACCAATACCATACGGAATAACTTCATTTTTGGTTGCCTAAACTCCTCCTATTGGTAAACCGTATCCCACATGAGCATCCGGCATCAGGGCGCCTTTCACCGCTACGGGTAATTGCATCGCCACATCCATTTGCTTTAAGGTATTGGACGAAATAAATGGTTTCCCGTATACTTTATACGGCTCTGGCTGGGCTTTCAATTCGAAGCTTTCAAAAAGCTTTTCTTTCACGACACCCATTAATTCTTCCGCTAATTTTTTAAGGATTTCATCCGTCAAATAATCTTTGGGTTGAAGGGTGATCTGTTGTAATAATTCTAATTTTTGATCAATAGTTACATGTTTATAGTTTTTATGATTAATCACCGATAGCGCTAAGCTACGGGATGTATGTGTGGTAAAATTTAATGATTTAAGGTGTTTAGCCTTCATTTTTGTGGAGCCCATGGCAATACAAGTTAAATACTGGAGGAGGCTATGTAAACACATAGAAACCCAGTGGGAATACCTACCGATAAACGGAAGTAAAAAAAAATAATAAAATGGAATTTAGGATTCGAAAAGGCATAAAAAAACCTGATCGGATGAATCAGGATTACCTCTAACATTTAGATTTTGAATCTAAACGTTCCCGATTACTTTGGCGCTATTTTTTTTGTAAACTAACATAACTTGTTCTCCTTTGAAATTTAAATTCGACTCAGAGTAAATTTGTGCTGCAAATCTACCATTCCTTTTTTCTAAAAAACAAGGGTTTACCCTTATTTATTTTACATCGAAGTTAATCTCCTGTAAAACACTTGGTTAAAATCTAAAACAAATACCTTTCCCCACACCAAATGATCAATATCACAACAAATACTCCCATTTAAAAACGGCCTAAGGCGTTCATTCGACCACAATTTGGGTCAGGTAATTTTGAATATTCACCACTCGTTGAATGTCTATAAATGCACTTGAAGCCTCCTTCCAAATCAAGCTTAACTCTATCGGCATGTACTCCCCTTTTTCAATTAAAGCAGCCCTTTCATTTTTTTTTAAATTCAGATCATGTTCTGTTTATTTCCTTCCAATTCTAGGTGAACATGAATTAAAACTAAACGCTGAGCATCTTTCATATGAATTGGGAAATTTAGATAAACGGATTCATTTCACCTACTTAAAATATGGGATACCCTTTATTATTACCCCGGAAACGTTTATAGTCAACCCCTATTAAAACTTACATTTGCGCAAAATCAAAACAACTCAAAATGGCTGAAGACGTATTACCTCCGTGTCCGGAATGCAAATCGGAATTTACCTATCCTATGGACTCTTTAATGGTTTGCCCAGAATGCGCGCATGAATGGAACCCAGACGATGAAAAAGAGACAGGTTTAGTGGTCAAGGATTCTAACGGGAACTTACTCATAGATGGAGATTCAGTCACTGTAATAAAAAATTTACCGGTAAAGGGAATGCCTAAACCTATTAAGTCGGGAACCAAGGTTAAAAACATTCGTTTAACCGAGGGCGATCATAACATTAAATGTAGAATTGATGGTTTTGGATCTATGGAACTGAAATCAGAATTCGTCAAGAAGGCCTAATAAACACGTGCTCTTTCTCTTTTGGGAGAGCACGTGTATTTGTTATTATTAATACTGGCCTAAATTTTGTTAACCCCTATCTTTAATTACACATCAAAATCCTTATTTTCAATAATGAAATTTTTAAAATTCAACTCCCTAATTACAGCTTCTTTACTGACCACTATTCTATTTCAATTCAGTTGCAAAAAAGAAGATCAAAAACCAGAAGCCTGTTTTAATTACACGCATCAAACAAACGCGAATGAAACAGTTGCATTTACCAATTGTTCAAAGAATTATTCTGGAGCTACTTGGTCTTTTGGAGACGGAGAAACCTCCCATACCCGAAGTCCAGAGCATACCTATCAAAACCAAGGTACTTATCAGGTGACATTAGTGGTGGATAATGACGAGAAAACGGATTCGTATACCCGAACTCTTATTATTGATAGTTCTCCTCCTATAAGAATGACCCTAAACTCCATTACGATTACCAAATGGCCCGAAACGGATAACGGAAACCCGTGGGATACGGACGGAACAACACCCGATTTATTTCCAAAAATCACCAATGCCAATCGGTATCTGTATTTAAGTACGGAAACCTATCAAAACCCGGTAACTGGAACGCCTTATTTATTTAGTACTACCTCAGGTCTGCCCCTTAAAATCACTAATATGGAAGAACAATTATACATTGAATGGTATGATTTGGACCCCAACAAAGCGGATGATTTTATGGGTAGTCTCGGGTTCACTCCTTTATCACGACATGTAAATGGGGAAAACACCATTTCATTTGCTAGTAGTAAATTTGAATTTGAACTGAATGTGACTTGGGAATACTAAGTAGTAACAATTCATTTATAAAGCCGATTGCATGCAATCGGCTTTTTTTTTGGCTAAAAAGTCTCGTTTATATTAATGTAAAAAGCACCTGCCCCATCTACTCCCCATCCGTAATCGATCACAATATTAGCCCGAGCTTCTTTCTTTACCATAATCCGTAAGCCACACCCCAAAGCAGGTTTCATATATTCAAATAAATTGACCTCATTATCCTGAGAAGAAGCGGTTGTAATATTGGTAAAAACCACTCCACCAAAAAGGTCAGGGTACTTTTTCAATACTGGAATTGGGAACCGATATTCGGTTTCAAAATAAAACAAGTTATTGCCTCTAAACCGTCCTTGGGGATACGCTCTACCCGAACGGCCCAATTGATCATAACCTAAAGCGGGCAAGCCCATATAAGGCAAGGTACCCGTAGGTGTAAATTGCCCGTACGACCAAAAGGCTAGTACTTTACGAGGTTTCCGTTTAGAAACACTAAAAAATTTACGGACATCAAAGCTTACTAAAGACGCATTTTTTGAACTCCCCAAAACGGTGGATAAAACACGGTAGTCAATTCGGGCAAACCAACCACTATACGCATTTGCCATATTGTCTCGACTGTCATACATGGCGTTAAATGAAATTCCAGAGTTGGTGTATTTAGTGGGGTCGAAATCATGTTTTTGACTGTACAACCAATGATTTGAAAACTGTGGAGGTCTAGCCGTGGTATCATTTCCGAGATCCACCATTTGGGTATAAAAATCTAAATGGTAACCCAATCCCAAATACAAATGAGAAGCTATTTTTTTAAATGTAGTGGCGTACAAACGAATAAGGTCAAACTCCATCATTTCACCTGTTGGAATCCCGTTTTCATACGGTATACGAACAATTGAACTATCTGAAATGGAATAATTAGACTGTGGCCCTGTTCCTAAACCATAGGTAGGTTGAGAAGAGAAAAACAATCTGCCATCCCCCGTAATATACCATTCGTTATCTTCCGTATAAATATTGGGTTTGAGCGTAAACATTAATTGATTCTTGCTGGTATAGGTAGCTGTACTAGACCCATTGGACATCAATGTGGTTTTAGGGTTTCCTAAATACATACCGGCAGATGCCGCTGCGCCCACCATCACTCCAAATGCGGGGTTGTAAGAAATAATGGGTAAAGCTGTTAAATACAACTTCCCCTCCACCGGAGTTTGTAGAGAATCCTTCTTTTGAGCAGGAAGGATAACGGAGTTTAAAATCAGGCTAATCGGAAGTACGTAATAGATCAGTTTATTCATAAATACAGTCGTCCTACGAATTTAACCTTTCTGCAAACCTAAAGCGTATATTTGGAGAAATTAAACCATGACACTTAGCACCATGCGAATTTCAAGAGCTATTTACCGTTTATTAATTGGATGTTTCTTCTTTTATGTAGGAGCAGAAATGCTTTTTGAAAAATACGATGCGTTTAAAAGTGATGCTAACACCTCCATTTTCGGTATTGTTTTCACCACTTTTTGGATTATTCTTTATGCTATTTACGAATTTCACATGAGTTTTAATGACTTTGTAAAGAATCATATACGAAACAAAATATTGTATTGGAGTACAAGCGTCACTCCGCTCTTCTTTATGATTTATGGTTTTTATGATTTCGGAAGTTCATTTAGTTCCTTGGAAATAAGCCACGTATTTGCACTCTTATTATTGGTTGGACTGGTAGCCCTTCATGTTTTTGATTTTTTCTTCTATAGGCGACCTAAGAAAAAGCAACTAATTGAAATTGAAGATGTTTTAGATTTTTAAAGACCAATCTCATGCATATTTTCAGAGCAATTATTCGACTAGTTTTGGGAGGAATCCTATTCTTTTCCTCTATTTTTAGTTTTATCGATCAAATAAATTCCTTGAATTTAGAACTGAGTTTTTTGTATAACAGTGGATCCTTAACCGGAGCTACCCTCCCTATTGTATACGGCTCATATCAACTATATATGGCGTTTCAGGATTTTAGGCAGATTCATCACGTTAACAAAACTTTCTTCTGGATAGCTAGCTTTACTCCATTAGGCTTATTTATTTACTCCTTATCCTTTTTTAGCTCTACACCAAAAACGAATTCTGAATTCCTTATTATTCCCTTAGTAGTCATCCTAACTAGTGGACACCTCTTTGATTTTTTCTTTTACAAAAAAGAAAAAATCAAAATCCAACAAATAGAGGATATCTTAGATCTTTAAAGACCTAAATATTAGGTGCCAGATGCTTTACTTTTGCCGCCCAATTTCAGAGGATAATTATGGGGAGTAAAAATCAAGATAGGGATTCATGTTTCGTGGCATTTAATGCCGATCTAAGCGGAATAGAATTGCCCAAGAAATTCACCTTTCCATTTTACTACGAACCCCACGCACTTAGTGCGCTCGCTTCCCATCAACTTCAAGAGGAATTACGTACCCAAACGCAATGGAATCATGATTTTGGACTGGTAGAATCGGATACTATCGACTCCGGAAAAATGTTTGGTGTTTTGGTGGTTGAAAATGCCATGGGAGAATTGGGTTTTCTAAAAGGGTTTTCCGGGAAATTAGCAGATACACCCCGTCCGGAGGGTTTTGTTCCTCACGTATATGATTTATTACCTGGGAAAAACTTTTTTGAGGTAGGGATGCAAAAAATAAATGCCATTACCGCAAAAATTGGCGTCTTTGAAAAGCATTCAGAATTCAGCCTTAAAAAGCAAGAACTGAAAGACTTAAAACTTCGGTCTCAAGTGGATTTAGAGGAAGTTACCCAATCGATAGCAGAAGCTAAAAAAGAGCGAAACCACCTACGAAAAGAGCAGAAATCCATTTTAGAAACCGCGGCATTTGAACAACTGAGTAGTCGGTTAAACCAAGAAAGCGTTCAAAAGAAATTTTACCTCAAACACCTCACCGAACATTGGGAAGAAAAAGTAGCGAAAGCCCAGCAAGAAACCGATGCATTTTATAGGGAGTATGAGCAGTTAAAAGCAAGCCGAAAATCAGGTTCTATGGGTTTGCAACGGCAGATATTTGAACATTACGAGTTTCTTAATTCAAAGGGCCAAGTTCAAAATTTATTGCAAATATTTAATCAACTGGGTGTGCACCAACCTCCAGCAGGTGCAGGTGACTGTGCTGCTCCTAAATTGATTCAGTACGCTTACAAAATGGGATACAAACCTATTTGTATGGCAGAGTTTTGGTGGGGACAATCCCCAAAATCGGAGATTAAAATTCATGAAAATTACTACCCCGCTTGTACCGGGAAATGCCAACCCATTTTAAGTCATATGTTACACGGATTAGATGTGGATGCCAACCCGATGACTACCGGCACTATGGCTCATTTGAACATCGAAACTGTTTATGAAGATGCATATTTAGTCGTTATTAATAAACCTTCGGGTTTACTCTCGGTTCCAGGTAAAGCGATCCACGATTCGGTCGCTTCCCGGATGAAGCTGAAATACCCAGAAGCTACTGGGCCATTGATTGTTCATCGATTGGACATGCCTACTTCGGGGTTGATGCTTATTGCCAAATCATTGGAAATTCATGATGCCTTGCAGAAACAATTCATCAAACGAAGCATTCAGAAACGATACATTGCAGTTCTAGCCGGGTTAATAGAATCTGATTCGGGGACGATAGATTTACCATTACGAGTAGATTTAGAAAATCGTCCGCACCAACTGGTTTGTTACGAATATGGGAAAAGTGCGAGAACAAATTTTGAGGTTATTTCTCGTACGGAAAATACGACCCGAATTTACTTCCATCCGGTAACGGGACGCACCCATCAATTACGCATGCATGCCGCACATCATCTAGGATTAAACACACCAATTATGGGAGATTCATTGTATGGGAAAAAGAACGACCGTCTCTATTTGCATGCCGAGTATCTCGCATTCGATCACCCTATTTCTGGGAAACGACAGGGAATTCAAGTAGCAGCAGATTTTTAATTATTTTCATCCCCATTCTATTTAATTATTATACAGCGATTTACATGGCGTGTTTTTCCATAAATAAACATCCCTTTCCCAGCTCATTTAACCCAAGAACCTAACCATTTAGAATCTTTTCTCGTGTTTTTAATTGATAACCCGCTTAATATTCACTTTTTAATAACTGCAATATGAGACGATTACAAACACACGGTTTACTGCTACTTACCTTTCTACTTTTTTCAAGCTATTCCATTGCCAGCATCCTTCAAGGTACGGTCAGGGATAGGGAAACTGGAGAATCTTTACCATTTGTAAATATCACACTTCATTTAAAAAATCAAACGCCACAAACCACCCCGACTGACTTTGACGGAAACTTTCAGTTCTCCAACTTAAAACCGGGTGAATACAGCATCAAAGCAAGTTTTGTAGGGTTTCAACCTATTCAGGTAACCGGAATTCTAATTAAGTTGAACGAAACAAAAATCATTAAATTAACCATGACCACTTCCAGTATTCAAATGAACGAAGTTGTTATTTCAAGGTATCGAAACAAACTGATAGATAAAGGAAATACTGTGGTAAAGAGAACCGTAACTTCAGAAGACTTTCAAAACATGGCGGTTCGATCCGCTTCTAATACAGCTAAAAACACAGCCGGTGTTTATTCTTCTGATGACGGTTCTAATTTAAACATCCGAGGATCTAGAGCCGATGCCACTTACCATTACATTGATGGAATGAAGGTTCTGGGTTCCAATCCACCAAATCCAAACGAGAATTATGCTCCTATCCAAGACCACACTTTTGTAAAAGTATCCCAAGAACCTTTATCCACTTTTAGTGTAGATGTAGATAAAGCGTCTTATACCAATGTTCGAAGGTATTTGTCGCAAGGTTATTTACCCCCTCAGGATGCCGTTCGTATTGAAGAAATGGTCAATTATTTCAAGTACGATTACCCACAACCTAAAGGCGAACATCCGTTTTCAATTTCTACCGAATACACGGATTGTCCGTGGGATTCAAACCATAAACTGGTTCATATTGCTATTCAAGGGCAAGAAATAGAAATGGAAAGTGCACCACCTAATAACCTTGTTTTCTTATTAGATGTTTCGGGATCTATGAATTCGCAAAACAAATTAGGCTTGGTCAAAGTGGGACTCCATCTCTTAATTGATCAAATGCGACCTGAAGATCACGTAGCCATTGTGGTGTATGCCGGTGCCGCTGGAGTGGTACTTCCTTCTACTTCGGGAAAACATAAGGACCTGATTAAAGATGCCTTAAATCAATTGCAAGCTGGAGGTTCTACTGCGGGGGGCGCAGGAATTGAGTTGGCCTATCAAATAGCGGAACAAAACCTGATTAAAAATGGAAACAATCGCATTATTTTGGCTTCGGACGGTGATTTCAATGTAGGAATTTCGAGTACGGACCAACTCATCAAATTCATTGAAACCAAAAGGGACAAAGACATTTTTCTAACCACATTAGGTTTTGGACATGGGAATTTGAATGATGCGAACATGGAACAATTAGCCAATAAAGGCAATGGAAATTACAATTACATTGACAATGCGTTAGAAGCCCGAAAAGTTTTTGTAACCGAATTAGGCGCCAATTTAATTACCATTGCCAAAGACGTAAAGGTTCAAGTAGAGTTTAACCCAAGTATTGTAAAAGGCTACAAATTAATTGGCTACGTAAACAGAAAACTTTCGAACGAGGATTTTAATGATGATAAAAAAGACGCAGGTGAAATTGGCTCTGGACACAGCGTTACCATGATGTATGAAATCATTCCAGCAAACTCCGATGAAGAATTTGGGCTCATAGATGACTTGAAGTATCAATCTGAAAAAGAGGTGGTATTTGCAAACACGGATGAAGTACTGACCGTGAAATTTCGTTACAAAAAACCAAAAGGAACGGAATCCATTTTGATTACCCATGCAATGGAAAACCAATCTGTACCGTTTGAACACGCCTCCACTAATTGCCAATTCTCTAGTTCAGTAGCCTCGTTCGGAATGTTACTAAGAGGAGCTTTAGAAGGAGAAAACTATGGGTATAAAGAGGTACTAAAATTGGCACAGGCCAATACAGGAAACGATGAGGATGGCTCCAGAAAGGAGTTTATCAATTTAGTCGCATTGGCCTCCTCCTATTAAGGATTCAGCCATCTACGCCCTATTTAACTCACTTTATGCAATTCTGTTTTTTGGGGTACCATGTATTGTTTAACCAATTGGAGGATGTCATGTTGCGTTGATATTCCCTTGTCCTTTGCATACCACAGGTGCAGTTGTTTGGAAAGTTCTGATTTTGAAATCTCAGGACTTTCCTTCTTCAAATTTTCTAACCGTAACTTTATTCCTTCTGGTCGAGGCCCCCAATGCGGTAATTCCTCACCTGTTCTATTATTTACTGCCACCAGAACTGGAATAGCCATACCGCCATTCGTTAGGTATTTACCCATGATTTCTGTGTTTTCATCCCGTAATAACAGCTTTAGTTCTATGCGATCGGTGTGACCGGCAATTTTGGCAACAACCGGTAAAATTTGAGAGGCATCTCCACACCACCCTTCGGTAATCATATACCAGGTCCAATGGTCTTCTAGCTGATTTAAATGGGTCAGCATCTCCCCCGAGACCTTAAATATCTTGTCCCATTTTTTCATGCGTTGAATACTCATTTTGGTACTCTCCAATAAGGAAGGGATTTGGTTCGGCCCTGTTACTTTATCCTGTTCAAATAAACGAACTACTACCTCTTTATACGCTGAATATGAAAAATACCGAGCCGCTTTTTGTATGTCTAAATCTATTTTGTTCATCTAGTTTGTTTTGATGCTACAAACGTACTATGGTTATCCCGATGGAAACTGTAAGCCAGTATACATAACCGAATGCCAGGCATGACACCAGCCCTAAACGTCATTTAACTGACATTTACTACTCGTGGTTCTAATTCACATCCGACCAATAACCATTGACTAAATCATTAAAGGTAAAGCCTTCTGCAAACCGTTTCTTGGAAAGTTTTTTAAACTCTACTAAAGCCCATAGAACCAATTCTTTTAAGAAGTTTTTATCCTGCTCTATCATTTCTGGATGGTATCTTTCTAAGAGTTGATTTAATGGGATGATTCGATCCATTTGCAGGTGATATTCTTCTTCGGTAAACTCATCCAATAATTCAAAATTAGACTCCTGTAAAAACCAATGGATCACTTCATCGTAAGGGGTTTTCTCATTTTCTTTGGTCAGTTTCTGAATTTTAGGAAAGCGACTTAAAAACAATGTTTTAGAAGCCATCCCCAGTAATGTTTGGGCTACCATTACGGCACCTTCTTGCTCGCCTTCGTAAACCAACTCTACTTTACCGGTAATACTTGGAATCATACCCATCAAGTCACCAAAGCGTACGGTGGTTGCCTTTTCACCGTTTCCAATGGCCCTACGCTCGGCCGTACTCATTAAGTTTTCGTAGGCCGTGATACTCATACGGGCACTAATTCCACTTTTCAAGTCGATGTATTCGCTTAAACGGGCTTCAAAGCCAATTTGCTCCACCAGTTCTTTGGCCAAATTGGGCACATAGACGTCCACTACTCGATTATCTTGTAATCCTGCTTCTTGCGCTGTAATGGTTTGTGCAATCGCTACAGTTTCGGGATAATGTGTCAAAATTTGCGACCCAATTCTATCCTTCAAAGGGGTTACTATACTTCCTCTATTGGTGTAATCTTCTGGATTGGCCGTAAAAACAAATTGTAAATCTAGCGGCATTCTTAATTTGAAACCTCTAATTTGAATATCACCTTCTTCCAATATATTAAATAAAGCCACTTGAATACGCGCTTGCAAATCGGGTAATTCATTGATCACAAAAATGCAACGGTTGGCACGTGGTATCATCCCAAAGTGAATGACACGTTCATTGGCATAACTCAACTTCAAGTTAGCGGCTTTAATCGGATCAATATCACCAATTAAGTCAGAAATAGTTACATCAGGTGTGGCTAATTTTTCATAGAATCTTTCCGAACGATGCATCCATGAAACGGGTGTTTTATCCCCCATTTTCTCTACGGTTTCTCTCCCAAATAAACTAATAGGATTCAACGGATCATCGTTAATTTCCGACCCTTCAATCACGGGAATGTATGCATCCAGTAAATTCAACATTAACCGCGCCAATCGTGTTTTGGCCTGTCCTCTTAATCCCAGTAAATTGATATTATGTTGCGATAAAATGGCTCGTTCTAATTCAGGAATAACGGTATTTTCATATCCATGAATACCTTCAAAAGAGGGGATATCCTTTCGTAGGTTATCAATCAAATTATCACGAAGCTCTTGCTTAATGCTTTTAGAAACATACTTCGCTTTCTTTAATTCCCCCAAGGTGGTAATGGTCAATAATTCACTCATTATTTAATTCTTTTCTTTCGGTTCGTTTCGTAATCATGAAAAATCATTTCGCCCAGACCCTCTAGTCCAGTGTAAAATGCTTTGCCTCTATTGGATGCTGTAAACTGATCTACAAATGACTGTAAGTACGGATCCTGAGCAATCATAAATGTGGTAATGGGGATATGTAGTTTTCGAGCTTGGGCCGCCATATTGTAACACTTCTCTACAATATGTTTATCCAAGCCATTACTATTTTTATAGTAGGTCCCATCTGGCAATTTCAAACAACTGGGTTTGCCATCGGTGATCATAAAAATCTGTTTATTGGTATTTCGTTTTCTACGGAGTAAATCCATCGCTAATTGCAAACCCGCTACTGTATTGGTATGATACGGGCCGACTTTCAAGTACGGTAATTCTTTGACAGAAATGGTCCATGCATCGTTCCCAAAAACCAAGATATCAATCGTGTCTTTCGGATACCTAGTGGTAATCAGTTCGACCAAAGCCATAGCCACTTTTTTGGCCGGTGTAATTCGATCTTCGCCATACAATATCATACTATGGCTAATATCGATCATTAAAACCGTACTCATTTGCGATTTATGGTGGGTATCCTCCACTACCAAATCATTCTCGGTTAGTTTGAACGAATCAAAACCATGATTGATTTGTGCATTTTTCAGGCTCTCGGTCATCGAGATGTTTTCTAAAGGATCTCCGAATTGGAAACTCCGTAAATCGCCCGTATGCTCATCTCCTTGACCGGTAATTTTGGAAGTGTGGTTCCCAGAACCCTTCTTTTTTATTTTACCAAAAATCTGATCCATCGCTCCCTTTCGAATGGCACGTTCGGTTTTTGAAGTAATAGCTGAACCCTGTGACCCATCGGGTTTCAATTTATCTTGGATAAATCCTTTTTCTTTGAGTTCGGCAATAAAATCGTCCAAGGTATAATCCGTAGTCGTGAGCGAATATTCTTTATCCAGTTCCTGTAACCAATCTATAGCTTCCTCAAAATCGCCTGAAGTATGGGTAATCAATTCCTTGAAAATATCAAACAATCGTTCAAATGGAGTGCTTTCTGGAGCTTGATAACTCGAAAAAGTGAAACCTTTACGTTTAATGTGTTGCGACATGTTTAAATTTGGACCGATTGATTTGTTCAAAGTAACACCAGTAAGTGCTTACATTCAACCGTTTTTGTTTTACAGAATTTATAGCACCATTAATTTTATATGCGATTCAATGATAAATACAAATTCAATTTACCCCATGAAAATACGGCTAATTAACATCTTATTATTCTTTTCGGTACAGGCAATGGCTCAGGACGTTTCTAAGGAAATGGAAATCACGCTACTTCCCTACAAAACCGTCACTAATGGCGCCTTCTTTCAAGTGATTGTACTCTCCTCACCGGAGTGTTATGTGCAATATTTGCACGCGTTTGATTATGAATGGGGATTTACCTACACCTTACGAATTAAAGAAACCCATTTGGAGAACCCACCCATGGATGGCTCTAGTTATGAATATGAACTACTAGAAGTAGTTTCAAAAACGGCTGTATCGCCAGATTACACTTTTAAAATGGGACTTTCACGGGATTTGTATTTAGGCGAGGGTGCAGATCAAATCAACAATTTCAGATTTATCAATGATTCTACCTATCGTTACATGGATGAAATCAACATTGAATACTCGGCTGATAAAGGCCATTTGTTCGATCAAATATTGAGTCAGAATAAATATATCCGAGGTACATTTGTATTTATTGATTCGAATACGATTCGTTTAAAATAAAAAAATCCCGTCATAACTGACGGGATTCCTTACGTTATTTCCATTTTATCTTAGCCAGAATACGCAGAATACATCCAAACTAATTTTTCTTGTTCGCCAATGTAATCGCTCATTAAGGAGTTGGTTCCTTCATCATCCGCATCTCCACTGGCACGCAATAATGCACGTTGTTTAACGATTACGGTTTTAAACGATTCTAATACTGAATTTACCGTTCCTTCGCTATCGGTAATAGAGGTTACTGGCGCTATGTCTGATTGGGCTAAATAGTCTGAAAAACTATGCATTGGCGTTTCTCCCAAAGTCAAAACTCTTTCCGCAATTTCATCAATCTTTAATTGCAAATCCGTGTACAATTCTTCAAACTTCCCATGCAGTTCAAAGAATTTGTTTCCTTTAATATTCCAATGAAATCCTCGTACGTTCATATAAAATATTTGATAGTTGGCTAACAAATCATTTAACTGGTTTGACAACTCAACAGACTTCTCTTTGTTTAATCCTATATTATTCATAGTGTGTTATTTTTCGTTTTCGTTACCCAAAGGTGCATCGTTTTTACGTATTAATAAAATTTATACAATTACAATATTGATTACTATTATTAATTAATCTTATACAGAAACTGAACCGATTACAAAATCCGATTATCCCCCAATAATTCAGCCGCTTCCATCACCACCAATCGGGCATGTGCATCCCATTTGTACACCAAGTCTTTCAAGGCTGATAATCGGTTTCGCTGAATAGTGATAAAAATGACATCTTTCTTTTCGTTAACGGTTAAATCCCTACCCGAAAGCAAAGTCCCACCCACTCCGAAGGTGGTTATGATTTCTTTACTCAATACATCCAAGTTTTTGGAAGATGAAATATGTACAATCTTTTCGGAAGGATGTCCCGTTAAAATTAGGTCGACTACCTTAGAGGCCACAAAAATGCTAATCATACTCCACAAGGCGAGCTCCACACTTTGAAATACCACCCCTGCAGAAACGACTACAATAGCATCAATAAATAGAATTACTTGCCCTATTTTAAAATCTGTTTTCTGTGCAATGATTCGCGCAATTATGGTCCCTCCTCCTGCTGAACCTCCGCCCTTGAAGATACACCCTAATCCTACCCCTACAGAAATACCCCCATACAACGTAGCTAATAAGGGGTCCTTACTCCAAGGTGGGAGATGTAAGAACTCCGCTAAGAAGTCAATAAGAACGGTCGTACTGCTTATGGCAAATATGGATTTGAAAGCAAACGATCGGCCTAAAAACTTTATACTCCCTACTAATAGCGGAATATTAACCAGCAACATCAAAATCCCGATAGGCCAATGAGTGAGCTGGTTCAATACAATGGCCAATCCGGCTGTACCGCCTGTAGCAATGTGATTAGGAGCTAGAAAGCCGACCATTCCAAGGGCTAGGAATATACTTCCCAAAAGAAGGAAGCCGTAGTGGTTTACTACACCTAGGGGATTTGAATTTGCTTTTTTGTTTTGCATGGCTCAAAATTACCGGGTTGAATGGGAACAAATACTGATTAATGTTGGGTAATAAACAGACTTTTGAAAAGCCCCCCCATTGAATTGGAAGTACCTATTTAAATAATGGATTGTTTTTTTCCCTTCCTACCAGGACAAAACCCAAAACAACCGTTTATTTCGATCATCTGTAAAACGGGTTTTCAAATGGTGAAATAATTTTAGATCTAAAATATGGTTAGCTTTTAAACCAAATCTCACTCATATATTAACACCCTCGATATATGGTTCCCATTGAAATTAGAAATTACCTCGAACAAAAACACTTTTTGGATTCCCATAAAGAAAGTAC
Organism: uncultured Flavobacteriales bacterium; assembly: GCA_913062955.1. Taxonomy (GTDB): domain Bacteria; phylum Bacteroidota; class Bacteroidia; order Flavobacteriales_G; family Salibacteraceae; genus CAJXZP01. Next base: position 15,076 of record CAJXZP010000023.1, on the reverse strand, counting down.
CTAATGGCTTTACTTAATAAGGGTTCTACTAATTTATAATATCCTAGTTTTAATATAGGTAAACTCTTTTATCCATTTTTTATTTCTATATATTTGCTCGTAGCCCTTAATCACAATAGTGTTAGCATTCAGCCAACGTAATTCCTCAATTGCCCAGTGGTAAGATCGGTAACTACGGAATTCGGTCAAGTACTTTTTCGGATGGAACCTTTCCTTTTCATTTACTTTCAATACCCCAATAAAGCAATCCTTGTTGTCATACGTATAGTTATCAAAATAAACCAGGTATTTCCCATCCGGAGAAAAGCAAGGTGTTTCCACACTCCAGTCTGTGATAGACACAATTCCATAATTTAAGGAGGTCAGACTATCTACAATATTTAACCAACCAAAGCTAAAACCATCCGAGTAGGAATGACTGGTAAACACATGCCAGTGTGTATTAGCGTAAAAATCGGTTAACAAGACTCCCGCTTCCGAATTGTACATTTTCATTTTAATAACCTCCGTAGCGGTAGTGAAGTAATAATAGGAACTCGAACTATCTACCGAGGTAACTTTACTTTTTATAGGGGCTGGAGCACTTTCAAATTCAGATTGATCTGAATCCTTGAATTCTAATACCGGTAGTTGTTCATAGGTATCCATATACCCAATAGCTCGAGAGTTGGTTAACTGTGTCACGGTATCTTGCCTATTTTCCAATTGTGACTCCATCGAAACCAGAGGGCGCATGTTCTCCTTTGCTTTACTCCCCATGGGTACGAAGTACAGGATAGCAAGAGACAAAAAAAGAACTCGTTTTGGGAATGTGCTTTTCATTTGGTAGATTTTTTTTAGGCCATTTGCAATACTCCGTTACTTTAAAATGAATGGAAACAATAGGGGATATTTTAAAACTTACACGAAGTAATCACAAAGACATCTTATATTAAACAAGCCAAACAAAACCTTCAACTAACACCTATTAAAATAACTGAAAAACAGATCATTAACACTGTTTTATCTTTCTATTTATTTCCAGATCTCGTTCGCTTGGGTAAGAATTACTGGAGCACCATCGGTAATTAAAATGGTGTGTTCATGTTGGGTAACAAAACCACCTCTGTTACCTACTAAAGTCCAACCATCACTTAATTCAATGGCTTGATTGGAATGGGTAGAAATAAACGTTTCAATAGCCACGGTGGTATTTTTTCTAAAGCGTTCCCGATTGCTTTTAACTCGGTAATTCAAAATATTCTCGGGCTTCTCATGCAAGCTTCTACCTACCCCATGGCCGGCCAAGTTTTTGATGACTTTGAATCCCGATTTTTTGGCTTCCGTTTCGATTAAATGACCGATATCGGCTATTTTTACGCCTCCTTTTATTTTGTGAATGGCTTTATGTAAAATTTGTTTCGAGGCATCTATCAAAGGTTGGTGTTTATGAATATCCTTACCCATCACAAAAGACCCACCGTTATCAGACCAAAACCCATTCAATTCGGCAGAAACATCAATATTGATCAAATCCCCTTCTTTTAAAATTTTCTTGGAACAAGGAATTCCGTGAGCCGCTTCTTTGTTTACACTAATGCACGAATAACCAGGAAAACCATAAGTTTCATACGGGGCCGATTTAGCGCCATAACTCTTTAGTATTTCGCCACCATATTCATCTAATTCTTGGGTAGACATTCCTACTTTAGCGTATTCCCTCATTCGTTTGAGGGTAAGTCCAACAATTTCGCTAATTTCCTTGATTCCGATGAGTTCGGACTCATTGCTTATTGACATGTGTTTTGTTTTGTGATACAAAAATAGCCCGATTAATTTTCTATGGCTAGTTTGACATGGATTACTCCCCCTAGAATTTCATTAGTGACCGGTATGATTTACTGGAGTACTTTTCATCTATTAAAATTAATTACGCATTAATCGATTTATTTTTATTCCAAAAATCCCATTTTGCGGGAAGAAACTTAAGCCATCCGTTTTCATAGGCATTCCAGTAATACAAAACACCCTCATTAAAAAACACATCAATGCGTTCCCCAATTTCAAAGGGTTTAGATCCACTACTGGCATATTTCAATTTGGTTAAAGGGGAGTTGAAGCCTTCAATTTGAACATAAGGGTATGGAATTTTTGTCTCATCGCTATTCATCGACATCCTTTCTTTCCTATATTCCATAACTACGGCTTTATACATGCCTTCCCCCCTTTTCATCTGGTAAAATCTCACCTTACCACTCCAATTAACAAACACAAATATTAGCGGAAATATTACGATAATCCAAATCATTGTTAGAACGTATTTAAAAGTAAAAATAGGGATTAAACCCCGAATATTTTGTCTCTTTTTGAATCAAATTCGAATTACCAATCCGATTCCATTCCAGGCCTTTATATCTTGTGATTTATCCATCAGAATTAAGTAAACGGATTCCCTCAGTCACTATTCCTTGGCCCCATGGCTCTTTGCCGTTTCTATCCAAAGTTCAGAAATCCCCTTGGTATCTGCTCCTAAACCTCTAGATAAATGTAATGCGACCCCCATTATTAAAACAGAAGCTTGATGAAGCTCTTCAAGTGTTTGCACAGTTCCAAACTCCTCTTGCGCTTTTAATAGTAGTAAGTCATTGTGTTTTTGAACAAAAGTTATTGGATCTTCCGTCTCATCGCTTATTGCGGGTATCATTAAGCAATCTAACCACTCCGGGCCGATTCTCTGAGCCAATACCTCTGGATTCTCGATTCCTATTTCGCGCCATACACGTAGTGTTTTGGTGTCTCCAGATGCAGCTAATCCCGAATCTAGAAGTAACTCAAAAGCGATATCAGCTATATTTTGCATCACCATTAAATACTCATCTTGTGCCTTTTCAAACGGATCTACTTCCTGTCCTTTAAGATATTCACCGACACTAAGTTGGGGTAATTCTAAAACTTCCGCACAATCCGTCAAACACGGGAATTTATCTCCTTGGTAAATATAGTGTGCTTTATCAAATTGGATTTGACGACCTAATGGATAAAGACGACACGCTAATGGGCGCCCTTGGTGGACGCTACACCCCACATTATCTACATATTGACTGCATGCTTGCTGTCCTTTTTTATCTGGTTTTCCGTTAAACCGTAATCGAATACCACCAAATTCACAATACAGATCACGGAATTCTTTGGCTGTAATTTTTTTTTCTTTACTGAACCTTAACAACTCCCAAGGATTGAGCATTACCGCTTTCCCAAAACAGCAGGATCCAGATCGGGAGCATGTTAATGGCAATATACTTTGAGTACTGAGTTTTGTTGTTTGCATTCGTTTTTACACTTCGTTAAACTATTCCTCCTTTCATGGAGGGGTACAAAAATGCACTATAAAAAGGAGTCGAAATATTTAAGGTATAAACCTAAATATTTTGGAGTAGTCGCTCCTATTTTCAAGGGCACTCTCTCTATTCGCCTCTTTTGTTTACCTCAAATCTGTCGTTTTTCAGCCTATTTTATTTATTAAGGAGATAATGGCTTCCGTAAATTCTTCCGGAGCTTCCTGGGGTAAGTTATGCCCAACACCCTTCACAATTCTTCTTTCGTAATCTCCCGTAAAAAAAACCGCATCCTTATCTATTTCACTAAAAGGAACCACTCCATCAGAATCAGCTTCGAGTACAATGGTAGGTACCTTTATTTTTGGCTGTATAGATAATTTTTGTTCCATCTCATCAAATTTTGGATCTCCATTGACTAATCCAAATCGATGTCGGTACGAATGGATGACAATTTCTACAAAATCAGGATTCTCGAATGATAAGGCAGATTCTTCAAAAGTGTCATCGTCAAATTCCCAAGTTGGAGACCAGTCGCTCCATAAAGTCTTACATAATTCTTTCCTATTTTTGGATAACCCGACCCGTCCTCTCTCCGTATGAAAGTAATATTGATACCAATATAATTTTTCAATTTCCGGATCAATTGGTTCGATTGATTTTGCAATATCTTGAATGCAATATCCAGAAGCGGATAGCAGTCCAAATACTCGATTTGGATAAATTGCAGAAACAATACAAGCTACACGCCCCCCCCAATCATAGCCCGTAATTATGGCTTTTTCTATCGAAAGCTCATCCATTAATGCGATTAGATCATACGCTAAAGCGGCTTGTTGTCCGGAGCGAAATGTACTATCTGATAAGAATCGAGTAGCCCCAAATCCACGCAAGTATGGAACGATAACCCAATAATTTCCTGTGGACAAAAGCTTTGTCACGTTATCGTAGGCTCGAACATCGTAAGGAAAACCATGTAAAAGAATTATAGGAATTCCATTTGTGTTTCCGTTGCATTCATAAGCAATACGGAGGTCACCTGCATTTACAAATTTCAATTCGTTCATTAATCTTCGTTTCATACTACAAATTTAAATTTTGTTAGGCTAAGGTCTTTAACTATAGGGAGTGTGAACCATGGGCAATGTTTTTAGCTAAATATTCTTTAGCGTTCATTACTGGTATTTTTGAGTTTTTGAAATCTTTCGTATTTCTCGTGATAATTACATCAATTTGATTTTCAATTGCAGAATAATATTGAAGTCCATCCTCAAAATCGGAAAACTGAATATCACTAAGTGCGAGTTCCGTAATTTTGTCATCCAAAGACAAAGTTTCTACCAGGACCTTAAATTTTCTTAAGATGATTCTAGCTTCTTTTTCTGACCTTATTTTGGATAAAATATAATGGGTATTCGCAAAGGTTAAAGAGGAAACTGTTAAGGTCAAATCCCCCTTGTCGGCAAGAGAAAACAGGATAGCTGCTTCTGGATAAAATTCTTGTCGTTTTGCCAATAGATCAATGACAATATTCGTGTCGATTAGCAACCTACTCATTTGTGTTTTTCAATTAGGAAGTCGGTATAATCATCTTTGATGTCCCTATTTTCGTCCATAGATATGACCCCACTTAAGCTTTTAACCAGAGGAGTAATTTCTATTTCGCTTTTATTTCGATTTGTTAAGGTTGCTAAATAAGATTCAATAAGCTTTGATAAGCTCACCTTATTGGATTTAGCATATACTTTGGCTTGTTCAATTATTAGTTTATCCAAGCTTAATGTGAGTTTTGTGTCCATAACGCTTCATTTACGTGCAAAAATACGGAATCATTACGTGTAAAAAGAAATTATTAGATTTTTCCATGAGATATCGTTCCCTCTTCGATAACAAGATACTTCGACACTTCGGTCAACTTCGACTTACTTCTGCTCCGGACTCTGATACACCTACCTAAGAACGCAGCACCAGGCGCTCAGTCGTTTAAACTATTAAAATTGTTTTGCACTGGCTTTTTAACCAAAGCTTTTTAAAGTTTCATTCACAAAATCAGTTTTCCCAAGCATATAAGAACCTCTATCGGTTTTGAATTTCGTTGCTAAATCTATTTTTAAGATTTCGTATTGTTTTGCACGGTCCGGATGCGAGATTAAAAAGTCCCGAAAATTAATTTGTTCCCACATTATATTTTCTTTAGGACCCATATGAATATGAAAAATCTGTTCTTTTACTCCATTAAGATTGTATCCCTTTCCAAAGGAGGAGAATGCTTCAAAATTTTCTCTTTTTGGAACTACAAAATGAGAATAACCCAATTCGGTAAATTTGGAGATTAAATTTTCGTCAAACAAAAGAGGCGTTGGAATTTCAATCATCAAATCAATATATGGCTTTGATTTGATACCGGGTATAGAAGTGCTACCGAAGTGTTCGATTCGTACTATTATTTCGCCCCCGACCTTTTCAATTATTCGGTCTTTTTCGTTTTCATATATATTTTTCCACTCCGGATTATGGTCCACCAATTCGATTGGAAAAAGAGTGTTCCAATCCTCTTTTGTTAAATCATAAAGCGTTTTCTTCATTTTTCGAATGTTTTTTTCTTTTTGTGCACTACCTTACCCTACTTCTATGCTTCGGATTACTTCGGCTCCGGACTCTGGTGAGCCTACCGAAGCACTACGTGCCAATATACTTGTTCAAAAGCACCGTACACGTATGTTTTGTGCCGGGTCGTTTAATTCATAAGCGCTAAACTAATAATTTCCACAGAGTTTAACGCAAACGCTGCGCCTTATTGAGATGACCAACGCTAAACTTAACCGTTAAGAATCAGCTTGGCATTTTGGGGTCAAATACCCGTGAGCAAAGGTTATGGAACCAAACCCATTACTTTTTTAGATTCCCCAGAGCCCAGCCTCTATACGGCATTAATTATTAGGCGTGCTGGGAACCTTAACTTTCTACTTTTTTTGCTTTAAATAATACAACAGACCCTACCGCCATATCATGGACTGCTAGTTTCCTTTTGCTACTTCCTATGGTAAGTAGAGAAATCCATCCCAAAATTATTTTTAAAAAATTTCGGACTATGGCTATAGGTAGGTTCAGGTTCTGGTTATTATTTTGTTGTTGTTTAACAATTAAGCCCACTGCCTTATGCCCCAAAGTGCCACCAAAAAGGCTAATAAAAACAGGGTCATATAACCCAAATATGAAAACGAAAGTCCCTATTTTAACGAGATTTGGTACATTATCAAATTTTGAAAAAAGGGAAGATACGATCCACATGAAAATTATAATTAAAAGGTAATCCGTAAAAACAGCCTTTAATCGATCTATTAACCCGGGGTAAAGTATGGGTGCTTCAATATCATTAACGTTTTCGTTTATTAATTCGTCCATTTTTTAATTGATTTTTAGTGTTGTCAACCTTTGGCTGTGCGTAGTACTAGTTCGATAGCTCGAAGCCTTGGGACACATCAGACAGGCCATTTTCATCGACCTGATTAACTTTACATCTATACCTAATATAGGTTTTATTTAATAAATGCGTTAAAGTATTCAATGATCTTTTCTTCGTTATTGACTGCAAAATCTGTATACTGGTTATAAAAATCCTGATGAAAACAGGTTACCAAAACATAACAATCCAAGTACCCCAATTCTTGCATTTTTTTAGCTTCTAACAATTCATCTTCCGCACTATGTTCAATCATTTGCTCCCAACTAAATACTTCTAAATATTTCGCTTTGGTCCATCCGTTTTCTTTCGAAACTTTCCCATTTTCATCACAATACTCCTTAAGTTTAACTTTAGAGGATTGGTAATAAAACCACGCACTTTTTTCATCCTCAATTAATATTTGTGAATGCGTACTTTTCATGGTGTTAGGAAAACAGGCTCTTTGAGTCCATTCTAATTCAATATTTTTACCGCTAAGTACAGCCGCATCTTTTAGTTTAGCGTACATGGATATATCCGGATAAACAGTAAAGGCACGAATAGCTTCTTCTAAACAATTTGGATACAGCCCCTCCTTTGCATAGGCATCCACTAAATACTTTCTGGGCTCAAGCATATTTGGAAATTGATCTTTCGCTAATTTAAACTTTTCTATCGCCTCCATGTAATCCCCCGTAAAATAATAGGAGTCCCCTAAATATAACCTTGCTTTATAAAAGTTAGGTTGTTCTTCCACTGCTTTCTGATAATTCAAAGCAGCTTTGTGGTAGTTTTTATTATGAAACGCTTTTTCTCCCTCCTCAAAGTATGCCGAAGCCTTCTCCGTTAAATTGGTATCCACCACAACCACTACTTTTTCATTTCTTAATAATATAGCCGAGTAATAAGCCGTATTAGACTTAAGGGTTGCCATTCTTAATGTATAAATATACGTATCGTAAGCCACTAATGAAGGTCTCATTTCATTTAGAAGAGAGACCAAGCTATTCGCTAATTCATCGGATTCCTTATCCCCTCCACCTTCAACGGTAACCGTAAATGCGCCCTTCATAAACGAATCCATACTTTGACTATCCTGCCATTCTTTCCGTCTTATTTTCGATAATAGGTCCCATCCTTTCCCATAGTAGGAATAATCTACTAGGATTCCTTCTAGACGCTCCCCTGCCTTTTCAAGTTTATTTTTTTCTATTAAACCGTCTACTTTTTTTAAGCGTTTTTCTAAATCTCCAGATTGACTAAATCCAAAAGAGACGGATATCATAATAAATAGGAGGCTTAATACTTGGTTTTTCATAATTTGATTTTTGTGGTACTCAGGTTAACATTCAGGTGAAAAATATAGGGCACACCCATTATGGCGGCAATTTACTTTGAAGTCAGGATTAAACGATAATAATTACAAATCCAACTATCAGATAATAACCCGGAAATTAAGTGCAAAATAAGTTAAAATCATACCAGATAAAAGAGCGGGAATGTTTTATTTCAATAAGCCACTTGAACATCTAAAACTTCCTCAACGCGTTGATTACCATCCATGACACTAACAACTAACGATACGCTACTTCGCAAACGTTCCCACCACCTTTGGTACATCTACCTATCGGTATTTGAAAATTTCATTACGCATTAAATAACCAAATATTTCTCTATTTTCACTTTGGCCATAAAGAAGGAAAGGAATATAGAAAACAGCATTAAAATTGGAATACACTTCCGATATTTGGTTTGCATTTTTTTGAAGTTCCGGTAAAAAAACCTGTCATTTCTTATCTTGAATTAGGGACAATATTTAATAAGGTCCTTAATCTCATCCTCTCCCCAAATTTTGACAAAATCAAGATCTAAAGCTCTGTTTAGATATTTACACGCCTTTTTTTGTTCTCCTTTCTTTTTATAAATCAACCCTAGATTTCTATAACACCATGAATTTTCATCATCAATTTCAAGGGATTTATTGACATAATACTCCGCAGATTTTAATTCATTCAATTGATAAAACACATACCCCAGATTATTGTAATTATTTGCCACTTTAGGAAAATCCTTTATTAGGATTTTAAGTTCTGGTTTAGCGGCTAAATAATCCTCTTGTAAAATCAAAACATAAGCTAGATTGGTTCGAATTACTCCCGACTCAGGATTTAGATCCAGCCCTTTTTCATAATACCAAACAGCACTATCCAATTTACCCCAACGCATATAGTTATTCCCGATATTAAAATAGAGGGTATCCAAACCATCTTCTTTTAAATCAATCGCTTGTCCCAGGTAATATATGGCTTTTTTATAGGCTCCCACATGCGAAAATGAATTTCCCAAACTTGTACATATTTTATAACTGGCCGGATCAATATTCATCGCTTTTTCAAGCATTTCAATAGAACGTTCGTATTCTCCAATAGAAGAATAATCAATGCCTGCATTTAAGTAACACGAAGACTGCGTTGGGTCTTCTTCAATACAATCTAAATAAGCAGAAATAGCTTTTTTATATTCCTTATTTTCTGAAAAAGTCAATCCTTTATCGAAATGTTTTACCGTTTTTTTTGATTGCCCATAGCCAGTACTTACCCCTAAAGTGAATAGGAGTATCAGAATTCTATACATGAAGGATTTGTTTAAGTTATTATTATTTATTTTTCACCAAAATGGCATTGTCGGTATCAATAGGTTTATTCCTAACCATATTGAACTTGCGATTAAATGTTTCTTATTATTGTTTTTTTTTTAGATTCCCTACCCAAAAAACAGTCATTGTGGATGTGAAGAATGTCTGAAGACACCCTAAATTTTCCCACCCAGTTATTATTATCAATGGCAAGTGGTCCAGCAAAATATAGATCCAAATTATTATTCGTTTTGCTTTTTTCGAAATTCTGATTAAATCGTAAAACCGAATAAGGAAATAATGAGCATTGTAGTACTTTCAAATAGAAAGAATTGTCCCCATGCATTATACGAAACCGAAGTGTTCCCATAAAGGTCATTGAGAATGAATAATAGAAACAGTTAAGGGCAATAGAACATTCAAAGTGGTTATCACTCCAAATATTCTTTCATAATTTGATCGTTCTAAAGGTTTCATCAACTCGTTTAATGTTTTTATTAGGATGCTCTTTTCATTTGGGTATTTTCTTGATTAACGGCATTCCCTAAAACATCGCATCCCCAGCTTCATTTTTCAACTGCCTACTATTTATTTTGACGGAGCACGAGCGACAGACGTTCTTAAGCCCATTTTTCAAGCATTAAATATTGCGATTGATAGGCTTAATTTTCTTTATTTTCTGCGTGGATTTGTTCTTGTTTTACGCCTTTCTTATAAACGGTCCATCCCCATATCATTGCTCCTGAAGGAATAATAATCAAAGGGATACTCTCCGCAAATAGCGTTAGGAAAAGAATGCCAATTCCTATTACCATGGCAAGTATCCCATTTTCTTTGTTTTTTTTAAAATCAATTGGGTCTCCTGAATTTGTGTCATTTGCACTGGATAGTCTTTTTTCAAAAAGTCTTTCTTTCTCTATGTCATCTTTTTCAAAAGAGTCACATTCAATGTTAAAATCGGCAATTTCATTCGTTTTTGAACAGATTAATCCTTTTCTAAAATTCAATGATCTATGATGACAAATTTCGCAAAATTTCAGATGATCTTTTCTTGTCATTTCTATATTTTTCATGTGTGATTAAGCCAAAAGTTCCAGTTATGAACCAACGGAATGATTTGGTTGGTTCGGCCCTATGCTTTATAGCCATTTATGGCAGTTGTTTATTATTTTAACTTTCCACAGTGATATATTCCAATTCAAAATTCTGGTTGCAATTAACGACCAATTTGTAGTTAGATAATTCTGGATCAGTCATCCAGTCAATGACTAAATAATTTTCTGGTGAGTCGGGATAGACCCCAATTCGATTCACTCTCAATGTTTGAAGAAATCTGTCTTTATTGTCAAGATTAGAGTCCGTTCCTTTTAATATTTCTTCTGGGTCATCTTCAAAAAAATCGTCCAAATGAAATGATATGTATTCACTTACATCTTCTCCATTTTTGTAATCACTCATTATCCATTGCCATGAATTCTTAATAATATTTGGTAATTCCTTTAAACAGGTATTCAGATTTTCAGCTTCTTCATAAGATAAACTTTGAGATTCAAAATTTAAATCAACATCAATTCTTACGGAGTCTAGTTCAATTTTTTTTGAATAGTAGTCTACAAGTTTATTTGAATCTATTTCATCAAAATATTTTATACCCATTATTGTCGGTCGTTTATTATTTTTTCGTCAATCGTTGATATTCAATTACGAAATCAACATTTGATTTATTGTCGTTCAATTTTAAAATATTTCCAATCTTATATTTTGGCATCTCTATTACATATTCCTTAAGCGCATTTAAAAGTGATTGTACGGATTCAATTTTATTACCGCTATCAATAATCCTTTTAAAAAGATCATTCTCACTGATTTCACTTGTCAAAATCACCATCCCAAAGCCCCATACTTTTCCAGTATTTATTCCCTTTAGAACCATTTTTTTGTCTGTTGGATCAGGAAATAAGAAGTCATTAATCTTCCCCTGAGGATCATTTATGTCTATAGGTACAAGTATTTTCTTCGTCATATTTCTTTCATAACCGACCACACTACCTTGCTTCGGCATTTCGACCGCTGTGCACTATAGCTACGAATTCTGCTAAACCTACCGAAGTACTCCCTACAATCAGTGCAAGCAACTCCGTACAAGCATGGTCAGTACTGGGTAATTAAATTAATACTGCTAAACTACTAATTTTTACGGAGCTTAGCCTTGGCCTGAGACAATTTAAGATTACAGAATCCTAATCTCCCTAGCATGGAATGCAACGTGGCATTTTTGTATCAGATAATCTAGAGTAAAACTTATGGAACTATACCATTTACCTTTTTAAATACCCCAGAACCTAGCCTTTGCACGGCATTAACTATATGGATTATTGAGTGTAGTTTTTTAATATTCTAAAACCGGGTTTCCATCTTTACAATGAACTCCAGTGGGTTGAATAGCCATCATGCAATCACTAATTGCCCCCCATTTATCATTGAATTCCCTTTCTTTTCTTCTATGGGTTTCGATTAATTGCAGGAATGTTAGTACATCCATATTTAACGAATACGGTATATAGCCTTTTGGACCTCCACAAGCTTTGCTTCCATAACTAGTAAATGTCCACTCTCCAGAATTTGTACAATCTATACTTTGTGCCATACTTTGAATGTCCCCAAAAATTTCCATTAAATTTTGAGTGTCCTCTTCTTTGGTTAACTCTTTCTTACAAGAAGAAATAATTATGAAAAGTAAGAGCGTTAATAATATTGAGTTTTTCATATTTTTTTTCCAACAACAAAAACGTTGTCTGAAGGATCTTATTGTCAGTCCCAAAAGAGGGGAATTCCACACCACACTACCCTACTTTGGTAAAAGCTCAGTACACATATGGTAAGTTTCGGGTAACTTAATAATTACTGCTAAACTACTAACTTTTGCGGAGCTAAGCCTTGCGCTGAGCCTAATAAAGATGACTGAATCCGAATCTCTCTGGCATGGATATAAGATATTTTGGTTTCGGATAACCACCTAGCAAAAGTTATGGAGCTATACCATTTACATTTTTAAATGCTCCAGAGCCTAGCCTCTGCATGGCAATAATTATAGGGGGAAGGTATTTTTTATTTCCCAGTGATTATATCATATTCTTTTGGTATTTCCACTCCATGGAATCCGTTTGTCAACCCGTAAAGTATTACTAAAGTCAAAATTATTCCGATAATAAAAATTCCATAGGATTGTTCAATCGATCCCATTCCGAATAATTTACTTTTCATTTTTTTCGAATGAACTGCTGAAATATGCCCGGAAAATGAAATAATAGCAAGGCCATAATAGGGCATGAAAAATAAGTTTAAGGGAAAAGTATTTAATCCAGCAACACCAAAGTAAAAGTTAGTATCTAAATTCAAAATTAATCTCCCAGATAAAACAGCACTTACATGAATTAACAAAAAAAAGGCCAGGTATAAACCTGTCCAAATTTGTAATTTCCCAAAAAAATCAGATTTGGAGTTCCGTTTTTTTAAAACGAATCTTATTCCTGAAATAATTTGAATTGCAACGGCAAAAAGCAATATAGTTTCAGCAATTATATTTCTATAAACAACTCTTAAATCGTTCATCAGGTCAAGGTGAGCGTTTGGTCCAAAAAGGCTATATACATGATTAGACAGGTGTAAAACCACGAAAATTGTTATCGTTATTCCTGAGAGATAATGAATTCGTTTCATCTTTTTTTGCGAAGATGACTTTAAAAGGTGAGTTATCATTTGATCTAAATCAAATTCGGCTTTGGCGTTTTCTTATCCTACTTAATGTTTCAAGTGTAATACCAATATAGGAAGCGATATGTGTTAATGAAATTCGTTGACTAATATTCGGATGAATGGATAAAACATTTTCATATTTTTGTTCTGCAGAATGAAATTGCATAGATGAAATCCTTTCTTGTTGCATGAGCATTGTTTTTATAACGATCACTTTACTTAATCGCTCAAAGTCACGATATGTATTCGCCAATTTCTCCACATTTTCTCTGGATATTTCTAATAATACGGAATCTTCAAGTAGTTCAATATAATGGGGGCTAGGAATATTAAGAAAAAAACTATTTATGGAACTTATAAAATCATTTTCAAAAGCAAACCAATCAGAAATGTCCTTTCCATCCTTCAAATAAAAGGCTCTTGCGCATCCATTTATAATGAAAAAAGTTTTATCAGAATATTGTCCTTCTCTTACCAGAGTTGTGCCTTTTTCTAACACTAAAATTTTAGAATTATTTAATAACTCGGATTTACATTCAGAGGTTAATAGAGAATACTGATTACTGATTATTTCTATTGCTTTTTTTATATCCATATCCATTTTTCCTAAGGACGCACAAAGCTACCCTACTTCGGCTCCCGATCAGCACAAGAGCTCCGTATATGCCCCGAGCCAAAACGTTGAATTTTTTGTGATTTATTTTTTCTTAAAAACCAAATTTTAGAATATTTCCCTATCGGCTAATCTAACGATTTGGCGGTGCTTATTAATTGCTTTGCTATTTTAAATTACTGCCAACCGCCCCAAAAAATATAGATGATGTTACCCAACGTTTTCTTTTTATTTATATATTCAAAGAAAAAGGCTATCAAGTATTGATAGCCTTTTTCTGAAAACGGAGTTTACACGTTCTTGTTACTAATTATTATTCTTTAATAAATTTTTTGTTTACCAACCCTTTATCTGTGTGGATTTGTAAAAGGTAAATGCCTTTTGTCAAATTAGAAACATCAATGGTCTTAGTGTTTTCAGTTATTTTTTTTACAATTCCCCCTGTGATATTTAAAATTGAAATGGACTTAATTTTCAATTCTTTATTTTCAATAGTTAATTTATTTGTTGCTGGGTTAGGGTGTATAGATAAATTGATGTTACTCGTTTGTGCCTCTATGCCAACAGTACTAATATTTACACAAGCTGAGGTATCTGAACAATTTCCTACAGTTACCACAACGGCATAATCTCCATTTGCTGTAGCTGTATAATTTACATTTGTTTCCGCTGGTGTAATAGGATTTCCTGTATTACAATCTATCCAATTGTATGTTGCGCTAGTGGCGTTTGCTGTTATTGTTAACCCAATAATCGTTGTTGAAGTGTCTATGGTATTTTCTACTGTTAAATTAATGGTTACCGTACTATCGCACATATTAGCACCAATATTGGTAAACACTTCTGTAGCTCCAGTAACTGATGTTTTATAGGTTGTTCCATTCACCACAATACTATCTCCAAAACAAACGGTTTCGGTGTACGTACCTGCGGTAGTTGTACAGGCTGTTTCTGCAGCACCTACGTCTCTTCTTCCTCCAGAAATGGTACGGTTTTGTGCGGCACTCAGATCTAAAGGATCTCCCGCATCAATTGCAATCCTACCAACTGCTGGCAACATGGTTTGGGTAGCACCTCCATTAAAGGCTAAATCTTGTAGGTTTAATACTTGATTAACTTGGTCCCCAGTAACTGTGGCGCCAGTTGGGAAATCACTAAAAACATTAAACCCTAAAGAAGTAATTGAATTAGCTCCTCCGTTATAAATACTACTCCCATCAATTATCGAACTCCCTACTGTTACAGAAGAAGTAGAAGAAAAAGCGATAGAATATACCCCCCCCCCGCTAGTCGCTGAATTATTACTTATGGTT